>NZ_JBIRVR010000037.1:0-39112 GCF_044387105.1 Streptomyces sp. NPDC020379
GTAGACCGCCACACTTCCGATCCCGGCGTCCCGGCATGCACGAGCGACGCGGACAGCGATTTCGCCACGGTTGGCGATGAGCACCTTGCGCACGATGGCTCCCTCCTTGAAACAAGGTGAGTTTAGGTACAGGCAACACTCTGTGCCGACCCGACTCCCGAGGTGAGCTTGCCCACACAGAGTGTGAAGGGCGGCTGGGGAGCGGGCCGGAAATCCCAGTTCTCCCACGGTACGCCGGGTTCTGCGCCCGATGACGGTCCGCCCGTGTGGGCAAGGTCTCGATCAATGATCCTCAGTGGCGGCGCGCATTCTTTGTTGACTCCCTACGAAGGGGTGGCGCAAAGTTTGCGCGGTCGCCGGACTGTCGCGGTGGACGCGGGGGCCGCGTTCCCCTCCCTTTTCTCCGGTGTACCCATGGGTAGCGCCGATCCTGCGTCTACCTGTCGGTAACCACCCGGCCGAGCGGAGCGTTCCGGTCCGCTCAGTGCGCCGGTGGACCTCCGGCGCACTGACGGGCAGCCAACTTCCCCGCTTCCGCCGCCACATGGCGCAGCGTCCCGGTCAGCTCCCGCCGGTGCCGGTGGAAGTCCTCCAGCGGCAGCGCGGCGGAGACGGCCGTCATCGGACCGCCGCCGGTGGACGGCACGGGCACGGCCACACAGGCCACTCCCGGCGCGCACTCCTCGATCTCCACGGCGACCCCTTCGCGCCGCACCCGTCGCAGCTCCCGGTCCAGCAGCTCGGGCGAGGTGATGGTGCGCGGGGTGATGGCCCGCATGCCGGTCCCGGCCAGATAGCGCAGCCGGGCGGCGCGCGGGAGGGCGGAGAGCAGCATCTTGCCGTGGGCCGTCGCGTGCCCGTCGGAGTCCTGTCCGACGCTGAAGCCGCCCGTGGCGGGAACGGAAGCGGAAGTTCCGGCAAGGACGGCGATGCCCCCGTCCCGGTAGGTGCTGAAGTAGGTGTCCGCGCCCATCGCCCGCCGGGCCGACAGCAGCAGCCCGTGCACCTCGTCGTCCATCCGCATCTGCCGCTGGAAGGCGCGGTGCAGGGCCGGCACGCGGTAGCCGAGGGTGTAGCCGCCCGCGGTCCGCACGACGTGGCCCCGGGCCGTGAGGGCGCCCAGCAGCTCGTACACCGTGGACAGCCCGCAGCCCGTCCGCCGCGCGAGCGCCTTGGCGGTCACGGGTCCGGCGGCGCCCGCGACGGCGTCGAGGAGGTCGAGGGCGCGGTCGACGGACTGGGGCATGACGGCGAGGGCTCCCTCGGGCGCCGGCACATGGAACCGGAATGCGGACGTGGACCCTCCAGCTTGGCACAGCGCCCGGGAGTGCCCGGCTCAGCCCTTGAGCGGCGCCTTCTCCCGCAGGAGGTCGACGAACGCCCGCATCCAGGCCGGGTGGTCGTTCCACGCGCGGGCGGAGACCATGTTGCCGTCCACGACCGCCTCGGCGTCCACGAACGTGCCCCCGGCCAGCCGTACGTCCGGCTCGCAGGCGGGCCAGGCGGCGGTCCGGCGGCCCTGGAGCACGCCCAGCGGGGCGAGGGCGACCACGGCGTGGCAGATGTGCGCCACGGGCTTGTCGGCGGCGAAGAAGGCCGTGACGATCCGCCGGAAGTCGGTGTTCAGGCGCAGGAACTCGGGCGCCCGGCCGCCCGGGATCACCACGGCCGCGTAGTCGGCGGGGTTCACCTGCGCGAGGGCGATGTCGGCGGGCCAGCAGTGGCCGGGCTTCTCGGTGTAGGTGTCGAAGTCGGAGACGAAGTCGTGCACCACGAACTGGAGGTTCTTCACGGTGGGTGCGGCGATGTCGACGTCGTAGCCCTCCTCCAGCAGGCGCTGGTAGGGGTACATGACCTCCAGGTCCTCGGCTGCGTCGCCGGTGGTGATGAGGATCCTCGGCATGGCTCGCGCTCCTTGGGGTCGGCTACCTTCGAATATGCGCCGGGGCGCCGAAGGGAAAACCGAGGGCCCGCCTGCCGCCCGGCCAACGGCGCGGCGGCCCCGCCGACTTCGGGCGGCCCGGCTCCGTACGGCCGCTGCCGCCTCCTGGAGGGGGTGGCCCCCCGAGTGGCGCAAGGAATGGTGACCCCCACGCACCGACCTCGTTGGTGGGGCATGATCAAGCGCATTGCAGCCGCCGCCGTTCTCACCGGCGCCGCCCTCACCATGACCGCCACCGTCGCCTCGGCCGCGCCCATGCCGCATACGCCCACTTCGAACGCGGGGGAGACCGTCGCTCCACCGAACGTGGGGATGGTCCCGGACAAGCCGCCGACCAGCATCTCCCCGGATGGCACCAAGCAGCTGGAGAAGCTGAACCAGCTCGGTCAGATCACCCAGGTGACCAAGGCGCTGGACCCGGCGCTGGGGCTGCTGGCGCCGGTCACCGGCCTTGTGCCGGCCCCGTAGGGGCGAGCCCTCGGACGCCGGTACGGACCGTGACCCGGTCCGTACCGGCGTCCGGCATGTGCGGGGTCCGGTGCGTGCGGGGTCAGGCCCACAGGTCCGTGATCGGGATCCCCAGCTCGGCCAGGAGCTTGCGCAGCAGGGGGAGCGACAGGCCGATGACGTTGCCGTGGTCGCCGTCGATGCCCTCGACGAAGGGCGCGGACCGGCCGTCCAGGGTGAAGGCGCCCGCGACGTGCAGCGGTTCGCCGGAGGCCACGTACGCGGCGATCTCGGCGTCGGTCGGCTCACCGAACCGCACGGTCGTGGAGGCCGTGGCCGAGACGCTCCGGCCGGTGGCCGTGTCGGTCACGCAGTGGCCGGTCCGCAGCACTCCCGAGCGGCCGCGCATCGACTTCCAGCGGGCCGTGGCGTCCTCGGCGTCCGCCGGCTTGCCGAGCGCCTGCCCGTCCAGCTCCAGCACGGAGTCGCAGCCGACGACCAGTGCGCCCGCGGCCTCCGCCCGCGCGGCGACCGCCGCGGCCTTGGCCTCGGCGAGCACCCGGGCGAGCTCGGCGGGGGTCGGGGCGGTGAGCGCGTCCTCGTCCACCCCGCTGACGATCACCTCGGGCGCGAGCCCGGCGTTGCGGAGCAGCCCGAGGCGGGCGGGGGACTGGGAGGCCAGGACGAGGCGGCGCTGAGCGGTCATGCCGCCATCGTAAAGCGGCTGCGCGGCGCTACTTCTGGAGGACGGCCCGCATGACGCTCTTGGCGATGGGGCCGGCGAGCCCGCCGCCGGAGATCTCCTCGCGGTCGATGCCCGAGCCCTCGGGGTCGATGAAGACCGCGACCGCGACCGGCGAGCCGTCGCCCTGCTTGGCGTAGGAGACGAACCAGGCGTACGGCAGCTTCTCGTTGTTGACGCCGTGCTGGGCGGTGCCGGTCTTGGCGCCGACGGTCACGCCGTCGATCAGGGCCTTCTTGCCGGTGCCGTTCTCGGCGGTGTTCTCCATCATCGACTGCACCTTCTTCGCCGTGTCGGCGGAGACGGCCTGCGACATCACCTCGGGCTTGTGCTTCTCCAGGACGCTCAGGTCGGGGCCGCGCAGCTCCTCGACCATGTAGGGCTTCATCAGCTTGCCGTCGTTGGCGAGCCCGGCGGTCATCATGGCGATCTGGAGCGGGGTGCTGTCGAGGCTGCCCTGGCCCATGCCGGTCAGCGCGGTCTGCGGGCGGTCGAGCTTCTTGGGGTAGACGCTCTCCACCGCGCGCACCGGGATGTCGACCTTGGGGTCGTTGAAGCCGAACTTCTCCGCCGTCTCGCGCATCCGGTCCACGCCGAGCTTGTCCGCCAGGTCGAGGAAGACGTTGTTGCACGACCACTGGAGGCCGGACTTCAGGGAGCCCTTGTCGCAGTCCGGGGTCTGCACGTCGTTGCGGACGTAGGTGGTGGTGTTCGGGAGCTTGTACGGCGTGGGGGCGTCGCCCTTGGCGTTGATGTCCGAGACGACGCCGTGCTCCAGCGCCGCGGCCGCCGTGAGGATCTTGAAGGTGGAGCCCGGCGGGTAGCGGTCCTTGAGCGCGCGGTTGAGCAGCGGCTTGTTCTTGTCGGCCTCCAGCTTCTTCCAGGCGTCCGCGTCCTTCGTGCGGTCACCGGCGAAGACCGAGGGGTCGTAGGAGGGGGTCGACGCGAGGGCCAGGACCTTGCCGGAGCGCGGGTCAAGGGCGACGACGGCGCCCTTGTACTTGCCGAGGCCCTCGTAGGCCGCCTTCTGCGCCTTGGGGTCGATGGTGGTGACCACGTCGCCGCCGCGCGGCTTCTTGCCGGTGAGCATGTCGGTGGTGTGCTGGAAGAGGAGCTTGTCGTCCCGGCCGCTCAGCAGCTTGTCGTTGAGGTTCTCCAGCTGGGTGCTGGAGAAGATCTGCGAGGCGTAGCCCGTGACGGGGGCGTACATCTCGCCGTCCTTGTAGGTGCGCTTGTACTTCAGGTCGCTGCTGTCGCTCTCCACGGAGCCGGTGACGGCCTGGCCGCCGACGATGATGTCGCCGCGGGGCTGGGAGAAGGTGGCGATCTTCGTGCGCCGGTTGTGCTCGTTGTCGGAGAGCTCGTCACCGCGTACGAACTGGACCAGCGTCGCCTGGACCAGCAGGGCGAGCACCAGCACCCCGACGAAGACGGATATGTGACGCACGGGTTTGTTCATGGTGTGGCGCACTCCCGGAATCGCGGCATTTCACTGGTGATGACGTGAATGCGGTGTTTCCGGTTGCAGGAGTGCCGAAGCCGGGCGTGTCGCCCATGGCGTCAGGGGCGCAGCCCGAGCAGGACGAACAGGGTCACCACGCCGACGGCCAGCACGAGGCCCGCCCGGCGGAGCATCGCCTGGGCTTCGCGCAGCTCCTCGGGAGGCTCTTCGGGCGGATCCGACCACAGCATGGCGTCCATGGTCGTGCCGCCGCGCCTCCGGCGCCTGAGTACGCGTACTCAGGCACGCCGGTGCGCGGGTCAACTCCGGGAAAAGCCGTCGGCCGGGCCCCGAGGCGGGCCCGGCGCGGGGGCGGTCAGGCCGGCCAGTACGACGTCCGCCAGGCCCGCGGGCCCGGGCGCGGCGTGTGCCGGGCGGTGACCCGGCGGGCCGGGTCGGCCCACTCGGGGCGGGCGGTGCCCTCCGGCGCGGCGGTCGCCCGTGCCGCCGCGCGGGCCTGGACCACCGCCAGGGCGGCGGCCAGCTCCTCGGGGGTCGGGTTGCCCCGTACGACCTTGATCATGGTCAGCTCCTCGACGGCCTGTTACAGCGGGATGTTGCCGTGCTTCTTCGGCGGCAGCGCCTCGCGCTTGTCCCGCAGCGCCCGCAGCCCGCGCACGATGTGGGCGCGCGTCTCGTGCGGCATGATCACCGCGTCGACGTAGCCGCGCTCGGCGGCCGTGTACGGGTTCAGCAGGGTGTCCTCGTAGTCGGCGATGAGCCTGGCGCGCAGCTCCTCCTGCTCCTGGGGGGTCTCCGCGGCCGCGAGCGTCCGGCGGTGCAGGATGTTGACCGCGCCCTGGGCGCCCATGACGGCGATCTGGGCGGTCGGCCAGGCGAGGTTGAGGTCGGCGCCGAGGTGCTTGGAGCCCATGACGTCGTACGCGCCGCCGAACGCCTTGCGGGTGATCACCGTGATCAGCGGGACCGTGGCCTCGGCGTAGGCGTAGATCAGCTTGGCGCCGCGCCGGATGATGCCGTTGTACTCCTGGTCGGTGCCCGGGAGGAAGCCGGGCACGTCCACGAAGGTGAGCACCGGGATGTTGAACGCGTCGCAGGTCCGGACGAACCGGGCCGCCTTCTCGCTGGCGTTGATGTCCAGGCAGCCGGCGAACTGCAGCGGCTGGTTGGCGACGACGCCCACCGGGTGGCCCTCGACCCTGCCGAAGCCCGTGATCATGTTGGGGGCGAACAGCGCCTGGGTCTCCAGGAACTCGCCGTCGTCCAGGACGTGTTCGATCCCGGCACGCATGTCGTACGGCTGGTTGGCCGAGTCCGGGATCAGGGTGTCGAGCTCGCGGTCGGCGTCCGAGACGCCCAGGTCCGCCTCCTCGGGGAAGGCGGGCGGCTCGGAGAGGTTGTTGGAGGGGAGATAGGACAGCAGCGCCTTGATGTACTCGATGGCGTCCTTCTCGTCACCCGCCATGTGGTGCGCCACACCCGAGGTGGTGTTGTGCGTGCGGGCGCCGCCCAGCTCCTCGAAGCCGACGTCCTCACCGGTGACCGTCTTGATGACGTCCGGGCCGGTGATGAACATGTGCGAGGTCTGATCGACCATCACCGTGAAGTCGGTGATCGCGGGGGAGTAGACCGCGCCGCCCGCGCAGGGGCCGACGATCAGGGAGATCTGCGGGACCACCCCGGAGGCGTGCACATTGCGGCGGAAGATCTCGGCGAACAGGCCGAGGGCGACCACGCCCTCCTGGATCCGGGCGCCGCCGCCGTCGTTGATGCCGACGACCGGGCAGCCGTTCTTCAGCGCGAAGTCCATGACCTTGACGATCTTCTCGCCGTAGACCTCGCCCAGCGAACCGCCGAAGATCGTGAAGTCCTGGGAGTAGACGCAGATCGTCCGGCCGTCGACCGTGCCGTAGCCGGTGACGACGCCGTCGCCGTACGGCCGGTTCTTCTCGATGCCGAAATTGGTCGAGCGGTGCCGGGCGAACTCGTCCAGCTCGACGAAGGAACCTTCATCCAGCAGCAGTTCGATGCGCTCGCGGGCCGTCAACTTGCCCTTGGCGTGCTGCTTCTCCACCGCCCGAGCGGAGCCCGCGTGCGTCGCCTCCTCGATCCGGCGCTGGAGGTCCGCGAGCTTGCCCGCGGTGGTGTGGATGTCGATATCGGATCCACGGGTGGTGTCTGGCTCGGACATCGGGATGCGGCTCCTGCTCGTCCTGAGGGGGCTGACTGGGCTACCGGTTCGTAGCGTATCCGCGCGCATGCGCTACGGCACTGCGTCGTTGGCCACACCCGTACCCTGTCGCACGCCTCCTAAGGTTGCCCTCATGACGCCCTCCGACGACTCCGGCAACCGCTGGTCCGACCTGGACCGGCCGCCCCTCAACACCCCCGCGCTCCGGCGCGGACTGCTGCGGCCCGACGGGCTGTGGACCTCGCTGGACGTGGTGCCCCGCACCGGATCCACCAACTCCGACCTGGTCGCGGCCGCCACCTCCGGCGCGGCGGAGGAAGGCGCGGTGCTCGTCGCGGAGGAACAGTCCGCCGCGCGCGGGCGGCTGGACCGGACCTGGTCGGCGCCGCCGCGCTCCGGCCTGTTCTTCTCCGTCCTCCTCACCCCGGGGCCGGACGTGCCCGTGGCGCGCTGGGGCTGGCTGCCGCTGCTCGCCGGCGTGGCGACGGCCGCCGCGGTCGCCCGGTCCGCCGGTGTCGACACGGCCCTGAAGTGGCCCAACGACCTGCTGGTGACGGTCGACGGCGCCGAGCGCAAGGCCGGCGGCATCCTCGCCGAACGCGCCGGTGACAGCGTTGTCGTGGGCATCGGCCTGAACGTGACCCTGCGCGCGACGGAACTGCCCGTGCCCACGGCCGGTTCCCTCGCCCTGGCCGGAGCGCGGTCCGTGGACCGCGACCCGCTGCTGCGGGCCGTGCTCCGCTCCCTGGAGGAGTGGTACGGCGAGTGGCGGCGCGCCGGAGGCGACCCCGGCGCGTGCCGTCTCCAGGAGGCGTACGCGGCGGGCTGCGCCACGCTCGGCCGCACCGTACGGGCCGAACTGCCCGGTGACCGCGAGCTCGTCGGGGAGGCTGTGGCCGTGGACGGGGACGGCCGGCTGGTGCTGGCGACGGGCGACGGGGTGCAGCAGCCGGTGGGCGCGGGCGACATCGTCCACCTGCGGCCCGCGCCGTCGGAAGAGTGAGCTACGGCACACCTGTCGTATCGTTGTGCCCGGAACCTAAGCGAGCAGTGATCGGCAGGGCAGTGCGCACGGAACTGACAGGGGGCGGGCGGTGACCGCCGACGGTGGGGGAAGCCCCCGTGCCGCCGAGGCCACGGGTGACGACGGCGCCGAGCAGGGGAGCACCGGGAGAGCCGAGCGCGACACCGGCGGGTCCGGCGCGAGCGGCGGCGCGGAGAGCGCCGGCCGCGCCGCCGCCAAGGGGGTCGAGGAGTACGGCGACGAGGGCGGCGACCCCATCGCCCTGCGCCTGGAGGCGCTCATCCTCGGCGCCGAACGCCGCTACACCCCCTTCCAGGCCGCACGCGCGGCCGGCGTCTCCATGGACCTCGCCGCCCGCTTCTGGCGCGCCATGGGCTTCGCCGACATCGGCCAGGCCCGCGCGCTCACCGAGGCCGACGTCCTCGCGCTGCGCCGCCTCGCGGGCCTGGTCGAGGCCGGGCTGCTCAGCGAGCCGATGGCCGTGCAGGTCGCCCGCTCCACCGGGCAGACCACGGCCCGGCTCGCCGACTGGCAGATCGACTCCTTCCTGGAGGGCCTGACCGAGCCTCAGGAACCGGGCATGACGCGGACGGAGATCACCTATCCGCTGGTCGAGCTGCTGCTGCCGGAGCTGGAGGAGTTCCTCATCTACGTCTGGCGGCGGCAGCTCGCCGCCGCCACCGGCCGCGTCGTCCAGGCCCAGGACGACGCCGAGATGGTCGACCGGCGCCTCGCCGTCGGCTTCGCCGACCTCGTGGGCTTCACCCGCCTGACGCGCCGTCTGGAGGAGGAGGAGCTGGGCGAGCTGGTCGAGGCGTTCGAGACGACCGCCGCCGACCTGGTGGCCGCGCATGGCGGCCGGCTCATCAAGACCCTGGGCGACGAGGTGCTCTACGCGGCCGACGACGCGGGCACCGCCGCCGAGATCGGCCTGCGGCTGATCGAGACCATGACCCACGACGAGACGATGCCCGAACTCCGCGTCGGCATCGCCTTCGGCACGGTCACGACCCGCATGGGCGACGTCTTCGGCACGACCGTGAACCTCGCGTCCCGGCTGACGTCGATAGCGCCGAAGGACGCCGTCCTGGTCGACGCCGCGTTCGCCGAGGAACTGGCCCGCAGTGGCGACGCCCCGAAGTCCGAGGCGGAGGTGGGGCCGGAGGCGGACGAGCTCTACCGCTTCGCCCTCCAGCCGATGTGGCAGCGGCCGGTGCGCGGTCTGGGCGTGGTGGAGCCGTGGCTGCTCACCCGCAGGGGCGGCGACTGACGGCCCGCCGCCGCTCTGGACATCTCCCCGGCGGGCGAAGATCCTTGCGACAGGTTCACGGTCGTTAACAGGAGGTCCGCATGAGTGAGCAGCGCTTCGGCGAATGGATCCGGATCCGGCGGCACGGGCATGTCGCCGAGCTCGTGCTCGACCGTCCCAAGGCCATGAACGCCGTCTCCACCGAGATGGGCGCCCGCATCGCGGAGGCCACCGCGGCCCTCGCCGCCGACGCCTCCGCGCGGGTCGTCGTGCTCACCTCCACGCACGAGCGGGCGTTCTGCGTCGGCGCGGACCTCAAGGAGCGCAACTCCTTCACCGAGGCCGACCTCGCGCGGCAGCGCCCGCACGCCCGCGCCGCGTACACCGGCGTGCTGGAACTGCCCGTGCCGACCGTCGCGGCGGTGCACGGCTTCGCCCTCGGCGGCGGCTACGAACTGGCGCTCTCCTGCGACGTGATCGTCGCCGACACCACGGCCGTGGTGGGCCTGCCCGAGGTGTCGGTCGGGGTGATCCCGGGCGGCGGCGGCACCCAGCTGCTGCCCCGCCGTGTCGGCGCCGCGCGGGCGGCCGAACTGATCTTCACGGCACGGCGGGTGGCGGCGGAGGAGGCGCGCGAGCTCGGCCTGGTGGACCAGCTCGTCCCGGAGGGCGAGGACCGCACCGAGGCGCTCGCCCTGGCCGGGCGCATGGCGGCCAACTCTCCTGTGGGGCTGCGCGCGGCGAAGAAGGCGCTACGCCTTGGCCATGGCCTGGACCTGCGGACGGGCCTTGAGGTGGAGGACGCGGCGTGGCGCGCGGTCGCTTTCTCGGGGGACCGGGTGGAGGGGGTGGCGGCCTTCAACGAGAAGAGGGTGCCGGAGTGGCCGGGGGTGTGATTTTTTGGGGTGTGCGGGTTCGCTGCGCTTGGCCGCGCGGATTGGTGCGGGGTGCGGGGTTCGCTCGCGCCCGCGGCGGGCCTTTCCCCCACCCCACCCCTTCCCGGACCTGGGGGGGCAAGCCCCCCCAGACGTGCCCCCACGGGCTGGTTTGGGCTGATATGGGTGCGCCATTCAGCCCGTCCGGCGATTGAGGACAACGCGGCGAAGCGGTGTTGCGGGGCCCGGGGCGGCAGCCCCGGTCCTGGAAGGGGCGGGCAGGGGAAAAGTCCCCGGTCACCGGCCTCGTCGCCCCCCGAACCCGCCGCGAAGCAGAAACCGCACAACATTCATACGCTGGGTGCGGAAAGCCGCGCGCAGCGAAAGAATGTGAGGCATCCGAGGTGGCAGAAAGCGGGGAGTGCGACATCCGGCTGCGCGCCGTCGTGGAGCTCGCGCAGGCGATGGCGGCGGCCCAGTCACCCCTGGATTCCGTCGGTGCCGCCGCGGAGCGGGCCCGGCTCGCGCTGGGCGGCAGTTTCGCGGCCATCTCGGCGTGGGAGCGCGGGCACGGCCGGCTGCGCGTGCTGGTGAACGCGGGCGAGCTGGCGGAGGGCGAGGAGCGCTGCCCGGAGGACGAGTCCTATCCGGTGCACGACTTTCCCGAGATCGCCGAGTTCCTGCACGAGGAGTGGGCCGGAGGCGGCCCCGGGCCGCGCGCGTGGGTGGAATGCACGGAAAACCCGGAGAGTACGGAAAGCCCGGAAGACGCGGAAGGCGCCGGCTGGCAGCGGGTGGCCGCGCTGCGCCGGCGCGGGCGCGGCTGTTGTGTGGTCGCCCCGATCGTGCTGCACGGCCGGGCCTGGGGCGAGCTGTACGTGGCGCGGCCACCGGGCGCGCCCGCCTTCGACCGTACGGACGCGGACTTCGCGACCGTGCTCGCCGCCGTGGCGGCGGCCGGGATCGCCCAGACCGAGCGGCTGGAGGAGGTCCGCCGCCTCGCCTTCACCGACCCGCTGACCGGTCTGGGCAACCGCCGCGCGGTCGACGCCCGCCTCGACGAGGCCGTGGAGCGGCACCTCGCGGAGGACGTCGTCGTCAGCCTCGTGGTGTGCGACCTCAACGGCCTGAAGCGGGTCAACGACACCCTGGGCCACGCGGTGGGGGACCGGCTGCTGGAACGGTTCGGTTCGGTGCTGTCCCTGTGCGGGGCGATGCTGCCGGGCACGCTGGCGGCGCGGCTGGGCGGTGACGAGTTCTGCCTGCTGACGGTCGGCCCGTCGGCGGACGAGGTGGTGCGCGTCGCCGACGAACTGTGCCGCCGGGCGGCCGGTTTGGAGCTCGGCGAGGGTGTCGCGTGCGGGGTCGCCTCCACGGGGGACCCGATCGGGCCGGTGCGGACGGCCCGGCGGCTGTTCCGGCTCGCGGACGCGGCGCAGTACCGCGCGAAGGCGGCGCTCGCCACGAAGCCGGTGGTCGCGGGCCGCGACGGGCCCGCGGACCCCGTGCTGGAACTCGCGGACCACCCGCCCGCGGCCGCTCCCGCCGAGCGGCGCCGCTTCCGTGGACGGCGGTAGCGCACTGCCCCGCGCGGCCGTCCGTAAGACACCTAGTGACAGGTGGCGATTCAGTCTCTAGGGTGCCTGAATATGGATATGCACACTGTGGTGGTGGGGACGGCCGGGACGACCGCGGAGGACGTGATCGCCGTGGCGCGTGGCGGCGCGCGCGTCGTGGTGTCCGAGGAGGCGCTGGTCGCTGTCGCCGCCTCCCGGCAGGTCATCGACGACCTCGCCGCCAAGCCCGACCCCGTCTACGGCGTCTCCACCGGCTTCGGTGCCCTCGCCGTCCGCCACATCAGCCCCGACCTGCGCGCCCAGCTCCAGCGCAACATCGTGCGCTCGCACGCCGCCGGCATGGGCCCGCGCGTGGAGCGCGAGGTCGTCCGCGCGCTGATGTTCCTGCGGCTGAAGACCCTCGCCTCCGGCCGTACGGGCGTACGGCCCCTCGTCGTCGAGACGATGGCCGCGATCCTCAACGCCGGCATCACCCCGGTCGTGCACGAATACGGCTCCCTCGGCTGCTCCGGCGACCTCGCGCCGCTCTCCCACTGCGCGCTCACCCTCATGGGAGAGGGCCAGGCCGAGGGCCCGGACGGCACGCCGCGCCCGGCCGGCGAGCTGCTCGCCGAGCATGGCATCGCGCCCGTCGAGCTGCGGGAGAAGGAGGGGCTCGCGCTCCTCAACGGCACCGACGGCATGCTGGGCATGCTCGTCATGGCCTGCGCCGACCTCGCCCGGCTGATCACGTCGGCCGACGTCACCGCCGCCCTGTCGCTGGAGGCGCTGCTGGGCTCGGAGAAGGTCCTCGCGCCCGAGCTGCACACCATCCGCCCGCACCCGGGTCAGGGTGCGAGCGCGGACAACATGCTGCGCGTGCTGGCCGGTTCGGGCCTGACCGGGCACCACCAGGACGACGCGCCGCGCGTCCAGGACGCCTACTCCATCCGCTGCGCCCCGCAGGTCGCGGGCGCCGGCCGGGACACCCTCGCCCACGCCCGGCTCGTCGCCGACCGCGAGCTTGCCGCCGCCGTCGACAACCCCGTCGTCCTGCCCGACGGCCGGGTCGAGTCCAACGGCAACTTCCACGGCGCCCCGGTCGCGTACGTCCTGGACTTCCTCGCCATCGCCGCCGCCGACCTCGCGTCGATCGCCGAGCGCCGCACGGACCGGCTGCTGGACAAGAACCGCTCGCACGGACTGCCGCCGTTCCTGGCCGGGGACCCGGGGGTCGACTCCGGTCTGATGATCGCGCAGTACACCCAGGCCGCCCTGGTGAGCGAGATGAAGCGGCTCGCCGTGCCCGCCTCCGTGGACTCGATCCCGTCGTCCGCGATGCAGGAGGACCATGTATCGATGGGGTGGTCCGCGGCGCGCAAACTGCGTACGGCTGTTGACGCCCTCACCCGCGTCGTGGCGGTCGAGCTGGTCGCCGCCACGCGCGCGATCGAGCTGCGTACGGGCCTGTCGCCCGCCCCGGCGAGCCAGGCGGTGCTGAAGGCCGTCCGCGAGGCCGGTGTCGAGGGCCCCGGAGGGGATCGTTTCCTCGCCCCTGACCTGGCCGCGGCCGAGGCGTTCGTGCGCACCGGCAAGCTGGTGGAGACCGTCGAGCCCGTGACCGGGCGGCTGGCCTGAGCGAGGTCAGCGAGCCGCTGTGCGCGACCTGCGCACAGCGGCGGTGACCAGCGCGCCACCCGCCGCCACGAAGGCCACGCCGCCGAAGACGTACGGCGTGGTGTCCACGCTGCCCGTGTCGGCCAGGGAGAGCTGCTGCCCGGCGGGGGCGGCGGCCGGCTCGGCGCTCCGCTCCGCGGGCGCGGTCCGCTCCGGCGTCGCGTGCGCGCTCGGCATGAACCACACCGCGCACAGGAGCGAACCGGCGGCGACGGCGGTCAGCAGCGGGCGGCGTGCGGTCACGGAACGAATCCCCCTTGAAGTGCCGGAGGTTGAGGGGGCGGCAGCGCCGCGCCGCCTCAACTGACCCGATGTTAGTGATACGAACGGGCCCGGGGGAAGCCGGGACGCGTGAGAGGGGCCGGACGCCGCGGTCGAATGTCAAGGGGCCCTCGACCCTGGTCCCGGTCGCCGCCCCGCCTGCATCATGGACAACACGGTCATACCAAGACCCCGGCTACCATGTCGGCCCTCCGAGGCGCTTTACTGGCGTGGTCTTCCCCACACTTCCCCGAGGGGTGGAACGGGCGAATCGGTAAAGACGTATCTCAAGCAATAGCCGGTATGCGTGTTGCCCCACGATTCGGCTCGGGGATTCGGGGTCCAGGAGCAATGGAGAAGCGTGTGATGACGGACGGCAAGCGCCGCAAGGCCCTGGTGGCCGCGGCCGCTGTGCTCGGTGGTGTGCTGACTCTCGCCGCCTGTGGCGGCGGCGATGACGACGGCAAGAACGGCTCCGGCGGCAACAACGGCAAGGCGCAGAACAAGGTCGACGCCGCCGCCGCCAAGGAAGCCTCCAAGGCGCAGATCAAGATCGCGCAGAAGGACGGCTCGACCAACGCCGGGATCACCGCCGAGGCCGCCAAGGTCACCGTCAGTGACGGCGAGCTGACCAGCGTCAAGATGACGGACGACAAGGGCACCCCGGTCGAGGGCACGATATCGCCGGACAAGAAGTCGTGGCAGCCCGCCAAGCAGCTCGAGCGGTCCACCAAGTACAAGGTGGTCGTCGAGGCCAAGGACTCCGACGGCCGCAAGGCCACGGAGAACTCCTCCTTCGCCACCGTCTCGCCCACCAACAGCTTCATCGGCTCCTTCACGCCGGAGGACGGTTCCACCGTCGGTGTCGGCATGCCGGTGTCGATCAACTTCGACAAGCCGATCAAGGACCGCAAGGCCGTCCAGTCCGGCATCACGGTCAACTCCAGCAGCGGCCAGAAGGTCGTCGGTCACTGGTTCGGTGACCAGCGCATCGACTTCCGCCCGCAGGACTACTGGAAGGCCAACTCCGACGTCACCCTGAAGCTCGACCTCGACGGTGTCGAGGGTGCCCCGGGCATCAAGGGTGTGCAGAAGAAGACGGTCTCCTTCAAGATCGGCCACTCGCAGGTCTCCACGGTCGACGCGAAGACCCACCAGATGACGGTCGTCCGGGACGGCAAGACCCTCAAGACCATCCCGATCTCGGCCGGCAGCCCCGAGAACCCCACGTACAACGGCAAGATGGTGATCTCCGAGAAGTTCAAGGAGACCCGGATGGACGGCTCCACCGTCGGCTTCAGCAAGTCCGACGGCAAGGGCGAGTACGACATCAAGGACGTGCCGCACGCGATGCGCCTGTCCACGTCGGGCACGTTCATCCACGGCAACTACTGGGGCAGCGGCATCTTCGGCGTCGCCAACACCAGCCACGGCTGCGTGGGCCTGGAGGACAAGCAGGGCGCGGACGACCCGTCCACGTCGGGTGCCTGGTTCTTCAACAACTCGCAGATCGGCGACGTGGTCGAGGTCAAGGGCTCCAACGACAAGACCATCGCCCCGGACAACGGCCTCAACGGCTGGAACATGGACTGGAACGCCTGGGTCGCGGGCAGCGCGACGGGCGCGTAGCGCGGTTGGCGCGTAGCGCTTGAGCTGACGGACGGGCGGGATGTGGCTGAGCTCAGCCACATCCCGCCCGTCCGGCGTTTGAGGCCGGGGAAAAATCCCGGCGACAGCCCGCACTTCGCGCACGTACCGTCCCCCGGATGAGCGATGAACTGACCGTGGTGCGACTGGATCCGCGCCCCACCGCCGCCGAGACGGACGCCTGGTACGACGTCGTCAGAACCGCGCACCTCCACGACATGCCCCCCACCGTGCCCCCGCCCGGCCGCGCCGAGACCGCCGGGCACCTTCAGGTGCCCGCCATGCTGAGCCACTACGTCAAGGTGGCCGTGCCGCTCCCCGGTCCCCACGACCGGCCCGTGTACGCGGGCGTCGGCTGGGTGCGGTTGTTCGACGACGAGGAGAACCTTTCGACCGCCTGCATAGGCGACTTCGCCGTCCGCCCCGACCAGCGCCGCCGCGGCATCGGCACCCGGCTGTGGCAGGAACTGCGGAAGGCGGTCACCGACGAGGGCCGGACATCGGCGACCGTGCCGGTCGAAATCGGCGGTCCGGGCGAACAGTTCGCCAAGGCGTGCGGTTTCGACAGCGCGCTGCCGATGGTCTGTTACGTCCAGCGCGTGGCCGACGAGACCACCGAGCCGAGCCTCCCCGACGGCTACCGCTTCGCCGAGTGGACCGGCGTCGTCCCCGCCGAGCACGCCGAGCGGCTCGCCGTCGTCCACGGGGCCATGCGGGACGCCCCGCACGGCGACCTGGAGCTCGGCCCGCCCCGGGCGACCGCGGAGCGCGTCACCCACGCGCAGCGGGCCGTCGTCGAGCGCGGCGGGCGGATGCTCACCGTCGTCGTGGTCGCCCCGGACGGCGGCCACGCCGCCTACACGGAGGTGATCCAGCGCTCCCCGGACGACGTACGGGCCATCCAGTTCGCGACCGGCGTCGCCCCCGCACACCGCGGCCGCGGGCTCGGGCTCGCCGTCAAGCGGCGGCTGCTGGGCCTGCTGCGCGAGCAGGGGCTGCCCGTACGGGAGATCGCCACGACCGTCGCCGACGACAACGGCCCGATGCGCGCCGTCAACAAGCTGCTCGGCTACCGCCCCGAGCGGTCGGTCGGGCTGTTCCAGGCGCGGCTCCCGTCCGGGTGACGTCCGGCCGCGGTCCTCCCTCCGGAGAGCGCGGTCCCTCTTCCGGGAGAATAGGGCGTACGGACGTTGACGCGCCCTTTCCCGTTTTCCTGTCCGTTTTCCTGGAAGTGAGACCCGTGGCCAAGCGAAGCGACCGGCAGCAGGGACGCCCCGGAGGCCACCCCCGGCAGCCGCCCGGCGACGACGAACTGCTCGCCGCCGTCGAGACCGCGCTGGCCGGCCTGCGCGGGCTGCGGGAGGACGACCTCGGCGACGCCGTCTACGCCGCCGCGTCCGTTCTCGCCGCCTCCCCGTCCGGTCCCGCGGCCGTCAGCCGCGCCCTGCTGCGCGCGGCCGCCCGGACGCTGCGCCGGGCCTGGGAGGGCGGCTGGCAGCCCGCGGACGTGGTCCGGCTCGCCCGGCGCGAGCTGACCGCCGCGGAGGCGCGCTTCACCGTCGACGCCGTCGCGGCGGAGGCCCGGCGCTACGCCCCCGACACCCTCGGCGCGCGCTGGGCGGCACAGCTGCGGGACCTCGACGCCCGGGTCTGGTGGGAGGCCGACGACGCCTTCCTCGACGGCTTCGCGGCGCGCGAGCGGCTCAGCCGCTTCGAGACGGCCGCCTGCGCGCTCGGCGCGCTGCGGCTGGCCGCCGGGCTGCCCCGGATCGGGGCGGCCGGCCCGCTGCCGGGCGCCGGGCACCGGCCCTCGGGCGCCCCCGCGGCCCCGCCGCGCATGCTCGCCCGGATCCGGGCGCTGCTGGCGAAGGCGGAGTCCACGGAGTTCGCCGAGGAGGCCGAGGCCCTGTCGGCGAAGGCCCAGCAGCTCATGGCACGGCACTCCATGGACGAGGCCCTGCTCGCCGCCCACGCCGCCGGGCCCGTGGACGGCCCCACCGCCTGCCGGATCGGCGTCGAGGGCCCCTACGAATCCGCCAAGGCGCTCCTCCTCGACGCCGTGGCCGCCGCCAACCACTGCCGGTCGGTCTGGTCCAGCGACCACGACTTCTCGACCGTCGTCGGCTTCGAGGCCGACCTGGAGCTGGTGGAGCTGATGTACACCTCCCTGCTCGTGCAGGCCACCACCGCGATGGCCCGCGCGGGCGACGCCCACCACGCCCGCGGCCGCTCCCGCCGCACGCGCGACTTCCGGCAGTCCTTCCTCATCGCCTACGCGTCCCGGATCCGCGACCGCCTGACGGTCGCCGCCCACGCGGAGGAGACGTCCGCGCCCGAGGCCGAGGTCCTCCCCGTGCTCGCCGCCCGCGAGGTGGCGGTCGGTGAGACGGCGGAGCGGTTGTTCCCGACGACGACGGCGCATCGGTTGAAGGGGCGGGATGCGGAGGGGTGGGCGCGGGGGGAGGAGGCGGCGGAGGGGGCTCGGTTGGGGTAGTTGGGGACTGCGGGTTGCGTGTGGTCGCGGTTCGGGTGGCCTCATGCGTCGGCCGGGCTTGGGGTTGGTGGGGTTCGCCGTTGTCTTCTGCGGGTCCGTTGTGCTTTCGGTGGGGTGCCGGGTGCGAGTTTGTTGTGGTTGCGGTTCGGGTGGCCTCAAGCGCCGGCCGGGCTTGGTTTGTGGTGGGTGCCGGGGGTGGGTCTTCCGGGCTGGGGACCTGGAACGCGGTGCGGTGCGGGTCACGCGGATCGAGTGCCCTGAAATCGCACCGCGTTCCAGAACCCCACCCTCCAGCCCCACCCCCTCCCGCCCGGAGGGCAAGTGCGGGACGTGTCCGCCTCAGGGTTCGCATTTCAGCCCGTCCGGCGATTGACCGCAGGCCGCTCCCGCCGCAGGCGCCCACCCACCCGCGGCCGGGGGCCTGGGGCGCGTGCCCCAGTGCGGGGTAGGGGCAAGGGTGGGGGGAAGCCCGCCGCAGGGGTCAACGCCCCGCACCTCGAAGAGCCGAGACCCCCGATTTCGCCCCCGGCAGAACACAGTTGGGCCCCCGAAGCCGCCGCCCCTCCTACCCTGAAGACGTGACCCAAGCCCCGGACCAACCCCGAATCGTCCCGCTGCGCCCCGCCGAGGACGCCCCGGCCGAGGGGGCCAAAGAGCCACTCTGGCGGCACGTCGTAGGAGAGGTCCTGCGCCGCGAACGCCGAGCGCAGGAGCGCACGTTGAAGGACGTCGCCGACGCCGCCCGGATCTCGATGCCGTATCTCTCCGAGCTCGAACGCGGCCGCAAGGAAGCGTCGTCCGAGATGCTCGCGGCCGCGGCCCGCGCGCTCGGTCTGGGCCTGACCGATCTGCTCGCCCTGGTCCAGGGCGAGCTCGCCCGCACCGCGCCGGCCGGACGCGGGGCCACGGTGACCTCACTGACCGGGCGGACCCACCGGCGTACCGCCGCCCCCACGGCGCACCGGCAGGGCGAGGTGCGCCTCGCGGCGTGACCGGCGGCCGTACCCCCGTTGCACGACGGCCGCCGGAGCCCGCGGTGGGTCAGGCGGCCGGTGTCCGCCGGCTGAGCACCTGATCGGCCAGCCCGTACGCCACCGCCTCGTGCGCCGTGAAGACCTTGTCGCGGTCCATGTCCGCGCGCAGGGTCGCCACGTCGTGGTGCGTGTGCCGGGAGAGGACCTCCTCGACCTGCGAGCGGACCCGCAGCATCTCCTTGGCCTGGAGGGCGAGGTCGGAGACCGTCCCCTGCCGGCCGCCGCTCGCGGGCTGGCCCAGCAGGACCCGGGAGTGCTCCAGGATGAACCGCCGCCCCGGGTCGCCTCCGGCGAGCAGCACCGCCGCGGTCGAGACCGCCTGTCCGACGCAGAACGTGGAGATCGGTGAGCTGACGAACGTCATCGTGTCGTAGATCGCCATGAGCGAGGTGAACGAGCCGCCGGGCGAGTTGAGATAGATCCCGATCTCGGCGTCCGGGCTCGACGATTCGAGGTGGAGCAGCTGGGCGATGACGACGTTCGCGACGCCGTCGTCGATCTCCGTCCCGAGGAAGATGATGCGCTCGGACAGCAGCCGGCTGTAGATGTCGTACGCCCGCTCGCCCGCCGAGGTGCGTTCGACGACGGTCGGAATCGTGTACTGCCCCATCTCAGATCCCCATCCGTCGACGCGAGGCGGCAGGGCGGACGTCGTCGAGCGATTCGACGACGCGGTCCACCATGCCGTATTCCTTGGCCTGTTCGGCCGTGAACCAGCGGTCCCGGTCGCCGTCGCGGGAGATGGTCTCCTCGCTCTGCCCGGTGTGCTCCGCGGTGATCCGCTCGATGGCCCGCTTCGTGAACTCCAGGTTCTCCGCCTGGATCGCGATGTCGGCGGTGGTCCCGCCGATGCCCGCGGACGGCTGGTGCATCATGATGCGCGCGTTCGGCAGGGCGAAGCGCTTTCCCGACGTCCCTACGGTGAGCAGGAATTGACCCATACTCGCGGCGAATCCCATGGCGAGTGTGGAGACGTCATTGGGGATCAGCCGCATCGTGTCGTAGATCGCGAGCCCGGCCGAGACGGACCCGCCGGGGCTGTTGATGCAAAGACTGATGTCGGTCCGCGGGTCCTCGGCGGAGAGCAGGAGCAATTGCGCGCAGACGCGGTTCGCGGAGACCTCGTCCACCTGGGTGCCGAGGAAGACGATGCGCTGCGAGAGGAGCTGGGCGGAGAGATGATCGTCGAACCGTGACGAAGGGGTGTCCCCCTCGGCACCCCGCGGAGCGGTGATGAGCATGGACATGCTTACCTCCTGGCGAAGAACGCGACTCCCGTTGCCGCGCTCCTCCACTCTCACCTCGCCCCCACCCCCACAACAGCCTTCTCTGCCAGGGGCAGATCTGCCGTGGGCAGAGTGATGGGGCGCGCGGACACCGGTACAGCCGGTTCACCTGTTCGGAGTATCTGAGCGGGTGCGGCCCGTGCCGGACGGCTTTCCTGGGGAGGAACGAGGCTCACCCGATCGCAGGCAGGGAGACCGCCATGAGCGTGATGGACAAGCTCAAGCAGATGCTGAAGGGCCACGAGGACCAGGCCGGGAAAGGCATCGACAAGGCCGGTGATTTCGTCGACGAGAAGAGCCAGGGCAAGTACAGCGGTCAGGTCGACACGGCCCAGGACAAGCTCAAGGACCAGCTGGGGCGCGACGACGGGCCTCTCCGGTAGGGGCGCGCGCTCGATTCCGCGGGCGCGCGGCCCTCACGTGCCGGAGGCCGGCGCGAGCGTGGCGATGGCGCTGAGCGAAGCGGGCATCGCCCTGCCCGTCGACCGGCTCCGTACGTCACCCGCATGGCGGAATCGGAGAGGGCGTGACAGGACGGCCGTGAGTTCCTGGAAATGGCCGTGACAACCACTCCCAGGAGGAATGCCATGGGCATCAAGGACCCATTCGACGACAAGGCCCAGGAACTCGGGAAGCAGGCCCAGCAAGAGAAGCGCGGCACACAGGACCAGGCTTCGAAGCGCACCGAGCAAGCCCAGGACGAGGCCCGGCGCGCGGACCGGGAAGCGCAGGACCGCTTCGACCAGGACTACGACGCCTGAGTCCCCCGGCAGCTGGAGTGCCACCCCGCGATACGGGTGGCACTCCGGCGCGAGGCCGCGTCGCTCTTTTCCCCGCTGAAAGCGGGTTCGGCTACCGGCAGTCGAGGCCCCGGCGCAGTCTCAGCCGTCCGCCTTCGCGACCCCGATCGGGCAGGAGACCCCGGTGCCCCCGATCCCGCAATAACCCGCGGGGTTCTTGTCGAGATATTGCTGGTGATAAGGCTCCGCCGCGTAGAACGGCCCCGCCGGCAGGATCTCCGTCGTGATCGTGCCGTAGCCCGAGCGCTGGAGGACGGACTGGTACGCGTCGCGGGACGATTCCGCCGCCGACTGCTGGGCGGGGGAGTGGGTGTAGATCGCCGAGCGGTACTGCGTGCCCCTGTCGTTGCCCTGGCGGAAGCCCTGGGTGGGGTCGTGGGATTCCCAGAAGAGCTTCAGGAGGGACTCGTAGGAGACGGCGGACGGGTCGAAGACGACGCGCACGGCCTCCGTGTGGCCGGTGAGGCCGCTGCAGACCTCCTCGTAGGCCGGGTTGGGGGTGTGGCCGCCCTGATAGCCGGCCAGCGTCGTCCACACGCCCGGCGTCTGCCAGAACTTGCGCTCGGCGCCCCAGAAGCAGCCCAGGGCGAAGTCGGCCACGACCAGGCCCTCGGGGTAGGGGCCGGCGAGGGGATTGCCCAGGACCGTGTGGCGCTCGGGGAGCGTGAATTCCGGTTCCGGGCGGCCCTTGAGGGCCTCGTCCTGGGTCGGCAGGCGGGTTTCGTGGCGCGAGAACAGCATGGCGGCGGCTCCAAGGGAGGTGGCGTCCTCCCTACAACGTACGAGAGCGGAGGCCGATTCCCGGCGGTCAGCTCCGGCCGGAGCGCTCCCAGCCCGCGACCGCGAGCGCCCGGTACGTCGCGTACGCCGCGACCGGGTCCGCCTCGTACGACCACGGCACCGCCCCGATGTGCCCGTCGACCGCGCGCAGCTGCTCCATCGCCTCTCCGTAGCGCTCCGTGCGGACCAGGAACCACGCCAGCAGGTGGCGCACGTGCGGCAGCACGGGGTGGTCGGCGGGGGCGCCCGCGACCGCGAACAGGGCGCCTTCGACCGCCTCGGAGACCACGACCCCCTGGAACGCCTCGCGGGAGAGCATGTCGGGCAGGTGGTCGTGGACGGCGAAGAGCGGGAGGGCCGGCAGCAGGCTGCCCGCCGGGGCCGACGCGGCGGCGCGCCGGGCGGAGGCGTCGGCCTGCTCCCGCGAGCCGTGCCACTTCGCGCTCCAGTAGCGCAGGGCGGCCAGATGCGCGCCCATGTGGTGCGGCGCCCTGCTGACGACCGTCTCCCACAGGGACTGGAATTCCGCTTCGCTCGCGCGGAGCCCCCGCGCGACGCCCAGCCGCACGATGTACGGCACGGGGTCGCCCGGGGCCAGCAGGGCGGCGTCCCCGCACACCGTGCGGGCCTCCTCCAGGATCATCCGGTAGTCCTGCGAGGACGGGTCGCGCATCGCCTGCTGGACCAGGAACTCCGCCTGCACCGCCGCGCCGCCCGCGTCCTTCGGGGCCACGACGCGCCAGTGCCGCAGCCACATCCCGCCGGTGCCGGGCGTCTCCGCCAGCTCCTGGGCGGCGGCGCCCGCCAGGGTCTGCACGCGCTGCCAGCGCAGCTCGGGGTCGGTGGTGGCGTCCGTGCGGGCCAGCAGCTCGGCGGCGGGCTTCCAGTCCTGCGTGCGGCGCGCCTCCTCGACGGCCGCCAGCAGCTGCGGGTCGGGCCCGGGCAGCCGTACGTCCAGCTGCTCGGCGGGGACGAAGCCGTACGCCCCGGCGGGGTCGACGGCCGTCTCGTGCCCCTGGAGCACCTCCTGCCCGGCGCGCCTGCGGCGGAGCGCGGGGGCGACCAGGACGCCGCAGATCACGACGACGGCGAACAGGATGAACAGATACTCCATGGGCTTTCCTGACAGAACGGGGCAGAAACGGAAGAGGGGGCGAGGGCGCGGACAGCGGCCCTATGAGTGACAACGCCGCAGCCCCGCGGATCGTTCATCCTCCGGTTACAAATGACAGGAGTGTTCAGGTGAACGGGGTACTACCCTCGGTGCAATGAGCGACCAGCACTCTTTTGAAACCCTCGCCATCCACGCAGGTCAGGAGGCGGATCCGCTGACCGGGGCCGTGGTCCCGCCCATCTACCAAGTCTCCACCTACAAGCAGGACGGCGTCGGTGGCCTGCGGAACGGCTACGAGTACAGCCGGAGCGCCAACCCCACCCGCACCGCGCTGGAGGAGAACCTGGCGGCGCTGGAGGGCGGCCGCCGCGGTCTCGCCTTCGCGTCCGGCCTGGCCGCCGAGGACTGCCTGCTGCGTACGCTGCTGTCGCCCGGCGACCACGTCGTCATCCCCGACGACGCCTACGGCGGAACGTTCCGGCTCTTCGCGAAGGTCGTCAGCCGCTGGGGCGTCGAGTGGTCGGTGGCCAACACCTCGGACCCGGCGGCGGTGCGGGCCGCGATCACGCCGCGCACGAAGGCCGTGTGGGTCGAGACGCCGTCCAACCCGCTGCTCGGCATCACGGACATCGCCGCCGTCGCGGGCGTCGCCCACGAGGCCGGTGCGAAGCTGGTCGTCGACAACACCTTCGCCAGCCCCTACCTCCAGCAGCCGCTGTCGCTGGGCGCGGACGTCGTCGTCCACTCCACCACGAAGTACGTGGGCGGCCACTCCGACGTCGTCGGCGGCGCGCTCGTCACGGCGGACACCACCCTGGCCGACGAACTGGCGTACCACCAGAACGCGATGGGTGCCGTGGCCGGCCCGTTCGACTCCTGGCTGACGCTGCGCGGCATCAAGACGCTCGCCGTCCGCATGGACCGGCACAGCGCCAACGCGGAGCGCGTGGCCGAGATGCTGGCGTCCCACCCGAAGGTGACCCAGGTCTTCTACCCGGGCCTGCCGGAGCACGCGCTGCACGAGGTCGCGGCCAAGCAGATGCGCGCCTTCGGCGGCATGGTCTCCTTCCGCGTCGCGGGCGGCGAGGAGGCGGCGGTCGAGGTCTGCAACCGCGCCCGGCTGTTCACCCTCGGTGAGTCCCTGGGCGGCGTGGAGTCGCTGATCGAGCACCCGGGCCGGATGACGCACGCGTCCACGGCCGGTTCCCCGCTGGAGGTCCCGGCGGACCTCGTGCGCCTGTCGGTCGGCATCGAGTCGGCGGACGACCTGCTGGCGGACCTGGCGCAGGCGCTCGGCTGACATCGGGTCCCCGGCCGCGGCGGTGGCCTCGAAGGCCGGCGGGCGCGCGGGCCGTGCCGCGCTTGAAGGCGCCTACCAGCCGCGCGGCGGCGGCGCCATGTCCGCCGGCGGCGCGGCCCACGGCCGCGCCGCCGCCCACGCGCAGAAGGCCGCCAGCGCCACCAGCAGCACACCCCAGGCCACGGCCCGGAGCACCCGCCGTCTGCGCAGTAGGCGGCGGCCCCGCTCGGCGGCCAGCAGGGCGAGGCCGGGCGGGACGGCCGGATGCGGGCGTTCCAGCATCCGGCGTATCTCGTCCTCTTTACGGTCGTGCGGGCTCACGGCACAACCGGCGGCGTACGGCGGCTGCGCAGGACGGCCACCGCGCGCGTGCACAGCACGCGTACGCGCTCTGTGGGCAGGCCGAGACAGGCCGCGACCTGTTCCTCGGCGATGCCCTCGTGGAGGCGCAGCACGAGCACGAGCCGTTCCCGTGGAGCGAGCCGTTCCAGGGTGCCGTGGGTGCGGCGGTAGCGCCGGGCGGAGCGCGCGAAGCGGGCCGCGAGTTCCTGCCGGGCGTGCTCGTAGGGGTCCGCGCCGCGCAGCCGGTCCCAGCGGGCGTATGTGTCGGCCAGAGCGGCGGTCAGCAGCCGCTCGGCGGCCTCGTGCGGGCCCGCGCCGGAGTCGTTCTCCCCGGTGAGCAGCACGGCGGTACGCAGCAGTCTGCCGCCCGCGCCCCCGACGAACGCCTCGAACTCCCGGGCGCGACGGCGTTCCCGGGCCGCCTGTCGCTCTCGCACCGCGCCTCCGCGCGCTCCTGTCCGCATGTACGGGATCCGCACGCACGGGGTCCGTGCGCACCAGCTCCGTACGCACCAGGAGAGGGCAGTCGACGGCGTCCGGTCAAGAGGTCGTCAAGAGCGTCAAGAGGTGGGCGCGACCGGCAGGAGGGCGTCCGAGAGGGCGGAGTTGAAGCGGGTGAGCAGGTCGCAGAAGGTGTCCCGCTCGTCCTCTGTCCAGGTCTGCGTGATGAGTGCCATCAGCTCGCGCCGTGAGGCCCGTACCTCGTCGAGGCGTGCCTTGCCGCGCGGGGACAGCTGGAGGACGACGGCGCGGCCGTCCTCGGGGTGCGAAGTGCGCTTGACGAGGCCGGTGTCGACCAGCGGCGCCACCTGGCGGGTGACGGTCGAGGAGTCGATGCCCATGCCCGCGGCGAGCGCCTTGACGCCCATCGGGCCTTCCTGGTCGAGGCGGTTGAGCAGCAGATAGGCGGCGCGGTCCATGGAGTTGCGGACCTGGCCTACACCGCCGAGCCGGGTCTGTTCGGCGCGGCGGGCGAAGACGGCCACCTGGTGCTGGAGGGCGTCGAGGACGCCTGGGGCGAGGTCGGTCGTCATGTCCGAAGGGGTGGGCATGGCCTGGGGCTCACTTCGTGCGGCGGGCAGGGAATCGCTGAGGATTGGGGGACAGAGTACGCGGCCGGAAGGGCGCCCGTACGGGGCCTTGGCAAACCGCTCGGTATGCGGCGCTTGCGTGGTCCCGTACGCCTCGCCGTACGCCGTGCCGGTATGTCGCGCTGTATCCCTCCTGCGGCGGTCGTCACAGGTGCGAGCTGCGAGACTGGGCGGCATGGCTGCACGAGTTGGTGACGAGGACGGCCGCGCGGCGTCCCCCAAGTCCGACGTATCCGCCCTGCCGGGGGCGCTTCCGCCGATGTCCGGCACGTCCTTGCCCATGGTCACGCTCGACGAGGTGCGCGACGCCCAGAAGATGCTCTCCGGGGTGGCCCGGACGACCGTGCTGGAGGGCAGTCGTTTCCTGTCCGGGCTGGTCGGGGCGCCGGTCCACCTGAAGTGCGAGAACCTCCAGCGGACCGGCTCCTTCAAGGTGCGCGGCGCGTACGCGCGTATCGCGGGGCTCTCCGAACAGGAGCGCGCGGCAGGCGTGGTGGCCGCCAGCGCGGGCAACCATGCGCAGGGCGTGGCCCTGGCCGCCGCGCTCCTGGGCGTGCGCTCCACGGTGTTCATGCCGGAGGGCGCGCCCCTGCCGAAGGTCGCGGCGACCCGGGAGTACGGCGCGGAGGTGCGGCTGTACGGGCAGATCGTCGACGAGACGATGCGGGCGGCGCAGGACTACGCGCGGGCGACCGGCGCGGTTTTCATCCACCCCTTCGACCACCCGGACGTCATCGCGGGCCAGGGCACGGTGGGCCTGGAGATCCTGGAGCAGTGCCCCGAGGTCCGCACGATCGTGGTGGGCATCGGCGGCGGCGGGCTGGCCGCGGGCATCGCGGTGGCAGTGAAGGCGCTGCGGCCCGACGTACGGATCGTGGGCGTGCAGGCGGCGGGCGCCGCCGCCTACCCGCCCTCGCTGGCCGAAGGCCACCCGGTCTCCGTCGAGGCGCCGGTGACGATGGCGGACGGCATCAAGGTGGGCCGCCCCGGCGAGGTGCCGTTCCGGATCGTCCAGGAGCTGGTGGACGAGGTCCGTACGGTCTCCGAGGACGAGCTGTCCAGCGCGCTGCTGCTCTGCCTGGAGCGGGCGAAGCTGGTGGTGGAGCCGGCCGGGGCGAGCCCGGTGGCGGCGCTGCTTTCGGACCCCGGCTCGTTCGAGGGGCCGGTGGTCGCGGTGCTCTCCGGCGGCAATGTGGACCCGCTGCTGATGCAGCGCATCCTGCGGCACGGCATGGCGGCCGCGGGCCGCTATCTGTCGCTGCGGCTGCGGCTGACGGACCGGCCCGGCGCGCTGGCCGCGCTCCTGGAGGTGCTCTCGGAGGTCGACGCCAACGTCCTCGACGTGAGCCATGTGCGGACCGACCCGCGGCTGGGGCTCACCGAGGCGGAGGTGGAGTTGCATTTGGAGACCAAGGGACCGGAGCACTGTTCCGAGGTGGCAGCCGCCTTGCGGGACGCGGGATATCTGGTCATGGATTGATCCGGTGAGGAGGTTCATTCACAGGGCGGAATGACTACCGCGAACGTAAAATCGCGTAATACGTCATCCAAACGGGGAGAACCTCCATGCCAGGCGCTATTTTTGCCGAAGGCCTGGTCAAGACTTTCGGCGATGTCAGGGCTCTGGACGGCGTCGATCTCGACGTACCGGAAGGAACCGTTCTAGGACTGCTCGGCCCCAACGGCGCCGGCAAGACCACCGCCGTACGCGTGCTCACCACCCTCATCAAGCCGGACCGGGGAACGGCTGTGGTGGCGGGCATCGACGTACTGAAGAAACCCAATGAGGTCCGCCGCGCCATCGGGCTTTCCGGTCAATTCGCCGCCGTCGACGAATATCTGACGGGCCGTGAGAATCTGCGGATGGTGGGCCAGCTCTATCAGATGAGCGCGCGTGATGCGAAAGCGCGTGCTGGTGAATTGCTGGAGCGCTTCCATCTCGGCGATGCCGCCGACCGTATGGCCAAGACGTATTCCGGTGGCATGCGCCGCCGTCTCGACCTCGCCGCGGCCCTGGTGGTCAGCCCGCCCGTGATGTTCATGGACGAACCGACCACCGGCCTCGACCCGCGCAACCGGCAGCAGCTGTGGGAGGTCATCCAGGAGCTCGTCGCCGGCGGCACGACCCTGCTGCTCACCACGCAGTATCTGGAGGAGGCCGACCACCTCGCGCACGACATCGCGGTGGTCGACCACGGCCGGGTCATCGCGCGCGGCACCTCCGACGAGCTCAAGGCCCGCACGGGCGGCGAGCGCGTCGAGGTCGTCGTGCACGCGGCCGAGCACATCGGCGTCGCCGACGAGGTGCTGCGCGGCTTCGGCAAGGGCGCCGCCAAGATCGAGGCACACACCCGCAAGGTCACCGTCCCGGTCTCCGGCGGCGCGAAGCTGCTCGCCGAGGTCATCAGAGAGCTCGACGGGCGGGGCATCGAGATCGACGACATCGCGCTGCGCCGTCCGACGCTGGACGACGTCTTCATCTCGCTCACCGGGCACGCCGCCGTGTCCGAGGAGGAGCAGGACAGGAAGGAGGCGGCCTCGTGAGCACCCTCAGCGGCGCCGCTGCCAGGACCGTGACACCCGGGGCACTCGGGGGCGTCGGCCAGTCCGTACGCGACTCCCTGGTCGTCGCCAGGCGCAATCTGATCCGCATGGCGCGGATCCCGGAAGTGGTCATCTTCGGGCTGATCCAGCCGATCATGTTCGTCGTGCTGTTCAGCTACGTCTTCGGCGGCTCGATCGCCGTGGGCGGCAACACCGACCCCTCGGCCTACCGCCAGTTCCTGATGGCGGGCATCTTCGCCCAGACCGTCACCTTCGCCACGGCGGGTGCGGGCGCGGGCATCGCGGACGACATGCACAAGGGCCTCATCGACCGCTTCCGCTCCCTGCCCATGGCGCGCGGGGCCGTCCTCACCGGCCGTACGCTCGCCGATCTGGTGCAGACGGCGCTGACGCTGGTGGTGCTGGCGATCGTCGCGGTGATCGTGGGATGGCGGACGCACGCGGGCATCCCCGAGGCGGTGGCGGGCTTCGCCCTGCTGCTCCTGCTCGGGTACGCCTTCTCCTGGATCGGCGCCCTGATCGGGCTGTCCGTGCGCACCCCGGAGGCGGCCACCTCGGGCGGGCTGATCTGGCTCTTCCCGCTGACCTTCATCTCGAACGCGTTCGTGCCGTCCGACAACATGCCGACGGTGCTGCGCGTCATCGCCGAGTGGAACCCCTTCAGCGCGACCGTACAGGCGGCCAGGCGGCTCTTCGGCAATCTGCCGGACGGCTATCCGGTGCCGGCCGCGTGGCCGATGCAGCACCCGGTGTGGGCCTCGCTGATCTGGTCGGTGGTGATCGTCGTGGTCTTCCGGACGCTGTCGGTGCGGAAGTACCGCTCGGCGACGGGCTGAGGTCCTGCCCGGCCGGGGGCTGCCCGTCCGAGCTCACGGCCCGCCCGAGGCCATGGGCCGCCGGAGGTCATGGCCCGCCCGAGGCCATGGGCGGGGTCCTGCCCGCCTGAGGCCCGGCCCGCCTGAGGCCATGGCCCGAGCGGCTCGTGGCCGTGAGACGTGCTCGTGGCCATGAAACGCCGAAGAGCCCCGGATCCGAGGATCCGGGGCTCTTCGGGCGGGCTCAGCCCTGGTACGGCTTGGCGTCCAGGATGCGGACCTTGGCCTTGCGGCCGTTGGGCAGTTCGTACTCCGCGTCGGCGCCGATCTTCTTGCCGTTCACGCCGGTGCCCAGCGGGGACTGCGGGGAGTAGGTCTCGATGTCCGAGCTCGCGTACTCCCGGGAGGCCAGCAGGAAGTCCAGCGTGTCGTCCGGGTCGCCGTCGAAGGCGATGGTGACGACCATGCCGGGGGCGACCATGCCGTCCGCCGCGGGCGCCTCGCCGACCTTGGCGTTCTCCAGCAGCTGGGTGAGCTGGCGGACACGGAGCTCCTGCTTGCCCTGCTCCTCCTTGGCCGCGTGGTAACCGCCGTTCTCTCGCAGGTCACCCTCCTCGCGGGCCGCCGCGATCTTCATCGCGATCTCGGTGCGAGCGGGACCAGACAGGTACTCCAGCTCGGCCTTGAGCTGGTCGTACGCCTCCTGAGTCAGCCAGGTGACGTTGTCGCTGGTCTGGGTCACAGGTGCTCCTCGTCGGTACTGGGGAAAAACTTGGGGATACATCGGGGATACAAATGAACGCCCTACTCAGAAGGGTGCACCTTCAAAGGTGGGCGAAACCACGAGCCTAACAATTAGGTCGGGAAAGGGGGAAGAAGCTGCGGGGAGAAACCGCGCAAGAAACGCGTCAACGCAGGTCAGAGCCGTGACGTCCGGCCACCGGCGGCCAGCGGTCGTGTCCCGGCCCCGCGGCGCGAGGCGATCTTGGCCCCGCGAGGCGACCGGCTCCGGGGCGGTCGGCCGCGGCGCTACTTGGCCGTGCAGCCCTCGAGCTCGGTCGCGGCCGCGTGCTGGGTGGTCCGCATCGTGACCCGCTCGGTGAAGTGCTCCTCCTTGCGGTCCATCCGGACATCCATCCGGCCGACCTCGGAGCCGTCGCTGCCCAGCGAACGCAGGGTGCACACGCCCACGTCGTTCTTGCCCTTACGGACCTCCAGCACCGCCTGCACGGTGGTGTCCGACATCGGCTTGGAGCGGATCAGCTGCGCGGAGACGTCCGTCTTGGTGACGTAATGCACACCGAACCAGATGAGCAGCCCGGCCAGCGCCACGCCGAGCACCGTGCCGACGATCTTGAGCTGGCGGTCCGCACGCCGGTCGGCCGACCGGCCGTAACGGCCATCGGGGAGGCCCTCGCGCGCCGCAGCCATGGTCTTCCTCCTGCCCGGGGACCGGCTCCGTCGACCGGAATGAAACGTCTCCCTCTTCGGTCACTATAGGAGGCGCCCCGAAACACCGATAAGACGGGCCATGACCAGTGACTGAGGATCAAGCCTTGACTGAGCAGCTGCGACTGATGGCCGTGCACGCCCACCCCGACGACGAGTCGAGCAAGGGCGCGGCCACGATGGCCAAGTACGTGTCCGAGGGGGTGGACGTGCTGGTCGCGACCTGCACGGGTGGTGAGCGCGGCTCCATCCTCAACCCCAAGCTCCAGGGTGACCCCTATATCGAGGAGCACATCCACGAGGTGCGCGCCAAGGAGATGGACGAGGCGCGCGACATCCTCGGCGTGAAGCAGGAGTGGCTGGGCTTCGTGGACTCCGGGCTGCCCGAGGGCGACCCGCTGCCCCCGCTGCCCGAGGGCTGCTTCGCGCTCCAGGACGTCGACGAGGCGGCCGGCGCGCTCGTGAAGCTGATCCGTGAGTTCCGCCCGCACGTGATCACCACGTACGACGAGAACGGCGGCTATCCGCACCCCGACCACATCATGACCCACAAGATCTCGATGGTGGCCTTCGAGGCGGCGGGCGACCCCGAGCGCTACCCCGAGGCCGGCGAGCCCTGGCAGCCGCTGAAGCTCTACTACAACCAGGGCTTCAACCGGCCGCGCACCCTCGCACTCCATGAGGCGCTGCTGGCGCGGGGCCTGGAGTCCCCGTACGGGGAGTGGCTGGAGCGGTGGCACAAGATGGGCCGCGAGCGGACCCTGACCACCTATGTGCCCTGCGGAGACTTCTTCGAGATCCGCGACAAGGCGCTGATCGCGCACGCCACGCAGATCGACCCCGACGGCGGCTGGTTCCGGGTGCCGCTGGACCTCCAGCGGGAGGTCTGGCCCACCGAGGAATACGAACTGGCGAAGTCTCTCGTCGGAACATCCCTCCCCGAGGACGACCTCTTCGCGGGCATCCGCAACAATTGACCCCATGATGAGCGCGACTGTCTCCCTCGCCGCCACCCACCTCGTGCCGTTCGCCGCTGAAGATCTTGACAAGAACAAGGTCACCCCCGGCGTGCTCGGCTTCATCGTCTTCGCTCTCCTCGGCGCCGCCGTGTGGATGCTGATGAAGAGCATGAACAAGCACATGAAGAAGGTCGCCTTCGAGGAGATCCCGGAGGGCGCGACCGCGATGGCGGCGGCCCCGGCCTCCGCCTCGGCCCCGGCGGTCCGCGGTGGCGGGAAGAGCGGCGGCAAGGGCGGCGACGCCACCGAGGGCTGACGGTCAGCTGTCACGGGACAGCACCGCCATGACCTCCCGGGCACGGCGGCCCGGCACCATGCCGAGCCGCCATGCCTGCCATCCCGCTTCCGGCTCGACACCGCGCTCCAGCAGCAGGGCGAACGCCTCCGCGCAGTCCTCCAGCGCCGGGTCCGTCGCCCAGTCCGCGGCGCGCAGCTCCCGCCGCAGCACCTCCAACTCCTCCTGCGCCACCGCCGCGCCCACCACCGAGCCGCCCGGCGAGGCGAACGGCAGCAGCGTGCACCGCAGGAACCGGGCCCAGGCCGCGCCCCGCCGGTCGCCGTAGCCCGAGAACAGCCGCTCCGCCTCCGCCACCAGCTCCAGCGCGGCACCGGCGCGGCCGTTGCCCGCGTCGACCACGGCCAGCTCCACGCACGACCACGCCTCCCCGTGCGGCACGCCCAGCCGCTGGAAGTCCGCCCGCGCGTCCTGGAAGAGCTGCCGGGCGAAGCCGCTGTTGCGCAGATTGCCCGTCTGGGCCGCCCGCTGGTCACGGGTCAACCGCGCCGCGTGGTGCCGGGCACAGGCCAGGCCATAGGCGTCCCTCATCCGGTTGAACATGGTGCGTGCCCGCTCCAGCGCGCGCAGGCCCGCCGCCCGGTCACCGCTCTCCTCCAGCGACAGGCCCAGGTAATACAGCGACCAGGCTTCGCCGCGGGCGTCCTCGTTCTCCCGGTGCCGCGTCGCCGCGCGGTCCAGCTGCGCCACCGCCGGGCCCGGGTCGCCGGCCACCAGCCGGGCCCGCGCCAGCTGGGTCAGTGCCCACGCCTCACCGCGGCCGTCCTGCGTGCGGCCGTAGAGCTCCTGGGCCTCGCGGAAGTCGGCCTCGGCCCGCTCGACCTGGCCCATCCGCAGCCGCACCTGGCCCAGCTGGAAGTGCGCCCACGCCTGCCCGTGCAGGCTCTCGCTCTCCCGGTGCAGCTCCAGCGACTCGGTCAGCAGCTCCAGCGCCCGCTCTATCCCGCCGCGGTCGCGCTCCACGGCGGCCAGCGCGTGCAGCGTCCACGCCCGGTCGCCGCTCAGCTCCCGGCCACCCTGGAGGGCGAGCGCCTCCCGCAGCTTCTCCGTCGCCTCCCGCAGCTGGCCCTGGTGCTGGAGCGTGACGCCCAGATCGCGCAGGGCCCGCGCGGCGCCCGCCGTGTGCTGGGCGTCGAAATACAGATCCACGACGGACGAGAGCGTCGTACGCGAGGTGTCCAGCTCGCCCAGCTGCCGGGCCGCGATGCCCGTGCGCCACTGCACCGAGCGGACCAGCAGGCCCCGGTCGGCCTCCTGGGTCAGCTCGCTCAGCTCACCCAGGCGATAGAGGTCGCCGCGCAGCAGGCAGTAGTCGCACAGCGCGCCCAGCAGATGCAGCACCGCCGCCTGGTCGACGCCCTCGGTGTGCCGCAGGGCCGCCGTGATGAAGCTCGACTCGTCGTCCAGCCAGCGCAGCGCCGCGTCCAGCGAGGTGAAGCCGTGCCCGCCGGCCGCGCCCTTGACGAACATGTCGGCACGCGTGGAGGTCTTGCCGTCCACCATCCGGATCACGGAATCCGCCAGCTCGGCATAGCTGCGGATCAGCCGCTCCTGCGCCGCGCTCAGCTCGGCCGGCCCCTCCTCCTCGTGCAGCCGCGTGTGGGCGAAGGACCGCACCAGGTCATGCATCCGATACCGGCCGGCGCGGACCTGCTCGATCAGGCCCGCGCGGGCCAGGGCCGCCAGCTCGCGCCCCGCCTCCCGCTCGTCCTGCGCCAGCAGCGCCGCCGCCGCGGCCGCGCCCAGCGAAGCCCGGCCCGCCAGCGCCATCCGGCGCAGCAACTCCCGGGCGCTGTCGCTCTGGTCGATGTAGCGCAGCCACAGCACGCGCTCCACCGGGTCGTCCTGCCCGGACGCCGCGAGCTCCGCGGCCAGCAGATGCGGGGTGCGCCCGCCCAGCGCGGAACCGGCCGCCCGCAGCGCCAGCGGCAGCCCGCCGCACAGCTCGCGCACCTGTGCCAGGCCCTTCTCGTCGTACGGACCGGCCTGCGGCTCCTCGGACACCGCCAGCAGGAGCTCCTCCGCGCCCGCCTCGTCCAGCGGGCCGACCGGCAGCTCGTGCACCCACGCGTCCAGGCCGGGCGGCAGGGCCAGCGGGGTCCGTGCCGTGACCAGGACCAGGCTCTCGGACCGCTGTGGGACCAGGGTGCGGACCTGCTCCGCGTCGGAGGCGTCGTCCAGCACCACCGTCACCGGCAGCCCCGTCAGGTGCTGGTGATAGAGCTCCGAGAGTCGCTTGAGCTGCTGCTCGTGGGAGGACCGCTCGCGGAAGAGCAGCTGGTCCCGGGGCGCGCCGAGCCGGTTGAGCAGGTGCAGCAGCGCGTCCCGCGTCGGCAGCGGCGGCTCCTCGGACTCGCCGCGCAGATCCACCACGCACGCCCCGCGGAACTGATCGCGCAGATGGTGCGCGGCGCGGACCGCGAGCGTGGAGCGCCCCGCGCCCGGCGGCCCGTGCAGCACCACCACCGTCGGCTTGGTCTCCGTGCTCGCCCGCGCCTGGTGCACCCACTGGGCGATCCGCGCGAGGTGGTCACGCCGGCCCGCGAACGGGCCCACCGCTTCCGGGATGTGGTCGAAGGAGTGCTCCAGCACACTGCGCCGCCGGGCGTCCGCGCTGCGGTTCGCGCCGCGCAGCACCGGACCCCGGCCCTTGCCGCCCGCGCCGGGCCGCTCCGTCGCCCTCCCGCCACCGCCCGCGCGCGTCGCCGCCGAGAGCATCCGCTGCTGGTCCAGAAATGGCCGCACCCCGCGCACCTCGACCGCCGTCAGCCACGCCAGCCTCAACTGCTGCGCCCCGCCCGGCTGCCCCCGCAGACCGGCCCGCTGGTGCGCGGCCGGCCAGTGCCCGGCGGTCAGCTTGAGGACCGTGGTCGCCGAGCCCGCCACCGCCACCGTGACGCCCGCGCCCAGCGCCGTGCCCGGCGATGTGCCGTAGCCGAGGTCGGCGACCGCCGCCGCGACCGCGGCCACCGCCGTGACCAGCGCGGGGGTGGCCAGCGCCGAACGCGTGAGACCAGCCGTCAACGGCCGCCGGGCCGCGGCCTCCTCGTCGAGCGCGCGCACATACGCCTCGTACTCCTCGGTGGCCTTGGCCGCTATGGCGTCGAGCTCCATGTGCGCGCGGCGCAGCAGTGCCGCGCCATCGGTGGCCCCGCCGGAATGACGGACCTCCTCCTCCACCATCCGCCCCAGCAGGGCCTCGACTTCCGTACGGTGACTCTCTTTCAGCACGGCCCGCACTCCCGCCATGGTTTCCCCCTCCACCAGCGATCGCTCTGTGCTCAAGTGCTCCGTGACTCAAGTCTTCCGTCTCCGCGAGATTTCCGGCAGCCCTGTGGATAACTCGTCATCGGGCCCACTCGGGGCAGGGCCGGGGACCATGCCGAACTGTCTGGCGCATGACACGTCCCCGCACCTCCTCCAGCCCGCAGCCCGCAGCCCGCAGCCCGCAGCCCGCAGCGCGGAGCCCGCAGCGCGCCGACGCCCCGGTCGGCCGGTGGTCGTGGGCGACCGGGGACGGGCCGGCTTCCTCGCGCCGTCACGCGAGCCGTAAATGGGTCAAATGGCCTTGTGGCAGCGCCGCGTACGCCGGGGCGCCGGGACCTAGGACCTATGTCGGCCGGGCGGGAACCGTGCGAGGCTGAGTCGCGCGATCAACACGTTATCGATCAGGCCGCTCGCGGGCCTGGGCGGTGGCGCCGGTGCTTCCCCGCGTGGCGAGATGCCCTGAAGTGCCGCGTGCCGGTGGACTTTTGGGTGTGCCGTGTGATCAAGCGTGCCGCGTGATCACTGAGGCTTCGGATGCCTCATCGCGACGAACCGCTTTCCGGATGCCGCCCTCTCCGATGAGCGTTCCGCGGCGCCGTCAAGGCCGCCTGCGCCCCGGCGCCCATTCGCCACCCGCCCCGAGGCCCGGTCGCGATAGCAACTGGATCACCGGATTCCCGCAAAAATCAACGGCTGCCCGACACCGGAGCCCGGTCAACCACGCATGAGGTTCTCGGCCGATCATGCTACGGAATCAGCCATTCCGTCCGGCCCGCGATCCATGACGGAGCGTCAGCTGTATTGAGTGAACGTCGAGTTTTGGCAAAGAGTGCTGGTCAACCGATTGCACCAGCGTGTAGCCTGAAGCGGACTCGGGTGGTTTCAGTATGCGTCTCGAGCGCGTCAAGGAGGGCTCCTTCGCCTGGTCCTGAAGCGCTGTTCTGCGGTCGCGCACCGATTCTTCACGGTGTTGCCATTTTCACCTGCGGATAATTTGGTGCGTTAGCACGGGGGGAAGATTGCATTGACGTCCTGCCTATGTATATTTTCCATGGATTCGCTGGATGCCTTTATTCGGCGATACTCCCCATTCGGGGGTCATTGATCCAGCAGTGAAAGTCGATCCACCGGCAGGGTTATGGCTTGGTCGATGCCGGGTTGCGGCTTGACCGGGGGAGGCCGGAAGAGAGGCCGTCGCCCTGGCCGATGTCCCCTGTGACTGGCGGAAGATCGTCGTGGCCGCCACCCTCCAGGGCCTCCGCCCCCTTGCCCGGTTCACGGCAGCCTCCGTCTCTCCCCACCCCTTCTGACGTCCTGCCGGTCCGCACGGCGGGACCGGACGAGACGTCGGTCCCGCCTGTCGTGACCGCCGCCCGTCGGGTGACCCGTCGGCGCTCACCGCTCAGCTCCGGGATGCCGTGTGAATGAAAGCCCTTGGATGTTTTTCTCAGGCTCTTTGAGAGAGGGAAAGAGGAGACAGGACAGCATGGAAGAAGCGCTGGCCATAAAACTCACCGGCCGGGAGTTGGACGTGCTCGGCCTGCTGGCCGGGGGGTTGAGCAACCGGCTCATCGCTCGAAGGCTGGACATCTCGGAGAAGACCGTGAAGAACCACCTCAGCAGCATCTACTTGAAGATCGGCGCTACCGATCGCACTCAGGCCGCGCTCTACGCCCAGCACGCCGGCCTGGCCGACCCCGGGAAAGCGGGTCCGCTCACCACTGCGTGCGCTCCGGTCTGCGACCCCGGTCCCGAGGAGGGCTCGCAGTCGGCGGGCCCCGCCCTCACCACACGCGAGCGGAGCGTACTCCGCCTGCTGTCCCGGGGGTTGAGCAATCGGGTCATCGCTCGAAGGCTGGACATCTCGGAGAAGACCGTGAAGAACCATCTCAGCAGCATCTATTTGAAGATCGGCGCCGCCCACCGCACTCAGGCCGCGCTCTACGCTCAATACGTCGGCCTCGCTTCCTGAGCGGCTCGCCACCGCACTTCTTCTCCGAGAGGATCTCCGCTGTCGGTCGGTGCGCTCGCGACCCCGTGGTCGCGCCGTATTGCCCGCGAGCTTTCCTCCTCGACGAGGAACTCCCGCACCAGCTCGCCCGCCTCGTCCCGGCACTCCTCGAAGTAGGCGTGCCGGGCGCCCGGGAAGAGGTGTGTGCGGGCGCCGGGGATACGGGAGGCGAGCAGTTGGAGGTTGTCCGGCGGGGTGAGCCGGTCCTGGTCGCCGTGGAGGATCAGGGTGGGGGCCGTGATGCCCGGCAGTTCGCTCCACGCGTCGTGCCCGTTACTGGCGATGAGGTGGCCGCGGCGCGCGTGGGCGGGCATCCGCGGGTCGCCGAGAGTGCGGTAGGGGCCGGGGTGCGCGGCTCGCCAGCCGGGGGAGTACATCAGATCGGCCAGCACGCGGCGTACGGCCTCCGGATCCGGCTGTGCGAGGGACCGTCGCACAGCCGCGTCGCGTTCCACGGCGTGCGGACCGCCAGGGGAGGTGCAGCCCAGGACCAGCCGGCGGACCCGCTGCGGGTGGCGGATCGCGACCCACTGCGCGACCCGTCCGCCCATCGAGGTGCCGTACACATCGGCGCGCGCGATACCGAGCGCGTCCAGGACGGCGACGACGTCGTCCGCGAACTGCTCGACCGAGTACGGCCCTTCGGGCTTGTCGCTGTCGCCCGTCCCGCGCGGGTCCAGGGTGACGGTGGAGCGCACGGTGTGGAAGTCCTCGCGCACGCCGTCCCACCAGTGGTGGTCGTTCGCCTGCCCGGCGAGCAGCACCAGCGGCGGCCCCTCGCCGCGGTGCTGGTACGCCAAGGCCGTGCCGTCCTGGGCGCGGGCGAAGGCCGGGACCGGTCGGTCGTGTTCGGTCATCGACGTCCTTCGAACGGGCACACGGGGCGGGTGGGCGGCGCGCGGTGTCATGATTCCTCTTCATGGTAGCCCGAACAGGCGCGCGACATGGGCGTTATCGATGTTCTGCCGATGTTCTGCTGATGTTCTTCCGGTGCTTTTCCGGGCGAGGGCCGCCGCGCCGGATCTGCGGCCGGTGCCTCACATCCGCCAGTCGCCCGCGATCTTCAGCAGGCGGTCGTTCTGCTCGGGAGTGCCGATGGTGATCCGCACCCCCTCGTCGCCGAAGGGGCGCACCATGACTGACGCCGCCGCGCACGCGTCGGTGAACGCCGTCGTGTGCGAACCCAGGCGCACCCAGATGAAGTTGGCCTGGCTGTCGGGAACGCTCCAGCCCGCGGCCCGCAGCGCGTCGGTGACCCGGGCCCGCTCGGCCACCAGGGTCCGCACCCGGTCCAGCAGTTCGGGTTCCGCCTTCAGCGAGGCGCGCGCGGCGGCCTGGGCGAGACCGCTGACGCCGAACGGCACGGTGCAGGCGCGCAGCGCGGCCGCGACCGGCGGGTGCGCGATCGCGTAGCCGACGCGCACGCGTGCCAGCCCGTACGCCTTGGAGAAGGTGCGCAGAACGGCGACGTTGGGGCGGTCGCGGTAGAGCTCGATGCCGTCGGGTACGTCGGTGTCGTCGACGAACTCGCGGTAAGCCTCGTCGAGCACCACCAGCACGTCGTCCGGCACCCGGTCGAGGAAGCGCTCCAGCTCACCGCGGTGTACGGCCGTGCCGGTCGGATTGTTGGGGTTGCACACGATGACCATGCGGGTGCGGTCGGTCACCGCGTCGGCCATGGCCTCCAGGTCGTGCCGCTCGTCACGCAGCGGAATCTGCACCGGGGTGGCCCCGGTGGCCCAGACGAGCATCGGGTACGCCTCGAACGAGCGCCAGGCGAAGAGCACTTCGTCGCCTTCGCCGGCCGCGGCGCACAGCAAGTCCTTGATGAGGCCGAGCGATCCGGTGCCGGGCACGAGGTGCTCCGCGGGCACCGTGAGGGCCGCGGACAGCTCCGCGACCAGTTCGCTGCTCTTCGCGTCGGGGTAGCGGTTGACGCGCTCCAGTTCCTCGCGCATCGAGGCGACGACCGACGGCAGCGGGGGGTAGGGGTTCTCGTTCGACGACAACTTGTCCACCTGGTCGCTGGGCGCGGCCCGGCCCGGGACATAGCGAGGCAGCCCGGAGACGTCGGCGCGCAGCCGGGGGACAGATGCAGAGGGCATGGGGAGAACTTCCTGAACTGGGGAAGCGGACGGTCGTGCGGATACGTCGTTCATCGGGGAGGCCGGGGAGGCCGGGGAGGCCGGGGAGCCCGGGAGTTCCGGAATCCAGGACTCCGGGAGCCGTGTGCCGCGGCGAGGCGCGGGGGGGGGGGGGGGGGGCCCCCCCCCCCCCCGGGGGGGGGGGGGGGGGGGGGGGGGGGGGGCCGGGGGGGGGGGGGCGGCGGCTGCGAGTGGCAGCAGGAAGCCGAGGGCCGCTGCCGCGGTGACCAGGC
>NZ_JBIRVR010000038.1:0-37705 GCF_044387105.1 Streptomyces sp. NPDC020379
GAGCCCGCACCCGCACCAGCCACTTCGCAGCACTTCGCCCCGCCGAACAGGTCGGCGGGGCGAAGCAGCACGGCCCGGATTAACCAACAGCGTCCCTCCGGAAGGGGGCGGGCCGTCGCGTGCGAAGCGGTCAGACGCCGGCGTAGGAGTGCTTGCCGGTGACGAAGATGTTCACGCCGTAGTAGTTGAAGATGTACGTGGCGAACGCGAACAGCGCGATGTAGGCCGCCTTGCGGCCCTTCCAGCCGGCGGTGGCGCGGGCGTGGAGGTAGCACGCGTAGCTGACCCAGGTGATGAAGGACCAGACCTCCTTGGGGTCCCAGCCCCAGTAGCGGCCCCACGCCGCCTCGGCCCAGATGGCGCCCGCGACGATGGTGAAGGTCCACAGCGGGAAGACGGTCGCGTTGACGCGGTACGCGAACTTGTCGAGCGTGGCGGCGGCGGGCAGCCGGGAGACGGGGTTGTCCGTGCCCTTGGCCACCTTGGCCTTGAAGCGGGCCCACGTGCGGTCCCGCGGCAGCTCGGCGAGGTAGCGGTCCAGACCCGGGCCCGTCCGGCCCGCCACCAGGCGCGCCTCGTAGCCGTCCCGGACGAGGTACATCAGCGTCGAGCACGCGCCGACCCACAGGGCCGCGCCGGAGATGATCGCGCAGGAGACGTGGATGTACAGCCAGTACGAGTGCAGGGCGGGCACCAGCTGGTCGCTGTCGGTGTAGAGCACCGACAGGGCGAGGCCCAGGTCGAGCAGGATCGTGGTGGTCAGCGGGAGGCCGAGCCAGCGCACGTTCTTCTTGAGGATCAGCAGGACGAGGTAGACCCCGACGACGGTCATGCCGAAGGTCGTCGAGAACTCGTACATGTTGCCCCACGGCGCCCGCTGCACCGACGCCGCACGGGCGCCCACCGCGCCCGCGTGCAGCAGGAAGGCGAGGACGGTCAGGGAGATGGCGACACGGCCGTAGACATCGCCCTTCTCGCTGGTGCCGGCCGCGCCGGGGCCGTCGGGGACGTCCCGGCTGCCGACGGCGGAGCGGGTGACGACCTTGGGGCGCTCCAGCACGGCGGTGCCGCCGCCCTGGGCCGCCTTGCCGGCCGAGGCGGACGCGGCCGCCTCGGCCTCCACCGTGATCGCGGCGGCGGTCCGGCCGACCGCGCTGCGGCTGCCGAACACCCACTCCGCGATGTGCGCGAGGAAGGCCAGGGTGTAGACGGCCATGGCCGAATAGATCAGCACATTGCTGATGTGCGCCAAGTTCTCGTTGGCTGCGGCAGCGATCGACATCACGCGCGCGCTCCTTCGGAGGAGGGTTCAGCGGAATCTGTGGGCTCGGTGGGTTCTTCCGGCGCCACGGGCGGGGCGTCGGGCATCAGGGCGACGGCGAGGTCGGAGATCTCCTCGGGCAGCTTCGCGGACTCGCTGCGGCCGAGGCCCGCCATCTCTACGACGGTCCGCCCGTCGGCACCGCGCACGGCCCGCACCCACACGCGGCGGCGCTGGATGAACAGCGACCCGGCCACGCCGACGAGGGCGGCGACCGCGCCGGTGAGCGCCATGCTGTTGCCGGGCTGCTGGGAGACCTGGAAGGTGGCCCAGGGCTTGATGCCCTCGAACTTCAGGGTGCCCGCGCCGTCGGGGAGCGTCATGGTGTCGCCGACCTTCAGGACCTGCGCGTAGGGGTTGCCGCTCTTGTCCTTGAACTGCGTCATCTTGGACACGTCGAGCTGGTAGACGCTCTGCGGCAGGCCGGAGTTGATGCCGAGGCTGCCGTGGTACGCGGTGAGGACCAGCCGCGGGTTGTCCAGGGCGGGGAACTGCGAGGCCATGCCGCTTTTCGCCAGGTCCAGCGGCAGGGTGGGCACGAAGTTGCCCTTGAAGCCGAGCTCGTCCTTGTTGCCGTCCTTGTCGCGGTAGTCCGGCACCTTGATGACCGTGGACTCCGTGATGTTGCTGTCCAGCGGCAGCGAGGCCACCGCGCCGCGGTAGGCGACCTCACCCTTGCCGTCCTTGACCGTGACGACCGGGGCGTAGCCGTGGCCGATCAGATAGACCTTCGAGTCCGCCGTCTCCAGCGGCTCGTTCACCTTGATCGTCTTCTTCTTGGGAGCGCCGTCCGCGCCGTCCCAGTACGTGACCCTGGCCTCGTACGTCCGCGGCGTGCCGCGCTGGGGGCCGGTGCGCTCGTACGTGCCCTCGAAGCTGTCCATCGTGAAGCCGAAGGGGCTGAGGTCGTCGGAGGAGAACAGGGAGCCCGACTTGAAGTCGTCGTACTGCGTGAGGGTGTTGGAGAACTTGTCGCCCTCGACCATCAGCTTCTGGCCCTCGGACTTCCACAGCTGCCCCGAGGCGAAGGCCAGGAGCAGCACGATCAGCGCGATGTGGAAGACGAGGTTGCCGGCCTCGCGGAGATAGCCCTTCTCGGCGGCCACGGCGTCGCCGGCGGCCTCCGTGCGGAACCGCCGCCGCTTGAGCAGCTTCCCGGCCGCGGCGAGCACCTGCTCGGGCTCGGCGTCCGTCTGCCAGGTCGTGTGCACCGGCAGCCGGTTCAGGCGGCGCGGCGCGCCCGGCGGGCGGCCGCGGAGCTGGCCGATGAACTGCCAGGTGCGCGGGACGATGCAGCCGATCAGGGAGGTGAACAGCAGGATGTAGATCGCGGAGAACCACACCGAGGTGTAGACGTGGAAGAGCCCGAGCTTGTCGTAGACGGACGCCAGCGTCTCGTGCGACTTCTTCCAGTTCTCGGCCTTCACCGCGTCGACGCTCGTCTGCGGGATGAGCGAGCCGGGGATGGTGCCGAGCGAGAGCAGGAAAAGCAGGATCAGCGCGATCCGCATCGAGGTCAGCTGGCGCCAGAACCAGCGCACCCAGCCGACGGCCTCCCGCCCCGACCAGGCCAGCCACCCCAGGGCGCCGGGGCGGCGCACGCCGCCGAAGGAGCCGGGCACCGCCTGGCCTTCCTCGACGGGCGTTGTGGACAGCTGGGAACCGGCCGCGCCGATGTCCTTGTCCTCGGTGGTGGGGGGGGTTGTCTCAGCCATGTGTCAGACCTCGGGAACGAAGGAGTCGGACCACTGTCGCATGTCGGCGATCAGCTGGTCCCAGGCGCCGGTGAGCAGCAGCACGCCGACCGCGATGAGCATGGCGCCGCCGATCCTCATGACCCAGGCGTAGTGCCGCTTGACCCAGCCGAACGCGCCGAGGGCGCGCCGGAAGGCGAGGGCGGCCAGTATGAACGGCAGACCGAGGCCGAGGCAGTACGCGAACATGAGCAGCGCGCCCCGTCCGGCGCTGCCCTGGTTGAAGGCCAGCAGCTGGACGGAGGCGAGCGTGGGGCCGATGCACGGCGTCCAGCCGACGCCGAACATCGCGCCCAGCAGCGGCGCCCCGGCCAGCCCCATCACCGGCTTCCGGTGGAAGCGGAACTCCCGCTGGCCCCAGCGGGAGAGGAGGCCCATGAAGGCGAGGCCCATCACGATGGTGAGGACGCCGAGGATCTTGGAGATCGTCTTCTGGTGGGCCTGGAGGTCCGCGCCGATGTTGCCGAAGAAGGCGCCGCCGGAGACGAAGACCGCGCTGAAGCCGAGCACGAAGAGCAGCGAGCCGGCGAGCATCCGGCCGCGCTTGGCCTCGGCGATGTCGGAGCCGCTGACGCCGGTGACGTAGGAGAGATAGCCGGGCACGAGCGGCAGCACGCAGGGGGAGAAGAAGGAGACCAGCCCGCCGAGCACGGCGACGGGCAGGGCGAGCAGCAGCGCGCCGCTGAGGACGGTCTGGTTCATGTCCCCGGCGGCGGCGAGGGTGGTGACGGCGGTCACCGGGTCACTTCTCCGCGACGAGTGGGTCGAGCGTCTTGCGCAGCTCGTCCTCGGTCAGCGCCTTGATCGCCCGTGCGGCGATCTTGCCGTCGCGGTCGATGAAGACGGTCGAGGGGATCGACTGGGGGCTGAGGCTGCCCTTGGGGAAGCGCAGCAGCAGCTGGCCGCCGGAGTCGTAGAGGCTCGGGTACGGGACCTCGAATTCCTTCTCGAAGCGGAGCGCCGGGGCGGGGTCGGTGTCGCGGGTGTTGATGCCCACGAACTGGACGCCCTTGTCCTTGTAGTCGTTGGCGACCGTGACGAGGTTCTTGGCCTCGCCGCGGCAGGGGGAGCACCAGGAGCCCCAGACGTTGAGGACGACGACCTTGCCCTTGTAGTCCTTCGCGACGTCGAGCTCCTTGCCCTCCAGCGTCTTGCCGGAGAGGTCCGGCGCGCTCTGGCGGGCGCCCTTGTCGTTGACGACGCTGACACCGCCGGCGCCCTGCACGAACTGGGTCTGGCCGCCGCTCTTCGGGTTGTCACCGGAGCCACAGGCGGTCAGGGTCAGGGCCGCGAGGGCGGTGCAGGCGGCCAGCAGGGTGGTGCGACGGCGGGATTCGATGCGTCGAAGGGCGCGGCAGGCACTCATGTGAAAAGTTTCGCATGGTCCGTTTAGGGATCTTCCGCACCCCCCTCAAGGGCCCCTCCAACGAGTCGGCGCACGGGTGACGGGCCCCCTGCCGCGGCTCGTCGGGGGCCCGCCGGCGGCCCGTCAGGCGCTCCTGGCGCTCCACTTCTCGCCGACGTCGAGCCGGCGCAGCTTCTCCAGGACGGCCGGGTCCTGGACGTCGAGCCAGTCGACGAACTGCCGGAAGGAGAGCAGCCGGACGTCCTTGCGCTTCTCGTCGGCGATGTATTTCAGCGCCTCTTCGACGGCGTCCATATAGATGCCGCCGTTCCACTGTTCGAAATGGTTGCCGACATAGAACGGCGCGCGATTCGTCTCGTACGCGCGGTCGAAGCCGGCGATATACGACTCCGTGGCCTGGCGGCGCCAGTGGTCGTAGTGTTCGGGCGGGCCCTTGGTGGTGTTCTTCGACTGGTTGGCGAGGATGTTGTAGTCCATCGAAAGGACTTCGAACGAATGGCCGGGAAAGGGCATCTGCTGCAACGGCAGATCCCACAGGCCGTGTCTTTTGCAGGGCCACACCTGAGTGCCGCCCGGGGAACTCGCGTCGTAGCGCCAGCCGAGTTTCTTCGCTGTCGGCAGGAGATTGTCCTGGCCCAGCAGACACGGCGTGCGGCTGCCGCAGAGTTCCTTGCGGTAGTCGAAGGGCAGCGGTTCGAGGTCCTTGAAGCCGGTGTTGGTCCGCCACTTGGTGACGAAGGAGACGGCCTGCTCGATCTCCGACTCCCAGTCCTCCGCGGTCCACTGGGCGACGGAGCCGGAGCCGGAGCAGAAGTGCCCGTTGAAGTGGGTGCCGATCTCGTGGCCGTCGAGCCACGCCTGGCGGATGTTCTCCAGGGTCGCCTGGATGTGCTCGTCGGTCAGATAGCCGATGTCGGAGGCGCCCACCGGGTTGTTCGGCGGCTTGTACAGGTCCTTCTTCGCCTCGGGGAGGCAGTAGAGCCCGGAGAGGAAGAAGGTCATGTACGCGCCGTGGTCCTTGGCGAGCTTCCGGAAGCGCGGGAAGAGGCCGTTGCCGACCTCGCCCGCGCCGTCCCAGGAGAAGATCACGAACTGCGGGGGCTTCTGCCCCGGCTCCAGCCGCTCCGGCTTGGGCGGCTGGTTGGGCTGCGGCCCGGCGTCGGCGGTGGAGCCGTCACCGATCGGGCTCGCCTTGGCCCGCTCGCTCGCCTTGGCCGAGGGGTCGTGTTTCTCGGAGCCGGCGGAGGAGGAGCAGCCGGCGACGCCGGTCAGCGCGGCGGCCGCTCCCGCCCCCACTCCCATGCCGAGGAGACCTCGTCGGCTGATCTCGCGCATGTCGTCTCCGTCCGTACTCGCCACGCCTCCATACACCTTGTCGTCCATATAAAACGACATTGCGTGGGACGGCGCGTCGAGTACGGCGGTTGCGCATTTTCGCCGGTCTTTGCAGCGCTTTACCCGGTTTTAGCCGGGCGGTCGCGGAGTTCTCCGCACGGCATTACGCTCAGGCGCCGAATGCCTTGGCCCCGCCCTTTACCGGTTTCGCGCCCGCGAGCAGATGCGCCGGGACCAGATCCCGGGCCGGCTCGCTGTAGCCGACCGACACGATTTTGTCCCCCCTGAAGGTGAACGTCGTCAGGCTCGCCAAAGTGCACTGCCGTTTACGCGGGTCGTGCCACAGCCGCCGCCGCTCCGCGAAACTGCGCACGATCCAGATCGGCAGCTGATGGCTCACGCAGACGGCCTCGTGGCCGCGGGCCGCGTCACGCGCCGCGCCGAGCGCGCCCATCATCCGCACGACCTGCTCGACATAGGGCTCACCCCACGACGGGCGGAAGGGATTCGTCAGGTACTTCCAGTTGGCCGGCTTCTTCAGCGCGCCGTCGCCGACCCCGAAGGTCTTCCCCTCGAAGACGTTCTCCGCCTCGATCAGCCGCTCGTCCGTCGCCAGATCCAGACCGTGCGCCTTGGCGATCGGCTGCGCCGTCTCCTGCGCGCGCTCCAGCGGGGAGGCGACCACATGCGTGATGTCCCGCCCCGCCAGGTGCTCGGCGACCCGGTCGGCCATCCGCAGCCCCAGGTCCGACAGGTGATAGCCGGGCTTGCGCCCGTAGAGCACGCCCTCGGGGTTGTGCACCTCGCCGTGCCGCATCAGATGGACGACGGTGATCTCACTGCCGTCCTTCGCCTTGCCGGCGTCGTTGCTCATCGCGTTGGTCATCCCGTCCGTCATTCCGTCGCCTCGGCTGCCGCCCGCGCCGCGGCCGGCAGCGCCGCCGCGATCCGCTCGACCGCCGCACTGTCATGGGCCGTCGAGACGAACCACGACTCGAACGCCGACGGCGGCAGATACACGCCCTGCGCCAGCATCGAGTGGAAGAAGGCGTTGAAGCGGAACGACTCCTGCGCCTTCGCCTGCTCGTAGTCCGTGACCTCGCGGCCGGTGAAGAACACGGAGAACATGTTCGACGCCGTCTGGAGCCGGTGCGCCACGCCCTCCTTCGTCAGGGCCGCCGTCACCAGGCCGCTGATCTCCGCGGCGACCGCGTCGACCTTCGCGTACGCCGCGTCGTCCAGCAGCCGCAGCTGCGCGAGGCCCGCCGCGGTGGCGACCGGGTTCCCGGAGAGCGTGCCCGCCTGGTAGACCGGGCCCGCCGGGGCCAGGTGGCCCATCACGTCCGCGCGGCCGCCGAAGGCCGCCGCCGGGAAGCCGCCGCCCATGACCTTGCCGAAGGTCATCAGGTCCGGCCGCACGCCGTCGACGCCGAACCAGCCCGCCCTGCTCGTACGGAAGCCGGTCATGACCTCGTCCGAGATGAACAGCGCGCCGTTCTTGGCACAGGCCGCCTTCAGGCCCGCGTTGAAGCCCGGCTTCGGCGGGACCACGCCCATGTTGCCCGGCGACGCCTCCGTGATCACACAGGCGATCTCGCCCGGGTGCGCGTGGAAGGCGGCGTGCACGGCCTCCAGGTCGTTGTACGGCAGCACGATCGTGTCGCCCGCCTGCGCGCCCGTCACCCCGGGCGTGTCCGGCAGCCCGAACGTCGCCAGCCCCGAGCCCGCCGCGGCCAGCAGCGCGTCCACATGGCCGTGGTAGCAGCCCGCGAACTTGATCACCTTGGCGCGGCCGGTGAAGCCGCGCGCGAGCCGGATCGCCGACATCGTCGCCTCGGTGCCGGACGACACCAGGCGCACCTGCTCCACGGGCTCGATCCGGGAGACGATCTCCTCGCCGAGCGCCACCTCGCCCTCGCCGGGCGTGCCGAAGGACGTACCGCGCGCGACCGCCTCCTGCACGGCGGCGACCACCTCGGGGTGCGCGTGGCCGAGGATCATCGGCCCCCACGAACACACGAGGTCCACATACTCCCGGCCGTCGGCGTCCGTCAGGTACGGACCCGTACCGGACACCATGAACCGGGGCGTACCGCCCACGGCGCGGAAGGCGCGCACCGGGGAATTCACGCCACCGGGCGTCACGACAGCGGCACGGTCGAACAGCGCTTGCGAGACGGGGGCTTCATACGAATAAGGCACTTGGAATCCTGACCTGCGGAAACGTAGGAAGGGACGGCGGCTGGCCGCGCGCCCCGGCTGGCAGCGGTGCGGGCTTGACCCGCTCGCGACCGGGCGTCAGCCCTCTCGTGTCTGCGAGACTGGGGCTTCATATGGGTAGCTCACGCTAGCCATGGTCTCAGAGCCCTGTACCGAGTCGTCTTCGGGCGTTTCACACGCTGTTCACGGGGGAGGTCTCTGAGACGATGATCGGGTTGCGCGGCGGGGGCTGTGCTGCGTAAAAAAGCGGTCGGGTGGAGATATGCATCGCGGTGGCGGACTGGGCGAGGGCACCGATGACCTGGGGCCCGAGCGAGCCCAGAGGTCCCGCAGGGGGCGCCACAGAGGCCGTCGTGAAGAAGACGGCGCGGGAAGCAGCAGGAGTGGTGGCCGGGTGGGGGTGACCTACAAGTACTTCGGGGCGCCCAACAGCGCCGCCGCGGCCAACGTCCCCATCTCCATGCGCCCCGAGGAGCTCGGCGGTGACGAGCTCGGCATGGGCGGCATGTTCACCAAGATCAAGCCGGAGACGATGGCCGCCATGGTCCTCACCGGCATCGAGGGCATACCCCTGCACAAGGTCCCCCCGCTCGAACTGGTCGTCCTCCACCCCGACTACGCCGTCGTCAAGCTCCCCATGACCGTCGTCGACCCGCTGCGCGGCATCGGCGAGGAATCCGTGGGCGCCGCCGCCTTCATCTGGTCCACCGTCCCCGACCGCGGCGGCCCGCGGGACGCGTTCACCGTCTATCAGCTGCTCCGCGAGTGGCAGGACTTCTCCCACCGCCTGCACGAGAACGGCCACCAGCCGTACTGCCTGGTCTGGCCCTGACCGGACCGGCGCGCCCCGCCGTCCGCGACGCGCCCGCGCCGCCCACCGGTCAGCGCGGTGCGAGCAGGTCGGTGTCCACGGTGCCCCGCACCACCTGCTGAGCGATATCCGCCAGCCGCAGCTGCCGCGGGCGGGCATAGCTGCGCAGGCTCTCGAACGCCTCGTCCGGACTCACCTGCCAGCGCTCGGCCAGCACACCCTTGGCCTGCTCGATCACCACCCGGCTGTGGAGCGCGGCCTGCAGCTGCGACTTGTCGATGTTGCCCTGCTCGATCGTGCGCTGCTGCAGAATGGCGATCGTGGCCACGTCCGCCAGCGCCTGGGCCAGCTGGACATCGGACTCGGAGATCCGCGTGTCGCGGGAGTCGAAGAGGTTCAGCGCGCCGATGACCTGGTGCCGCAGCCGCATCGGAATGGCGTGCGTCGTACGGAAACCCACCGCGCGGGCGCGGGCGGCGAAGGGGCCGAAAGCCGCCGTGGCCCTGGGGGACTCCAGATCGATGCCCAGCTGCGCCTGGCCGGTGCGACAGCACTCCACGCACGGCCCCTGGTCGTACTGGAGGGCGAACAGCTCCAGCAGCCGGGTGTGTTCGTCCGAGGCCGCGATGACCTGCGGCTCGCCGAAAGCGTTCGCGATCATCACGCCGGCGGCTTCGATGTCCAGCAGTTCGACGCAGCGGGCCGCGAGCCGATGGAGAAAGTCGATCAGATCAAAATCCTCGATCAGCGAATCGACGGCCTCGACCAGGATCTCCAGCATGCGTGGCCGGCTAGCCATGGCCATCATCCCCTTTTCTCGAAAGACGGGTCCGGCCCGTCATGAGTATGTCGGAAGTGCGGCCGGCGGCCCACGGCGTCCTCCGTGACCCGCAGCGACGGAAGCTCGTGCCGACAGGCGTGGGCGCGCGGCGGCAGCAGGGCCCGGGCCACGGTCACCCGCGCCTGGACGCTGATCACCCCGCCGGCCCGGTGGACGACGGCCCGGTGCGGCTGCGCGGCGGACCCGGCCGAGGCGAACGCCGCGGCGTGCCGCCCGCCGTCCGGCACCACCGCGGTCACCGCCGCGGCGAGGATCAAGGCGTCGTCCATGGCGGCCGCCGTCAGCGCGCCCGCTGGGCGGTCAGCACGCCCAGGCAGGCCCCGCCGATCCGCGGGGGGAAGCAGAAGAGGGCGTCCACCCCGGGCCCGGCCAGGGCCGGGAGCGGCGCGGGCCACCGGTCGGAGCGGCCCCGCCCCAGATCCGGCTCGACGATCACCGCGCGGGAGCCCGGGGCAGCCGCCCCCGACGCTTCGCCGCGCGTGTACTGCTCGTTCTCAAAGCGCTCGCCGGCCCCCGGGGAGGACCACACCAGCTCGCTCAGCGCCCCGTCCGTGGCGAGGGAGACCGCGACCCCGTCCACCCCCGGGACCCGGGCGCACTCCACCGGCTCGCCGCCGATCAGGGCGAGGCCCGAGCGTGCGGGCATGTCCCGCGGCGCGCGGGCCATGCCCGTGCTGGTAGCCACAGCTGCCACCCGCTTCCCGGGCCGGCTCCCCACCCGCCCTCCGGAGCGGACGGTCTGTCGCCTTCACCCTACGCCCGGGAGCCCCTGCCGGGACTGCTGTCGAGGGCGTCGAGATCGGCCAGATCCGCCAGCGAGGCGACCGGCCCGAATGCCTCCAGAAGATCGGCCAGCCGCATGATCTTCAGTGCCCACGGCCGGGTGCACAGCACCGCGAAACGTCCGCCTGCCGCGAGCACACCCGCGCGCGTCCTGCACAACACACCCAGGAGCGCGCAGTCGAAGAACGTCACCTCGCGGAGATCGATCACGACCACGGGTTTCTCCAGCGTCAGCAGCCGCACGAGCAGTTCCTCGACCACCGGCACCGACTCGATGTCGAGCTCACCGGTCAGCCGCAGCACACTCCACCGGCCCACCACACGGATACTCGACGCGCTCTGCCACCCGGTCACGAGTGCTCCCCCTGTGTGGACAGCATGAGACGGCGGCGGGGAAGAAAGAGGACCTCGCGCACCGTCGCCACCAGGGTCCAGGGCAGCTGTTACGAAACATACGGGCCACCGCCGCCGCACAAGGGACAAGGCGCAGCTCGGGCTCTCGAAGGGGTGAAGACAGCCGAAACCGGCCTTCGAGTGCGACGATCGGTGATTAACTCTCTAAGGGTCTGTACCCGTTCTGTACCCACCGATGGCCGAGAGTCCACCCAGCCGGGGCGGCGGACCGCCCGTGCTCCTTCCCGAGCACCCGTCGCCGTCCTACGGTGAATCCGCGGCCCCGGCCCCCGGTCGCCGTCTCCCTCGGGGACACCGGACGCCTCCCGCCCTGCCGGTCGCCCCGCGGTCGCAGACGAGCCGGCCGGTGCCCGCCAGGGGGGGTGCGGAACCACCGGCCGGCTTCCGTCAGCACGTAACGTGCTCCCCGTGCCCACCCTCCGCTCCATCGCCCTCTTCCTCCTCGCCGCGCTCCTGGAGATCGGCGGCGCCTGGCTCGTCTGGCAGGGCGTACGCGAACACCGGGGCTGGGCGTGGATCGGCGCGGGAGTGCTCGCCCTCGGCGCCTACGGCTTCGTCGCCACGCTCCAGCCGGACGCCGAGTTCGGCCGCATCCTCGCCGCGTACGGCGGGGTCTTCGTCGCCGGGTCGCTGGCCTGGGGCATGGTCGCCGACGGCTACCGCCCCGACCGCTACGACGTGGCCGGCGCGCTGGTCTGCCTCGCCGGGGTCGCGATCATCATGTACGCACCGCGCGGCCGCTGAGCCGGCCGCCGGGAGCCGCTCGAACGCGAGGCCGCATATCCTGCGAGCGAATCCCGCACGCCGCACCACAGGAGGCCCGCCATGAGCACCCGCACCGCCGTCGTCACCGGCGCGAGCAGCGGCATCGGTGCCGCCACCGCCCGCCGGCTGGCCGCCGCCGGCCACCGCGTCGTCCTCACCGCCCGCCGCGCGGACCGCGTCGAGGCCCTGGCCGCGGAGCTCACGGAGGCCGGCCACGAGGCGATCGCCTACGGGCTCGACGTCACCGACCGCGCCGCCGTCATGGCCTTCGCGGCATACCTGGACGACTTCGAGAGCGTCGACATCCTGGTCAACAACGCGGGCGGCGCGCTCGGCACCGATCCCGTCGCGACCGCCGACCCCGCGGACTGGCGCGCGATGTACGAGGTGAACGTGCTCGGCGTGCTCAACCTGACACAGGCGCTGCTCCCCCGGCTCGTGGCGAGCGGGGACGGCACGGTGCTGATCGTCTCCTCGACCGCCGGGCTCGGCACCTACGAGGGCGGCGGCGGCTACGTCGCCGCCAAGCACGGCGCGCACGTCATCGCCGAGACGCTGCGCCTGGAGCTGTGCGGGCAGCCCGTACGCGTCATCGAGATCGCCCCCGGCATGGTGAAGACGGACGAGTTCGCCGTCACCCGCTTCCGCGGCGACACGGAGAAGGCCGCCGCGGTCTACGCCGGGGTCGCCGAGCCGCTGACGGCCGAGGACGTCGCGGACACCATCACCTGGGCGGTCACCCGGCCCCCGCACGTGAACATCGACCTGCTCGTCGTACGCCCCCGCGCCCAGGCGGCCAACCACAAGGTGCACCGCGAGGGCTGAGCGGCCCCGGGACCTGGGACGCAGGACCCGGGACCGATGACGTGGACGATCATCAGGGGTTACCTTGCTCGTGCAGCGGCCGCCACGGGGGACGGCCCGTACGAAAAGGAACCTCGCATGCGCGTCACCGGCTTCGACCACCTCGTCCTGAATGTCTCCGACGTCGAGCGGGCCCTCGCCTTCTACTGCGGCCCGCTCGCCCTGGAGCCCGTCCGCGTCGAGGAGTGGCGCGCGGGGAAGGTGCCCTTCCCCTCGGTGCGCGTCTCCCCCACGACCATCATCGACCTGGTCGACCGCGCCCGCGGCGAGTCCAACGTCGACCACATCTGCCTGGTCGTCGAGCCGCTGGACTGGCAGACGGTGATCGACGCGGGCACCTTCGAGGGCGTCCGCGGCCCCGTCACCAACTTCGGCGCCCGGGGCAACGCGGAGTCCGTCTACGTCACCGACCCCGACGGCAACACGGTCGAGCTGCGCTGGTACCCGCAGGACGTGTGAGGCGCCCCGCGTCTGTTCGTACACCTGCCGGTACAGCCACACGCCCCGGAAGTGGCGGCACCCGCTGCGTCAAGCGGGCTTCGCCGGAGCCGGCGCCCGAGTCGTCGACGCCCCCGAGCCCGGGGCCACGTCGGAACACTGACCGTTCGGGCCGTGGCCCCGTGGGCCCAGCGGAACAGCCCCGCCCGAGCGCTTCGGGTGGGGCCGTCAGGCGAACCGGAGCCGGTCAGCCCTTCACGCAGACGATCTGCTTGAGCTTGGCCACGACCTCGACGAGATCCCGCTGCTGCTCCATGACCTGCTCGATCGGCTTGTAGGCGGCCGGGATCTCGTCCACCACGCCCCGGTCCTTGCGGCACTCGACGCCCCGCGTCTGCTCCGCCAGGTCCTGCTCGGAGAAGCGCTTCTTCGCAGCATTGCGGCTCATCCGGCGGCCCGCACCGTGGGAGGCGGAGCGGAAGGAGTCCGGGTTGCCCAGGCCGCGCACGATGTACGAGCCGGTGCCCATGGAGCCCGGGATGATGCCGTACTCACCGCCGCCCGCGCGGATCGCGCCCTTGCGGGTGACCAGCAGGTCGACGCCCTCGTAGGTCTCTTCCGCCACGTAGTTGTGGTGGCAGGAGATGACCGGCTCGAACATCGGCTTGGCCTTCTTGAACTCCTTGCGGACCACGTCCTGGAAGAGGGCCATCATGATCTCGCGGTTGTGGCGCGCGTACTCCTGCGCCCAGAACAGATCGTGCCGGTAGGCCGCCATCTGCGGGGTGTCCGCCAGAAAGACCGCCAGGTCCCGGTCGACCAGGTTCTGGTTGTGCGAGAGCTTCCGGGCTTGCCCGATGTGGTACTCCGCCAGTTCCTTGCCGATGTTGCGGGAACCGGAGTGGAGCATCAGCCACACAACCCCCTGGCCATCAATGCAGACTTCGCAGAAGTGATTACCCCCGCCAAGCGTTCCCATCTGCTTCAGAGCCCGGCCCTGACGGAATTTGACCGCTTCCGCGACCCCGTCGAACCGCCCCCAGAAGTCGTCCCACCCGGCCGTCGGCAGCCCGTGGAGCCGGCGCGGGTCCACCGGGTCGTCGTGCATCGCGAAGCCCACCGGGATGGCTTCCTCGATCTTCGACCGCAGCCGCGACAGATCGCCCGGAAGGTCGTTGGCGGTCAGTGAGGTCTTCACCGCCGACATGCCGCAGCCGATGTCCACGCCGACCGCCGCCGGGCACACCGCGCCCCGCATCGCGATCACCGAGCCGACCGTGGCTCCCTTGCCGAAGTGGACGTCCGGCATCACGGCGAGGCCCTCGATCCAGGGCAGGGTCGAGACATTGCGCAGCTGCTGCATGGCGACGTCCTCGACCGTGGCCGGGTCGGCCCACATGCGGATCGGCACACGGACGCCGGGTACCTCGGTGTAGGACATCGTTTTCCTCATAACCCCGTAAAAGCAAGATAACGCAAAAGCCGGACAAATCTGACGATTCGCGACAGGGAACCGGCAGACCGGGCGGTGCGTGCGGTAGACATACCTTCCAGCCACCGCCTTTCCGGCGGCAACCCGTTTTCGCGCGAGCACGAGCGCGAGCGCGGCGGGCGAGGGCGGTCAAGCCGCAGGCGAAGGGAGCCACGGACAGTGCAGCGAAGGGCATACGCACCGGCCGCCGCACTGGTTGCGGCACTGCTCGCCGCGGTACTCGCCGCGTGCGGCGGGTCCTCCGGCGGCCACGGCGGGAACGACGACGCCAAGACCGGCCGCACCGGCGCGACGGCCCCGGCCGGGGAGCCCGGCAAGTACCGCAGCCTCCCCGAGCCCTGCGGCTATGTGAACCGGGACACCCTGCGCCGCCTGCTGCCGACCGGCGAGGACGAGAGCGACCCCGAGGTCCAGAAGCTCTACCGCGGCCAGGCCGCCGTCACCTACGACACCGACCGCCGCGTCGGCTGCCGCTGGAAGCTGGAGACCCCGGAGGGCACCCGGCACCTGTCCATCGATTTCGAGCGCGTGGTCTCCTACCAGCCGGGGGTCAGCGACGACGACCGGGCGAAGGAGCTCTACGCCCGCCAGGCATCCGCCGCGAAGATCCCCGACGCGTCGGCGTCGGCGTCCGCGACCCCCTCCACCGCCCCGCCCTCGCCCCCCGCGAGCGCGGGCACGCACCCGCAGGGCGGCGCCGCCACCGGCTCGCCGTCCGCCCCCGCGAGCCCCTCCGCCTCGGGCTCCCCCTCCGCCGACCCCCGCTTCCTGCCCCGCGTCCTCGACGACCTCGGCGACGACGCGTTCATCGACGACAAGCTGGTCACCGCGGCGGCCGGTGTGCACCGGGACATCGCGATCGTCTTCCGGTCCGCGAACGTCCTCGTGAGCATCGCCTACGACCAGTGGACGGCCGACCGGCAGCACATTCCCACCAGCGAAGACCTCCAGGGCAAGGCGCACGGCCTGGCCAAGGAGCTGGACGCGGGGCACTTCGGCAATTAGCCCGGCGAGTATCGCCCCGCCTCGGCCACCGGCGCTCCCCCGCCGCGTACCGTGCCGGGCAGGGCACCCGGCCGGCGGACCGCCCGCCGGCGGACCTCAACGATCCGCCCCCGACACGACGAGTGAAGGACCCATGCACCGAACAGCCCCGCGACTCGCCCGAATCCTCGCCTGCGCCGCAGTACCGGTGATGCTCGTCGCCACCGGCTGCTCGGACGACTCCGGCTCCGAGAAGAAGTCGACGGCCTCTCCGTCGAAGGCCGCGACGCCGAGTCCCTCGGCCACGATGAAGGCGGCGACGTTCGGCAAGCTGCCCGAGGTCTGCAAGACCGTCGACGAGAAGAGCATCGACAAGCTGGTGCCGTCGGCGAAGAAGAAGGAGGGCGAGGCCCTCCCGGCGACCGCCCCCAACGACTCCGCCAGCTGCTTCTGGAACGGCCTGAACGGCGAGGACGCCAAGGACCTCCAGTACCGCAGCCTGACGATCTCGCTCAAGCGCTTCTCGGCGGACCCCACGCTCGGCTCGGGCGAGAAGCTCGCCGCGAACTACGTCGGCCAGCGGACCACCAAGGCGGCCACCGAGGACGGTGCCAAGGACGCCAAGACCGAGAAGGTCGGCGGCATCGGCGACGAGGCGAACAGCGTCGCCGCGGACTACCGCAAGGACAACGACGACTACCGCAACGCGATCGTGGTGACCCGCACCGCCAATGTCGTGATCACCGTCAAGTACACCGGCGCCGGCTTCCAGGGCGCCAAGAACCCCGACGCGGGCGACCTGATGAAGAACGCGCAGGACGCGGCGAAGGAGGCCGTGGCCTCGATCGCCGCGGCGAACAAGAAGTAGCCGGAACGCGATGAAGCCGGGCGGGCCCCCTCGGGCCCGCCCGGCTTCATCGCGTCGTACGCGGTGTCACACGGCCAGCAGCTTGCGCACGCGGTCCGCGCCCACGGCGAGGAGCAGCGTGGGCAGGCGCGGGCCGGTGTCACGGCCGACCAGCAGGTGGTAGAGCAGCGCGAAGAAGGAGCGCTGGGCGACCTTGAGCTCCGGCGTCGGCTTGGCATCGGGCGCCAGCCCGGCCTGCACCTTCGGCACGCCGTAGACCAGCGTGGTCAGCCCGTCCAGCGACCAGTGCTCGTCCAGCCCGGCGAGCAGCAGCCGCAGCGACTCGCGGGCCTGCTCGTCCAGCGACGCGAGGCGCTCGGTGTCGGGCTCCTCACGGACGATGGTGCGGGACTCGGCCGGGACCTGGGTGTTGATCCAGTGCTCGGCCCGGTCGAGCCGCGGCCGCGTCTCCTCCAGCGAGGTGACCGGGTTCTCCGGGTCGAGCTCGCTGAGGATGCGCAGGGTCTGCTCGTCGTGGCCGGCGGTGATGTCGACGACCGAGGCGAGCGTGCGGTACGGCAGCGGGCGCGGGGTGCGCGGCAGTTCGCCGGAGGCCGTGCGGGCGGCCCGGGCGTGAGCGGCGGCGTCGGCGGGCAGCACGCTGCCGTCGGCGACCTTGGCCTCCAGCTTGTCCCACTCGTCGTAGAGCCGCTGGATCTCCTGGTCAAAGGCGATCTTGAAGGACTGGTTGGGCTTGCGGCGCGCGTACAGCCAGCGCAGCAGCGGCGCCTCCATGATCTTCAGCGCGTCGCCCGGGGTGGGGACGCCGCCCTTGGAGGAGGACATCTTGGCCATGCCGCTGATGCCGACGAAGGCGTACATCGGGCCGATCGGCTGCTCGCCGCCGAAGACCTTGCGGACGATCTGGCCGCCGACCACGAAGGAGGAGCCGGGCGAGGAGTGGTCGACGCCGGAGGGCTCGAAGATCACGCCCTCGTAGGCCCAGCGCATCGGCCAGTCGACCTTCCAGACCAGCTTGCCGCGGTTGAACTCGCTGAGCAGCACGGTTTCGGAGTGGCCGCACACGCAGGTGTAGGCCAGCTCGGTGCTCTCGTCGTCGTAGGCGGTGACCGTGGTGAGGTCGCGCTCGCAGACGCCGCAGTAGGGCTTGTACGGGAAGTAGGCCGCGCCGGAGCCGCTGCCGTCGTCCTCGGCGGCCGCGCCGGAGCCCTCGGCGGCCTCCAGCTCGGCCTCGTCGACCGGCTTCTGCTGCTGCTTCTTCGGCTTGCCGGTCGCCTTGCCCTTCGTCCGGTACTGGTCGAGGATCGCGTCGATGTCGCCGCGGTGCTTCATCGCGTGCAGGATCTGCTCGCGGTAGACACCGGAGGTGTACTGCTCGGTCTGGCTGATCGGGTCGTACTCGATGCCGAGCTCGGCCAGCGCGGCGACCATGGCGGCCTTGAAGTGCTCGGCCCAGTTCGGGCAGGCCGAGCCGGCCGGGGCGGGCACCGAGGTCAGCGGCTTGCCGATGTGCTCGGCCCAGCTGTCGTCGATGCCGGGGACGCCGGCCGGCACCTTGCGGTAGCGGTCGTAGTCGTCCCAGGACAGCACGTGCCTGACCTCGTGCCCGCGGCGGCGGATCTCGTCGGCGACCAGGTGCGGGGTCATGACCTCGCGCAGGTTGCCCAGGTGGATCGGGCCGGAGGGGGACAGGCCGGAGGCAACGACGATCGGTTTGCCGGGGGCACGGCGCTCCGCTTCGGCAATGACCTCGTCGGCGAAACGGGAGACCCAGTCGGCCTCGGTGCTCTGAGCCTGAGCCACGGCACTTCCTTCCTTACGGTCCTGGCATGACCATTGTCCCAGACGGCCGGGGCGGCTCCGGGGTTGCTCCCGGGTCGGTCACAGGCGGCCGGAATGACCACCCGGGCGGCGACGGGTGCGTGTGATACTCGGTGTATTCAAAACGCCCTCTAACGGAACGGCACCCACCCCATGGCCTCGGTCCCTTCCCTCGCCTCCTCGCTCCACCAGCGCATCGCGGACGCTCTCTCGGCAGCCCTGCCGGAGGCCGGCGCCGCCGACCCGCTGCTGCGACGAAGCGACCGGGCCGACTTCCAGGCCAACGGGATGCTGGCGCTCGCCAAGAAGCTGGGGGGCAACCCCCGCGAGCTGGCCGGCAAGGTCGTGGCCGGGCTGCCCGCCGGTGATCTGATCCAGGAGATCGAGGTCTCCGGCCCCGGCTTCCTCAACATCACGGTCACCGACCGGGCGATCACCGGGACGCTCGCGGCCCGCGCGGCCGACGACCGCCTGGGCGTGCCGCTCAAGGAGAAGCCGGGCACCACGGTCATCGACTGGGCGCAGCCGAACGTGGCCAAGGAGATGCACGTCGGCCATCTGCGGTCCGCGGTGATCGGCGACGCGGTCGTCAAGATCCTGGAGTTCGCGGGCGAGAAGGTGATCTCGCGGCACCACATCGGCGACTGGGGCACCCAGTTCGGCATGCTCATCCAGTATCTGCTGGAGCACCCGCACGAGCTGGACCACAAGGACGCCGCCTCCGGTGAGGAGGCCATGTCGAACCTCAACCGGCTCTACAAGGCGTCCCGCACGCTCTTCGACTCCGACGAGGCGTTCAAGGAGCGGGCGCGCCGCCGGGTCGTGGACCTCCAGGCGGGCGATGAGCAGACCCTCGCCCTGTGGCAGCGGTTCGTGGACGAGTCGAAGATCTACTTCTACTCGGTCTTCGGCAAGCTCGACATGGAGATCCGGGACGCGGACGTGGTCGGCGAGTCCGGCTACAACGACATGCTGGCCGACACCTGCCGCATGCTGGAGGAGTCCGGTGTCGCCGTCCGGTCCAACGGCGCGCTGTGCGTGTTCTTCGACGACGTCAAGGGCCCGGACGGCAACCCCACCCCGCTGATCGTCCAGAAGTCCGACGGCGGTTTCGGCTATGCGGCGACCGACCTCTCCGCGATCCGCGACCGGGTGGGCAAGCTGGGCGCCGACTCCCTGCTCTATGTCGTGGACGCCCGGCAGGGCCTGCACTTCAAGATGGTCTTCGAGACCGCTCGCCGGGCCGGCTGGCTGCCCGACGGCGTCAAGGCCGTGCAGCTGCCCTTCGGCACGGTGCTCGGCAAGGACGGCAAGCCGTTCAAGACGCGTGAGGGCGAGACGGTCCGGCTGGTCGACCTGCTGGACGAGGCGATCGCGCGGGCGACGGCCGTGGTCCGGGAGAAGAGCGAGAAGCTCGGCCTGACCGACGAGGAGATCGCCGAGCGCGGCACCCAGGTGGGCATCGGCGCCGTGAAGTACGCCGACCTGTCCACGTCCCTGGGCCGTGACTACATCTTCGACCTCGACCGGATGGTCTCCCTCAACGGCGACACCTCGGTCTATCTCCAGTACGCCTACGCCCGTATCCGCTCCATCCTCCGCAAGGCGGGCGAGTCGGCCTCCGCCAAGGCCCACCCGGAGCTGGCGCTGGCCCCGGCGGAGCGCGCGCTGGCGCTGCACCTGGACCAGTTCGCGGAGACGCTCGCCGAGGTCGCCGGTTCGTACGAGCCGCACAAGCTGGCCGCGTATCTCTACCAGCTGGCGTCGGCGTTCACGACGTTCTACGACCAGTGCCCGGTCCTCAAGGCCGAGGACGCGCCGACGGTCGAGAACCGGCTGTTCCTCGCGGAGCTGACGGGCCGCACCCTGCGTCAGGGCATGGCCCTGCTGGGCATCCGCACGCCCGAGCAGCTGTAGGTCACGGAGCCGGCGGCGGGGCCTGGTGCCCCGCCCCCAGCTCGAACCAGATCAGCTTGCCGACGAGCCCCTGCGGCTGGTTCCGCAGCGCGAACCCGCCCCAGCTGTCGGCGCACTTCATCACCAGCCCCAGCCCGCGCCCCTGTTCGGCCTCGTCGTCCGGCAGCGCGGCCCTGCTCAGCCCGGGGAGCCCGGGGTTGGTGTCCCAGACGGTCACCCGCACCCGCTCGCCCTCCCGCCGCACCCGCACGGACGCGGGCCCGTCGGTGTGCCGGTAGGAGTTGGTGACCAGCTCCGACGTCAACAGCTCCGCGGTGTCCGCCAGTTCGGCGAAGCCGTGCTCCTGGAAGATCGTGCGCAGCGTGCGCCGCGCGATGCAGGGCGCCATCGGGTCGGAGGGGACCTGGAGGGTGTACTCCCAGTCGTCGGCGAGTTCGGGGTCGTTGCTCATCTACGCCTCCGGGGTGAGCGATATGGGCACAACGTAGAGCTCTGAGGCGAATGGTCGCCAGCGGGCGGGAACGCCGATGGCGGCCTCCCCGCCGGGGAAGCCGCCATCGGTACGTACAGCCGTGCTCGCTCAGAGCTGCCGTGCGACCTCCGTCGCCCAGTAGGTGAGGATCATGTTCGCGCCCGCCCGCTTGATGCCGGTGAGCGTCTCCAGGATGGCCCGGTCGCGGTCGATCCAGCCGTTGGCGGCGGCCGCCTCGACCATCGCGTACTCGCCGGAGATCTGGTACGCGGCCACCGGCACGTCCACCGACTCCGCGACCTTGGCGAGGATGTCGAGGTAGGGCAGGGCCGGCTTGACCATGACCATGTCCGCGCCCTCGGCGAGGTCGAGCTCCAGCTCGCGCAGGGACTCGCGGGCGTTGGCCGGGTCCTGCTGATAGGTCTTGCGGTCGCCCTGGAGCGAGGAGCCGACGGCCTCGCGGAAGGGGCCGTAGAACGCGGAGGCGTACTTCGCGGTGTAGGCCAGGACCGAGACGTCCTCGTGGCCGGTCTGGTCGAGGGCGTCGCGGATGACGCCGACCTGGCCGTCCATCATGCCGCTCGGGCCCACCACATGGACGCCCGCGTCGGCCTGGATCTGCGCCATCTCGGCGTAGCGCTCCAGCGTGGCGTCGTTGTCCACCCGGCCCTCGGAGTCGAGGACCCCGCAGTGGCCGTGGTCGGTGTACTCGTCCAGGCACAGGTCGGACATGATGACGAGGTCGTCGCCGACCTCGGCCTTCACGTCCCGGATGGCGACCTGGAGGATGCCCTCGGGGTCGGTCCCGGCGGTGCCCGCCGCGTCCTTCTTCGCGTCCTCGGGCACGCCGAAGAGCATGATCCCGGAGACGCCGGCCTCCAGCGCCTCGACGGCCGCCCGGCGCAGGGTGTCCCGGGTGTGCTGGACGACGCCCGGCATGGCCGAGATCGGCACCGGCTCGGCGGCGCCCTCCCGCACGAAGGCGGGCAGGATCAGGTCGGCCGGGTGCAGCCGGTGCTCCGCGACCATCCGGCGCATGGCCGGATTGGTCCGCAGCCGCCGGGGGCGGGAGCCGGGGAAGGTGCCGTACGTGCTCAACTGCGTGCCCTTCTACGCGATCCGGGCCGTCGCTCGCTCGGGCGCGTGACCGGGTCGCCGGCCTCCAGGGCGGCATCGCGCCGCGCCGCGCCGAAGTCCGCGAGCGCCTCGGCGAGCTTGTGCACCGAGGGCTCGGGCGACAGCACGTCCACCCGCAGGCCGTGTTCCTCCGCGGTCTTCGCGGTGGCCGGGCCGATGCAGGCGATGACGGTGACGTTGTGCGGCTTGCCGGCGATGCCGACGAGGTTCCGCACGGTGGACGAGGAGGTGAAGAGCACGGCGTCGAAGCCGCCGCCCTTGATCGCCTCGCGGGTCTCGGCCGGCGGCGGCGAGGCGCGCACGGTCCGGTAGGCCGTGACGTCGTCGACCTCCCAGCCGAGCTCGATCAGGCCCGCCACCAGGGTCTCGGTGGCGATGTCGGCGCGCGGCAGGAAGACGCGGTCGATCGGGTCGAAGACCGGGTCGTAGGGCGGCCAGTCCTCCAGCAGACCGGCGGCCGACTGCTCGCCGCTCGGCACGAGGTCGGGCTTCACGCCGAACTCGACGAGGGACTTCGCCGTCTGCTCGCCGACGGCCGCGACCTTGATACCGGCGAAGGCACGCGCGTCGAGGCCGTACTCCTCGAACTTCTCGCGGACCGCCTTGACGGCGTTCACGGAAGTGAAGGCGATCCACTCGTAGCGGCCGGTGACCAGCCCCTTGACCGCGCGCTCCATCTGCTGCGGGGTGCGCGGCGGCTCGACCGCGATGGTCGGGACCTCGCTGGGCACGGCGCCGTAGGAGCGGAGCTGGTCGGAGAGCGACGCGGCCTGCTCCTTGGTGCGCGGCACGAGCACGTTCCAGCCGAAGAGCGGCTTGGACTCGAACCACGAGAGCTGGTCGCGCCGCGCCGCCGCGCCGCGCTCGCCGACCACGGCTATCACCGGCTGGCCGCCGTCCGGGGACGGCAGCACCTTCGCGGCCTTGAGCACCTGGGCGATCGAGCCGAGGGTGGCGGTCCAGGTGCGCTGGCGCGTGGTGGTGCCGGCGACGGTGACGGTCAGCGGGGTGTCGGGCTTGCGCCCGGCGGAGACCAGCTCACCGGCGGCGGCCGCGACCGAGTCGAGCGTCGTGGAGACGACCGCGGTGACCTCGCTCGCGCCGACCTCGGACCAGCAGGTGGCCGAGGCCGTACGGGCGTCCACGAAGCGCACGTCGGCGCCCTTGCCGTCGCGCAGCGGCACCCCGGCGTAGGCGGGCACGCCCACGGCCGTGGCGACGCCCGGCACCACCTCGAAGGTGATGCCCTCGGTGGCGCAGGCCAGCATCTCGTCGCCGGCGTTGCCGTCGAGGCCGGGGTCGCCGAGCACCGCACGGACGACCCGCTTGCCGCCGCGCGCGGCCGACATGACAAGATTGGCGGTGTCCCTCAGGACAGGTACTTCGGGCGTTCCGACGGTTTTTGATGACTCGTCAGTAACCGTCTGGGCAGGCATGTCCACATGGGCGCGCGCATGCGTGCGCACCACATCGAGCACCTGCGGATCGGCAATCAGGACGTCCGCGGCCGCCAGTGCCTCCACGGCACGCAGCGTCAGCAGTCCCGGGTCTCCGGGTCCGGCACCGAGGAAGGTGACGTGCCCGTGCACGGGGTGGTTCGGGGCGGTGGGGTTCAAAGTGCTCGCTCCCCCATAAGACCGGCCGCACCCTTGTCGAGCATCGCTGCGGCGAGCTCGCGGCCCAGGGCCACGGCTTCCTCGCTGGACGTCGGCACGGGACCGGTGGTGGACAGCTGCACCAGCGTCTTGCCGTCGGTCGAGCCGACGACGCCGCGCAGGCGCATTTCGGTGACAACCTGCCCGTCGGCCAACAGGTCGGCCAGCGCACCCACGGGTGCGGAGCAGCCGGCCTCCAGGGCGGCGAGCAGGGAACGCTCGGCGGTCACGGCGACCCGGGTGTACGGGTCGTCGAGCTCGGCGAGCATCGCGGCGAGGGGTGCGTCGGTCGCAGCGCACTCGATCGCCAGGGCCCCCTGGCCGGGGGCGGGCAGAACTGCGTCGGGCTCCAGGTACTGCGAGATCTCCGACGCCCGGCCGAGACGGGTGAGCCCGGCCGCGGCCAGCACCACGGCATCCAGTTCGCCGTCGGTGACGAAGGCGATCCGGGTGTCGATGTTGCCGCGGATGGGCACCGTCTCGATCTCCCGGCCGTGCGCGCGGGCCAAGGCGTTGAGCTGGGCCATGCGGCGCGGCGAGCCGGTGCCGATACGGGCTCCGGCGGGCAGCGTCTCCAAGGTCAGCCCGTCCCGCGCGATCAGCACGTCGCGCGGGTCCTCGCGGACCGGGATCGCCGCCAGCACCAGGTCGTCGGGCTGGGTCGTCGGCAGGTCCTTGAGGGAGTGCACGGCGAGGTCGATCTCCCTCGCGGCCAGCGCGTCGCGCAGCGCGGAGACGAAGACGCCCGTCCCGCCGATCTGCGCGAGCGACTCCCGCGAGACATCGCCGTACGTGGTGATCTCGACCAGCTCGACCGGGCGGCCGGTCAGCTGCCGTACGGTCTGTGCCACCTGCCCGGACTGGGCCATGGCGAGTTTGCTGCGACGGGTGCCCAGGCGAAGCGGTCGCTGCCGCGCGGTCACCTCGTCCACCGTCGAAGAGGTGTCGTTCATGCCGGCTCCCGTGCAGTGTTGTGCGTACCGGCCCGTGAATCGGCCCGGCTCACGGCGGCGACCGCCTGCGGATCGAGGTCGAAGAGTTCCCGCAGCGCGTCGGCGTATCCGGCGCCGCCGGGGGTGGAGGCCAGCTCCTTGACGCGCACGGTGGGCGCGTGGAGCAGCTTGTCGACCACGCGGCGGACGGTCTGGGTGATCTCCGCGCGCTGCTTGTCGTCGAGGTCGGGCAGCCGCCCGTCGAGGCGGGCGATCTCGCTCGTGACGACGTCCGCCGCCATGGTGCGCAGGGCGACCACGGTGGGCGTGATGTGCGCGGCCCGCTGCGCGGCGCCGAAGGCGGCGACCTCGTCGGAGACGATGGTGCGCACCCGGTCGACGTCGGCCGCCATGGGAGCGTCGGCGGATGCCTCGGCCAGCGACTCGATGTCGACCAGCCGGGCGCCCGCGAGGCGGTGGACCGCGGCGTCGATGTCCCGCGGCATGGCCAGGTCGAGGAGGGCGAGCACGGTGCCGGTCGCGTCCGCGCAGGCGGGACCGACGGCGCAGCGCGCGTCCTCGTGGCCCGCGAGCGCGGCCTGGACGACATCGGCGGTCAGGACCACACCCATGGCGCCGGTGCAGCTCACCACGACGTCCGCGAGGGCCAGTTCACCGGGCACCGCGGCCATCTCCACGGCCGAGGCCGTGCAGCCGGGGCCGCCGGGCTCGGCGAGGATCTCGGCCAGGCGCTCGGCCCGCTCCACCGTGCGGTTGGCGATCGCCACGTGCGCGACGCCCGCGCGGGCGAGCGTCGCCGCCGCGAGGGAGGACATCGAACCGGCGCCGATGACCAGGGCGCGCTTGCCGGCCGCCCAGGCGGTCACGTCCGCGCCGGCGGCGAGCCGCTCCAGGCCGAAGGTGACCAGGGACTGCCCGGCCTTGTCGATGCCCGTCTCGCTGTGGGCGCGCTTGCCGACCCGAAGGGCCTGCTGGAAGAGGTCGTTGAGCAGCCGCCCGGCGGTGTGCAGCTCCTGGCCGAGCGCGAGGGCGTCCTTGATCTGACCGAGGATCTGGCCCTCGCCGACGACCATCGAGTCCAGCCCGCACGCCACCGAGAAGAGGTGGTGGACGGCCCGGTCCTCGTAGTGCACATAGAGATAGGGGGTCAGCTCGTCCAGGCCGACGCCCGTGTGGCGGGCGAGCAGCGTGGACAGCTCGGCGACACCGGCGTGGAACTTGTCCACGTCGGCGTACAGCTCGATGCGGTTGCACGTGGCGAGCACGGCGGCCTCGGTGGCGGGCTCCGCCGCGAGGGTGTCGTGCAGGAGCTTCATCCGCTCCTCGCGCGCGAGGGCGGCCCGCTCCAGCACGCTGACGGGCGCGCTGCGGTGGCTCAGACCGACGACGAGAAGGCTCATGCCGGCATCACGGCGGGGACATCCCCGTCCGGGCCCTTCCGGCTCTCCGGCGCCGGGCGCACGGCCGCGCCCGAGCGGGCGGCCACGGCGGCCGGCGCGTTCTCCTCGCCCGCCTTGCGCTGCTCGTGGAAGGCCAGGATCTGCAGTTCGATCGACAGGTCGACCTTGCGCACGTCGACGCCCTCCGGCACGGAGAGGACCGTGGGCGCGAAGTTGAGGATCGAGGTGACCCCGGCGGCGACGAGCCGGTCGCACACCTGCTGCGCGGCGCCGGCGGGGGTCGCGATGACGCCGATGGAGACGCCGTTGTCACTGATGATCGATTCGAGCTCGTCGGTGTGCCGCACGGGCAGCCCGGCCACCGGCTTGCCGGCCATGGCCGGGTCGGCGTCGATCAGCGCGGCGACGCGGAAGCCGCGCGAGGCGAAGCCGCCGTAGTTGGCGAGCGCGGCACCGAGGTTTCCGATGCCGACGATGACGACCGGCCAGTCCTGGGTCAGGCCGAGCTCACGGGAGATCTGGTAGACGAGGTACTCGACGTCGTAGCCGACACCGCGGGTGCCGTACGAGCCGAGGTAGCTGAAGTCCTTGCGCAGCTTGGCGGAGTTGACGCCCGCCGCGGTCGCGAGTTCCTCGGAGGAGACCGTGGGCACCGAGCGCTCGGAGAGCGCGGTCAGTGCACGCAGATACAGCGGTAGCCGGGCGACGGTGGCCTCGGGGATCCCTCGGCTTCGGGTCGCCGGTCGGTGAGTTCGGCCAGTTGCCACGGTGCTCCTGCGGGTAGAGCGGGGCTGCGGGCGGCGCCTCGTCCCAGGACCGCCCCGTCCCCCGCAGGCTATGCCTTTGTGAACGCGTGCACAAAGATGGTGTCCGCTTTGTCCGGGCAAAGTGACCGGCGTCACGCGGTATTTCGCCCCGATCCGGGAACCATCGGCCGCCGCATGGCGACCACGGCGGCACCGGGGGAACATCGACGGCGACACACGCCCTCACTCCTCATCGCCATACCCCCGGACACCAACAAATCGACACATGATGGTAGTCGACTCAGGCACCCAAATCCGTCCGGCGAGATTCCTCTTCCGCCGGGCACAATGGCCTCCATGAGCCCGCTGCTGCGCCGCAACGCCCGCAAGAACCCCGCCGACAGCACCGTGACGCTGATCGGAAAACCCGGCTGCCACCTGTGCGACGCCGCCGAGGCGGTCATCGCCGAGGTCTGCGCCGAGGTGGGCGCGCGCTGGGAGAAGAAGGACATCAACGAGGACGAGGAGCTGTACCGCAGGTACTGGGAACAGATTCCGGTCGTCCTGGTGGACGGCGCCCAGCACGACTTCTGGCGCGTGGACCCGAACCGCCTGCGGAAGGCCCTGGGCGCGGCCTGAGCCGGGGCCCGGAGCGGTCGAGTCCGCACATCCGGAGGCACGGAGGCGTGACCCCGAACAAACTGGCTATGCTCCGGGCATGGCCGCACTGGGATGGATCACTCCCCGCAAGCGCTCCGCCACCGCACGCAGCGTGCTGGCAGGCGAGGCCGCGGCGGAGGCAGCCCGCAAGACCGCTCAGGAGAACGCCGAGAGCGCGGAGAGCACCGGGAACGCGGAATCCGCCGAGCCGGATTTCCCCGTCGTCGGCGATGCACGGGCAGCCGCCTTCTTCGACCTCGACAACACCGTGATGCAGGGCGCGTCCCTCTTCCACTTCGGCCGCGGCCTCTACAAACGCCACTTCTTTCACAAGCGCGAGCTGGCCCGCTTCGTCTGGCAGCAGATCTACTTCCGCGTCGTCGGCGCGGAGAACCCCGAGCACGTCGAGGACGCCCGCAACAGCGCCCTGTCCATCGTCAAGGGCCACCGCGTCTCCGAGCTGATGTCCATCGGCGAGGAGATCTACGACGAGTACATGGCGGAGCGCATCTGGCCGGGCACCCGCGCGCTCGCCCAGGCCCACCTCGACGCCGGCCAGAAGGTCTGGCTGGTCACGGCCGCGCCCATCGAGGCCGCCACGATCATCGCCCGCAGGCTCGGCCTGACCGGCGCGCTCGGCACGGTCGCCGAGTCGATCGGCGGCGTCTACACCGGCAAGCTGGTCGGCGAGCCGCTGCACGGCCCCGCGAAGGCCGAGGCCGTACGGGCGCTGGCCGCGGCCGAGGGACTCGACCTGGCCCGCTGCGCGGCGTACAGCGACTCCGTGAACGACATCCCGATGCTCTCGATCGTCGGGCACCCCTACGCCGTGAACCCGGACAGCCGCCTGCGCAAGCTGGCCCGGGAGCGCGGCTGGCGCCTGCGCGACTACCGCACGGGCCGCAAGGCGGCCAAGGTCGGCATCCCGGCCGCCGCCGGAGTGGGCGCCCTGGCGGGCGGCGCGGCCGCCGCGATCGCCCTGCACCGCCGCCGGCGCTGACCCCGGCCCGACGGAGGCATCGGCGCCGACGCGTCAACAGCCGGCGCGCGCATCCCGCCACCGGCGTACGTCCCGTTCGGGTGCGCCCGCAACAGCGCGTAACCGTTCGTCACCCTCAGGCAATCCGGTCGTCATACCCTCCCACGGCCCCCGCCAGTCCTTCCGTGACCGGATTGCCACAACACGCAGCCCATTCGGCCACACCGTCGCCAAATCCGGTCAACTTCCTTTCAGCGTTCGATATTTGATCGATCTCGAAGCGGTAAGAGATCGAACGGAAACGGTGATTTGAGCAACTCGGTGTAGCGCTGCCTGTACGAAGCGTTATTCTCCTCAGACGCAAACCGGTACCCCCTTGTCCCTACGACGAGTGAACGGTTCCGTACTGCACGTGATGGAAGCTCTGCCTCTGGGAGTCCCGTGTACCCACACGTCGGGGTTGACGCCTCGGGCCTGGCTACGCTGCGCGCAACGGTCCTCGACCGCCTGCGCGGCTTCGTCCCCACCGCGTACGCCGTCCCCGCCTTCGCCACACCCGTCCCCGCCGGCCCCTGCTACGCCCTCGCCGAGGGCAGCGCGGCGGCGGTGGGCAGACGCGCCCGCCGCGGCGCCGGCGCCGGTACGTCCACCACCACCCGCCGCCCCAGCGCCGACAGCGACAGCGCCCGGATGCTCGACCTGGTCGAGCGTGCCCAGGCCGGCGAGGCCGAGGCTTTCGGCCGGCTCTACGACCAGTACGCCGATACGGTCTACCGCTATATCTACTACCGGGTGGGCGGCCGGGCCACGGCCGAGGACCTCACCAGCGAGACCTTCCTGCGCGCCCTGCGCCGGATCGGCACCTTCACCTGGCAGGGCCGTGACTTCGGCGCCTGGCTGGTGACCATCGCCCGCAATCTGGTGGCCGACCACTTCAAGTCGTCGCGGTTCCGGCTCGAGGTGACCACCGGCGAGATGCTCGACGCCAACGAGGTCGAGCGCAGCCCGGAGGACTCCGTCCTCGAATCCCTCTCCAACGCCGCCCTTCTGGAGGCGGTCCGCAAGCTCAACCCCCAGCAGCAGGAGTGCGTCACCCTCCGCTTCCTCCAGGGCCTCTCGGTCGCCGAGACCGCCCGCGTCATGGGCAAGAACGAGGGTGCCATCAAGACGCTCCAGTACCGCGCCGTCCGCACTCTGGCCCGGCTCCTCCCGGACGACGCGCGCTAACTCTGTGCGTGCGTTCACTCACCAGCGGTCACATCCTCAAGGGCGCGTAACCCGGCCGCCGCGCCAGTCGTTGTGCGGGATGCAGACTCCCTGCGGTCACGTCATGCCCGTATCCCCTCACTCGATCGAGTGGATGCGTTCAGGGCGTGCAACCCTCCCGGTCTTGAGGGGAGTCGACCGTCATGACGAGAGGAGGTGCCGCCTGTGATCGCGAACGTTTCGGCGCACCGGCGGGCGAACGCCTTCGCCCAAGCCCTGGAGGACCAGGAACTCCAGGGCGCGGCGGCCACACAGCCCGGCCCACCGGCGGATGACGCCGAGCAGGGGAAGCTGCTGGCCCTGGCGAGCGAGCTCGGCGGCCTGCCCGCACCCGAGCTCGACCCCGAGATCAAAACCGTGCAGCGGGCACAGCTGATCGCCGCCATGGAGAGCCAGTTCGCCGGAGGATCCGCTGCCGCCGTTCCCGAGCCGCGCGGCAGCAGGACCCGAGGGCGAGGGGCGCACCGGGCGCTGAGCCGGCTGAAGCCACGCTCCCGCTGGACCAAGGGGCTCGCCGCGGGCGGGCTCACGGTGGGCGTGGCCGCGGGTGCCTTCGGCGGTGTCGCGGCGGCGAGTTCCAATGCCCTCCCGGGCGACTCGCTGTACGGCCTGAAGCGCGGCATGGAAGACATCAAGCTCGGTATGGCCGACGGCGATTCCGCCCGCGGCGGCCTCTTCCTGGACCAGGCGTCGACCCGGCTCCACGAGGCGCGCCGCCTGATGGAGCGCGGCCGTTCCGGACCGCTCGACTCCGAGGCCCTGAGCGAGATCCGCAAGACCCTCTTCGGCATGCGCCACGACGTCTCCGAGGGCCACCGGCTGCTGCACGCGGCCTATAAGCGGGACGGCTCCCTCGGCCCGATGGAGCGGCTCGACTCCTTCGCCTCGCTGCACCGCGAGGGCTGGAGCCAGCTCCGCGAGAAGCTGCCCTCCCAACTGGCCGACGTGAGCAATCAGGTCAGCTCGGTCTTCGCGGCCATAGACAGTGACGTCGGCCCGCTGCGTTCCCTGCTGCCCACCCCCACGGGCAAGCACGCGGCGCCCAGGGCCGGCACCCCCCGGCACGGCTCCGACAGCGGGACGAACAGCCGCCCCGCGACGCCCCCGTCGTCCGCGTCGACCACCGACGGCAAGCACAGCGGCGGCGGTCAGACGCGCTCGGCGGACCCGGGCGCGCACCAGGAGCACGAGGGCCTCCTCGGGGGCACGGGTCTCCTCCAGCCCCCGCAGACCCCTGGCGCGTCCGGCCCGGCGCACACGGGCAAGGACGGCAAGGCGACCAAGCAGCCGGACATCACCATCCCGCCGCTCCTCCCGGACATCCTCCCGGGCCTCGGCATCCGCAACGAACCGGAGAAATAGGGCCGTAGCAGCAGCCCTGGCGGCCGGTGTTCCTCACCTCGGACCGAGCTCATACGTCGGAGAGTTCGGGAGAACACCGGCCGCCGTCATCTCCGGAGCGCCCTTTCGGGGCGCTGCCGGAAGACGCGCTGCCAGAAGACACGCTGTCATAAGAACAGAACGCGATGCAGATCAGAAGAACACCGAACGCCGCTGCACGAGCTGCTTGTAGAGCGTGTGCTGAATCGTTTCTCGCACCTGATCGGTCAGGTTGAACATCAGCATCGGGTCGTCCGCGGCCTCCGGTGGATAGCCGTCCGTCGGGATCGGCTCGCCGAACTGGATCGTCCACTTCGTCGGCAGCGGCACCAGACCCAGCGGGCCCAGCCAGGGCCAGGTCGGCGTCAGCGGGAAGTAGGGGAGGCCCAGCAGCCGCGCCACCGTCTTGGCGTTGCCGACCATCGGGAAGATCTCCTCGGCGCCCACGATCGAGCACGGCACGATCGGCGCCCCGGCACGCAGTGCCGTGGAGACGAAGCCGCCCCGGCCGAAGCGCTGGAGCTTGTAGCGCTCGGAGAAGGGCTTCCCGATCCCCTTGAACCCCTCCGGCATCACCCCGACCACCTCGCCCCGCTCCAGCAGCTTCTCCGCGTCCTCCACACAGGCGAGCGTGTGCCCGAGCTTCCGGGAGATCTCGTTGATGACCGGCAGCGCGAAGACCAGATCGGCGGCGAGCATCCGGATGTGCCGCCCGGCCGGGTGGTGGTCGTGCAGCGCGACCTGGAGCATCAGCCCGTCGACCGGCAGCGTGCCCGAGTGGTTGGCGACGACCAGCGCCGCGCCCTTGTCGGGGATGTTCTCGAGCCCCTTCACCTCCACCCGGAAGTACTTCTCGTAGAACGGGCGGAGCGCGGACATCACCACCTGGTCGGCGAGCTCCTGGTCGTAGCCGAAGTCGTCCACCTCGTACTCACCGGTGATGCGCCGCCGCAGGAAGCTCAGCCCGTGCGCGAGCTTGCGGTCCCAGCCGCCGCCGTCCTGCTCCCGCGCCCGCTGCGGCTCCGCGGCCTCCGCGGCCGTGGCCGGGTCCTCGTCACGCTGCTGCGGTACGGGCGCGAGCGGCGCCTGCGTCCGGCTCGCCCGGGACCGGCCCACTCGCTGGCCCTTCCGCTTGGCCCGCGGTTCCTCGCCGAACGGGATGACCTTCGCGTCCGCCATGGTGGGTGCGCTCCTCAGTTCTGGCCGCGGCCGGCAGGCAGGGCCGCGGCGATCCGGTCGACGGTACGGGCGAGGGTGTCGGGCGGCAGCAGTCCGGGGCCACGGCTGCTCGCGTAGTCCGCGAAGGCCCCGGCGGTCGTGTACCGGGGTTCGAAGCCCAGTCTCTCGCGCATCTCCGTGGTCCCGACGACGCGCCCGTGGGTGAGCAGCCGGATCTGCTCCGGGGAGAAGTCCGTCATGCCCACCGAGCGGAGCGCGGAGCCGACCCAGGTGACGGTCGGCAGGAAGAAGGGGAGGGTGGGGCGCCCGAGGCGCCTGGCGGCCTGGGAGAGCAGCAGCACGCCGTCACCCGCGATGTTGAAGGTGCCGCTGTTGAAGGTGCCCCTGCGGGGCTCCCCCGCGGCGATCCGCAGCACCTCGAGCACGTCCTTCTCGTGGACGAACTGGAGCCGGGGGTCGAAGCCGAGCACGGTCGGCAGGACGGGCAGGGAGAAGTATTCCGCGAGCGGCGAATCGGCGTGCGGCCCGAGGATGTTCGCGAAGCGCAGGACGCACACGGCCACGTCGGGGCGGCGGCGGGCGAAGGCCCGGACGTATCCCTCGACCTCGACCACGTCCTTGGCGAAGCCGCCGCTGGGCAAGGACTTGGGCGGGGTGGTCTCGGTGAAGATCGCGGGGTCGCGTGGCGCGGAACCGTAGACATTCGTGCTGGACTTGACCACGAGCCGCTTCACGGAGGGCGTCTTCTGGCAGGCACCGAGCAGCTGCATGGTGCCGATGACGTTGGTCTCCTTGACCGTGGCCCGGCTGCCGCGCTTGCCCAGCGGAGTGCCGGTCACGTCCATGTGGACGACGGTGTCGACGGCCTGTTCGGCCAGAACCCTGGCGATCGCGGGATGGCGGATGTCCGCCCGTACGAAATCGGCCCCGCCGAGACCGCGCTCGGGGGCCACGGCGTCCACCCCGATGACCCGCTCCACATCGGGCTCGCGCAGGAGGCGGCGGACGAACCGGCCCCCCAGCTGCCGTGCGACTCCGGTGACGAGCACGACCTTGCCCAAGATCAGCGCCTTCCTTCCCGCCCCTTGCCAGTGGTGCTGTCGCGGCCACCGTAGCGGGTCGTCGTTGCGCTGTGGTGACCAGCCGATGCGCGGAGCTACATTTCAAGCCGTAGCGAAAGCTTTACTCACCGCAACGCACCGCAGCCCTCCCACCGCTGAGCGGTGGAAGGGCTGCGGGACGAACACAGCGGCGCTGCTTACTTCTTGTTGCGACGCTGAACGCGCGTGCGCTTGAGAAGCTTGCGGTGCTTCTTCTTGGCCATCCGCTTGCGCCGCTTCTTGATAACAGAGCCCACGACTACCCTCGCTTACATCGATTCACTCGGTGCGGGGCGTCCGAGCCCACACGACCTACATCGGGCCAGCCTACCCGGCACCGGGCGAACAACGTAATCCGAGGTCCCCGTCAGGCTGTTTCCACCCCCACGTAGGACTCCCGGAGGTACTCGTGCACCGCTTGCTCTGGGACCCGGAACGACCTTCCCACCCGGATCGCCGGCAGATGACCACTGTGCACCAAGCGGTACACGGTCATCTTGGACACTCGCATCACCGAGGCGACTTCCGCCACGGTCAGGAACACGACCTCGTTGAGAGGCCTCTCGCCAGCAGCCATGACACACCTGAACCTTCCGCACATGACGCGCACCGGCTTCCCCTCCGGTGACTCCTCGTCGCTGCGCGCTCACTCCCCAGGTTAGGGGCGGGTGATGCGAGTGGGGAAGAGGAGCAGCCATCGGCCGCCTACTGTGACAGACACGCTCGATTGAGTACATAGCGAGTAAGCGGTCGGTAGTAATCAGACCGCACAGTGTCATCAAGCGGAACGGCGACGGACACCCGCCCCTCCGCCTCTGCGACAAACGGCGCGGGGTCGTCCGAGTCCGCCAGCCCGATGGCCTCAATACCCAGCTGACCTGCCCCGCAGACCCAGCCGTGGTCCCCGACGACCAGCGTCGGCAGCGGTTCCCCTGCGTCCATCGCCGAAGCCAGCGCCACCCGAAGCGGCAGCGGGGAATGCGTATGCGCGCCCGGCTCACTCGCGCCCCTCCGTGCGCCGGGTTCACGCACCAGCGCGACTCCTTCAACGTAGTCAAGGTTGTAAGTACGTACCCCGAACCGGGTCGTTATGTCGACACTTCGACCCTGCGCCGGGGTGAGGACACTGCACCCCGCCGCCGAGAGACCTGCGGCCAACCCGGCGTAGAAGCCCAGGAGTCGATGGGGATGACCGGTACCGAACAGCACCGGAGCACCGCTCGCGGCCGCCGCCGCGAGCCGGTCCGCGAAGGCATCGAGTGCCGCGATCGTGCGGTCGGGGTCGATCACATCCTGACCTGACGCGTGATCAGGATCGGCCGAAACTCCACACCTTCGACCCATCAGCTGTAACAAATCACTCAGGAGCCAGTCCCGTTCGGGCTCCAGCCCGATCAGTGCCCGCGGGTCCCGGGCCACGAACATGCGATACCGGCCCAGACTGCGCTCCCGCGTCGTGGCCACCGTCCCGGCCAGCCGGGCGGCCAGCAGATGCGCACGCAAGGTGCGAGCACTCAACACACCCCGATGCTGCCGCACCACGGGGGACGGCGCGCCCTTTCGGACCGGGATCCCACACTTGGCGTAACCGGGCGGCCGGCCTACGGCAGCAGCCCGTGGGCCGGGAAGACCGCCCGGCGCGTGGCCAGGATCGCCTGGTCCACCCGGTCCGCGGGATCGTAGCCGGAGTCGAAGTCCCGCCATCCCGGCACCACCCCGTCCGTCATCCGCAGCGGCCCCAACTGCCGCGTGCGCCGGAACACTTCCGCGCGCCACTCCTCCGGCACGGCGGAGGCCGGCTCCACCGGATGCCCCGCCGCGATGCCCACCAGGTGCGTCCATGTCCGCGGCACCACGTCCACCACGGCATAGCCCCCGCCGCCCAGGGCCACCCACCGGCCGGCCGTGTGCGTGTGCGCCAGCGCGTGGCACGCCTCGGCCACCTCGCGCTGCGCGTCCAGCGAGACCGCGAGATGGGCGAGCGGATCCTCGAAGTGGGTGTCCGCCCCGTGCTGCGTCACCAGCACCTGCGGCCGGAAGGCCGCGACGAGCTGCGGCACGACCGCGTGGAAGGCCCGCAGCCACCCCGCGTCCCCCGTCCCGGCCGGCAGCGCCACGTTCACCGCGCCGCCTTCCGCCGCCGCGGCCCCCGTCTCCCCGGGCCAGCCCGTCTGCGGGAAGAGCGTGCGGGGATCCTCGTGCAGCGAGATCGTCAGCACCCGCGGGTCCTCCCAGAACGCCGCCTGCACCCCGTCGCCGTGGTGCACGTCCACGTCCGCGTACACGACCCGCTCGGCCCCCAGCTCCAGCAGCCGGGCCACGGCGAGGGCCGCGTCGTTGTACACGCAGAAGCCCGCGGCCGCCCCCGGCATCGCGTGGTGCAGGCCACCGGCGAAGTTCACGGCGTGCAGCGCCTCCCCGCGCCACACCGCCTCGGCCGCGGCCACCGACTGCCCCGCGATCAGCGCCGACGCCTCGTGCATCCCCGCGAACGCCGGGTCGTCCGCCGTGCCCAGCCCGTACGAGCCGTCGGCCGCCGCCGGATCGGCCGAGGCCGCCCGCACGGCCGCGATGTAGTCCTCGCGGTGCACCAGCCGCAGCGTCGACTCCCCCGCCGCGGGGGCCGCGGTGACCTGGAGCTCGCGGTCGAGCCCGTACGCCTCCACCAGCCGCATCGTCAGTGCGAGCCGCACCGGATCCATCGGGTGCCCGGGACCGAAGTCATAGCCCGTTACCGCCTCGTCCCACATCAGCTGTGCTCGGCCGCTCATGCCCGCCACCGTAGCGGGCACCCGACAGGCCGAACGAAGGGGCGTACCGGTAAGTAGCAAGCACCAGAGTCATCGGTACGACCATGGCCCACCGATAGCTCCACAATTCCCCGAGCGCGCCCACGAGGGGTGAACCCACCAGAAATCCCACATAATTGAAGATATTCAGCCGGGCGACGGCCGCATCGGACGCCCCGGCCCCCAGCCTTTCCTCCGCGTTCCTCCCGGCCGCGGCGAACGTCTGCGGAACGATCACGCTCAGCCCCAGCCCCAGCACGGTGAATCCGGCGGTGCCGGCCCACGCCCCGGGCGCCACCGCCACCACCCCGAATCCGCACCCCGCGAGCAGCGTCCCCGCCCGCACCACCCGCACCGGCCCGAAACGCCGCACCCCCAGGTCCCCGACCGCCCGCCCCAGCAGGGTCGTCGCCATATAGGCGTTGTACGGGACGGTGGAGACCTGATCGGAACTGTGCAGGACCTCCTGGAGGTATTTGGCACTCCAATTGGAGACGGTGGAGTCCCCTATATAAGCGAACGCCATCACCAGACACAGCGGCAGCAGAAAGCGCATGCCGCGCTCGCCGGGACCGCTTCCGGGCCCGTCCGTTCGCCCTTCGCGCGGACCGCCCCGGTCGGCGTACCAGCCACTCGCTACGAGGGCCACCGGCACGGCCACCGTGACCACCGGCGCATAGATCGCGACAAGTGGAATTCCCTCGTGCGCACCTACCCAGGCGAGCGACGCCCCGACAATGCCACCGAGGCTGTACGCGGCGTGAAAGCCGAGCATGATGCTGCGCCCGTAAGCGTGCTGGAGGCTCACCCCGAGCATGTTCATCGAGGCGTCCAGCCCGCCGACCGCCAGCCCGAACACACCGAGGGCGACGGCCACTTGCCACAATTCATGCCCCGAACCGGCCCCGAGCAGGGCGAGGCCGACAACGGGCTGCACCCACCGGAGCACGGCCCCGGGCCGCACTCTCGCCACCAGGCGCTCGGTGGCGATGCTGCCGACTCCGGCGAGAACCGGAACGGCCGCGAGGAAGACGGGCAGCAGCCCGTCGGATATTCCGTACCGGGTCTGGATCGCCGGTATTCGGGTCACCAGGAGAGCGAACACCGCGCCCTGGATGAAGAAACTGACCGCCAGGGAGAGCCGACCGTGTCTCAGCCGCGAGCGCGCATCCGTCATGGCCGATGAGGGTACGGCGCGGCACTACCCCTGGGTAGCTCGCTCACACGATTCGCCGGCGCGGATTCACGCGAGAAGCTGCGGCAGCTCCGAAAGGCTGTCGAACCGCCCGGTCGCCCCGGTCAGCCGGTCCCTCGGTGTCAGGGAGGTCAGCGCGTAGACATCCATTCCCGCGGCCGTCGCGGCCTGGATGCCCCGCGGACTGTCCTCGATCACCACGCACCGCCCCGGTTCCACGCCCATGGAACGGGCCGCGTGGAGAAAGAGGTCCGGCGCCGGCTTTCCCTTGCCGACGTCGTCCGTGCTGAAGATCCACTCGTCCTCGAACCACTCGTCCAGCCCAGTGCGCCGGTGCGCCACACGAATACGCTCGTGCGAACCGGACGACGCGACGCAGTACGACACGCCCTCGGCCACCAGCTGCTCCAGCAGCTCCACCGCACCCTTTATCGGCTGGAGCTCCCGGTCGAACGCCTCGAAGGTGCGCGCGTGCAGCGTGTCGTCGAATTCGGCCGGCAGCTGCTGCCCGGTCCGCTCCAGGATGAGGTCGTGGACGCGGTGAACAGCGGCGCCCATGTAGTCGCGGAGGGAGTCCTCGTAACTGGTGGTGTGACCCAGCTCGGTGAGGTACGCGGCCAGGATCCGGTTCGCGATCGGCTCGCTGTCGACGAGTACGCCGTCGTTGTCGAAGATGACGAGGTCATAGCGCATGACGTCACCTTAAACGCAAAAATGCCTCAGGCCCCGGGTCTATGACCCAGGGCCTGAGGCTAAAATTTGTTCGGCGGCGTCCTACTCTCCCACACGGTCCCCCATGC
>NZ_JBIRVR010000039.1:0-36030 GCF_044387105.1 Streptomyces sp. NPDC020379
TTACATTCCGAACCCGGAAGCTAAGCCTTTCAGCGCCGATGGTACTGCATGGGGGACCGTGTGGGAGAGTAGGACGCCGCCGAACAATATTTCAAAAAGCTCCGGCATCTGAACTTTTGTTCAGATGCCGGAGCTTTTTTGTTTTCATGATGAAGTGCGGAGTGTCACTCCTCGTTAACGTCCTGCCGTCACTCTCCCTTCCATGGGGACAGCGGAGAGGCTCACGGCGGCGGGGATCGGTGCGGGGGACGAGGTCGTCGTGCCCTCGTACGCCACGGCAGGAGTCGCCGAAGCGGTGCGGCGGGCCGGCGCCGTGCCCGTCTTCGCGGACATCGATCCGCACAGCCTCTGCCTCGACCCGGCCTCGGTGGCCGCCGCCCTGACGCTGCGTACCGCCGCCGTGATGCCCGTTCATCTCTTCGGCCACCGGGCCGACTTGGCGGGGCTGCGGGCCGTGGCCGCGGACCGGGGGCTGCTCGTCATCGAGTACGAGCCGCCGCGTCCGGTGGACGAGGACACCAGGAGGCGCAGGGAGAACGCGGCCTATCTGAACGCGCGGCTCACCGGCGTGCTGACGCCACCCGTGCGGCCCGAACTCCCGCACAGCTACGGCTCGTACGTGGTGCGGGTGCCCGGCAACGGCCGGCCGGACCGGGACGCCTTCGCCCGCGCGCTGCGTGCCCGCCGGGTGCGGTGCCATGTGCCCGTACAGACGCCGGTGCACCGGACCGCCGCGTTCAGGCGGGAGTTGTGGCTCGCGGAGACGGAGCGCGCCGCCGACGAATGCCTCGCGTTGCCCGTGGACGCGTCGACGACACAGCGGGAACTCCACCGGGTGGTCTCCGCGTGCAATGCGCTCGGCGGGCTGCTGAAGGTGGCCGCCTGAGGAGCGGCCGGGTGGTCAAAAGGACGTGCGAACGTCGGGTATGCTTTATCTCGTTGCCGGCCCCAATAGCTCAGTCGGCAGAGCGTCTCCATGGTAAGGAGAAGGTCTACGGTTCGATTCCGTATTGGGGCTCCATAAAGGAAAGGCCCCCACCATTCGGTGGGGGCCTTTCCGCTGTCCTGACGGACTCACTCCTCGTGCAGGCCGGGAACGCGCATCGCCAGGATCGCCATGTCGTCCGAGGCCGGCTCGGCGGCGAAGCGTTCGACGGCGCGCAGGATGCGTGCGGCGACCGCGCCCGCAGTGAGGCCCGTACAGTTCGACAGGACGTCGCTCAGGCCGTCGTCGCCCAGCATGCGGGTGCCCTCGCGGCGCTCCGTCACGCCGTCCGTGACGCACAGCAGGACATCGCCCGGGTCGAGGGTGACCGTCTGCTCGTACAGCTCCAGGTCCTCCATGACGCCCAGCAGGGGCTGCGGGTCCGCCGCGGGCTCCACCGTGCCGTCCGGGCGCAGCCGCAGGGGCAGCGGGTGGCCGGCGCAGACGACCTTGAGGATCGCGCTGCCGTCCTCCTGCGGCCACAGCTCGCCGTACAGGAGGGTCAGGAAGCGGCTGCGGGCTCCTTCGTCGAGGATGGCGGCGTTGAGCCGCTCCAGGACCGCTGGGCCGCCGTAGCCCTCGCGGGCGAGGAGGCGCAGCGCGTGCCGGGCGAGGCCGGTGACCGCGGCGGCCTCCGGGCCCGTGCCGCAGACGTCGCCGATCGCGAAGCCGTAGGCGCCGTCGCGGATCGTGAAGAGGTCGTAGAAGTCGCCGCCGACCTCGTTGCCCTCGCCGGCCGCGCGGTAGATGACATCGACCTCGACACCGGCCACGTGGGGCAGCTCCGGCGGCAGCAGGCTGCGCTGGAGGGACTGGCTGATGGCGGTGCGCTCGCTGTAGAGGCGGGCGTTGTCGAGGGCCAGCGCCGCCCGGCGGGAGAGGTCCTCGGCGAGCTCCAGGATCTCCTGGCGGAAGTGGTCGTCGGTGGGCTTGCCGAGCGTGAGCATGCCGATGACACGGTTGCGGGCCACGAGCGGCAGCACGACCGTCTCGCCGCCGACGGCGGCCGCCGTGGCGAGTGACGTGCTCGGCCCGGCGGTCCGGGTGATGTCGGCCAGCCCGAGGCTGCGCAGGGAGCTGCGCAGCGCCGCGGAGTGAGCGGCCTCGGCGGGCGCCGTCCAGACGCGGGCGCCGGGCGTGGGGACGGGCTCCGGCGGCGCGAGCTTGCCGAGGAGGGTCTTGAGGCCGTCGATGCGGTCCTCGTCCTCGTGCAGGACGTACGACAGCTCGGGGTCGGAGGCGGGGTCGGCGACGGTGTAGACGGCGCACCACGTGGCCAGCGTGGGCACGGTCATCTGGGCCATCAGGGCCAGCGTCTGGTCGCGGTCCAGGGTGCCGGCGAGCAGATCGGATGCCTCCACGAGGAAGGAGAGCGAACCGCGGCGCAGACGTTCGAGCTCATTGAGGCGGGCGCGTTCGACGGCGAGGGCGATACGGTCGGCGGCGAACTGGAGCCGCAGGGCCTCTTCGTTGGTGTAGCGTCCGGGAGCCTCGGCGGCGACGCCGAGCGAGCCGGTGAGACGGCCCTCGACCTTGAGGGGGACGGTGACGACGGAGCGCATGCCGGTGTCGGCCAGCAGGGGCACGGCACCGGGGATGACGGCGAGGTCCTCGTGGACCGCGGGCATCCGGGCCGAGCCATAGCGGCTCGTACCCGCCTCGACAGGGACGCGGGCGAAGCGCTGGCGGGCGGACGGGAGACCGGTGGAGGCGCGGACCTCCAGCTCGGTCTCGTCGTCGGTGGCGAGCAGCAGATAGGCCGCGTCCCCGTCGAGCATGTCGCGGGCGCGCTCGACCGTGCGCTGGAGGAGGCCGTCGAGATCGTCGGGGGCCGGGGAGCCGATGAAGACCTCGAAGGGGTCCGTGGCGCCGCCGCGCTCGCTCGTACCCGCGTCCACCGAAGGGGAGCGCTGGAGGCTCTGGAGCACCGCGCGCTCGTCCTCCCGCACGAGCAGGCAGACCGTGGAGGGCGCGCCCTCGTTGTCCCGTACGCGCAGGTGGGAGGCGTAGACCGGGGTGATGCGGCCGTCGGCGTCCCTTATGCCGTACGAGCCTTCCCAGCGGGAGAGGCGCAGGGCCTCGGCGATGCCGGTGGAGGTGCCGGGGGTGTGCGGCCAGGCGGCGAAGTCCGTCAGCGGCTTGCCGGTGACCTGGTCGGCGGGGAAGCCGAACATCGCCTGGGCGTCGTCGTTCCAGGCGCTGATGACGCCGCCGCGGTCGATCTGGATGACCGCGACGCGGACGCGGGTGTCGGCGACGGGCAGGGCCTCCGCGGGGAGCGCGGGGCCCGCCGAGCGGGTGCCGGCCGGGCGGTCGGGCAGGTCGAGCTGGAACCACACCTGCTTGTGGGTGCTGCTGTACTCGACGCCCCAGCGGGTCGCCAGCGCCGCGCAGAGCAGCAGCCCGCGGCCGCCCTCCCGGTCGACGCCGCCGAGCCTGCGGGCGGAGCTCTGGAGCGGCAGCTCGCGGTCCGGATAGTGATCGGCGACCTCGACGCGTACGCCGGCGTCCGTGCGCATGCACAGGACGTCGGCGGCGGTGCCGGCGTGGACGACGGCGTTGGTGACGAGTTCGCTGGTCAGGACGACGGCGTCGTCGATGATGTCGGGGAAGCCCCAGCCCTGGAGAGTGTCCCGGACGAAGGCACGGGCGGAGGCGACCGAGCGTCCGACCGGCTCGAAGGTGGCGGCAGCCCGCGCGGTGATCACAGGTCTCCTCGTGTAGGTCTCGGCGATCTGCTCACCCATGTCGCAGCGCCCCTCCATTGCCCTGGCCGGATGCCAGGTTACTTACCCTCACCGCACGGGCGGAGGCCGGTGCGGACGGATTCCACCTTGGGAGTGCCCGCGGACCGTGTGCGATGCTGCCGAACTGTTATGGCCTGGTTGGGCCGGGGTGAAACACTGGGAAAGACTGAAACGGAAGCCCGACGAGGATGATCGAACCCAGCGGGAGGGACACGGTGGAGTCTGGCGCAGCGGCGCGGGGCGTGAGCACGCGCGCGAAGGGCGGACGGTCCCGGGCCAATGGGACGACGGAAGTGGACACGGCGGCCCTGAACCGGCTGCTGTCGGCTCTCTCCGCGATGCGTGACGGGAACTTCCGTAAGCGTCTGACGGTCGCCGGTGACGGCGTGATGGCCGAGATCGCCGCGGTGTTCAACGACGTCGCCGACCGGAACATGCAGCTCACGGGCGAGCTGGCGCGGGTGCGCCGGGTGGTCGGGCGTGAGGGAAAACTCACGGAGCGGCTGGAGGTCGGGGCCTGCGAGGGGGCGTGGGCGGCGGCGATCGACGCGTCCAACGCCCTGGTCGACGATCTCGTCAGGCCGGTCTCCGAGGTGGGCCGGGTGCTGTCGGCGGTGGCCGAGGGCGACCTGGAGCAGCGGATGGACCTGCGGTCGCAGGGGGCGGACGGGGCGGCGCATCCGCTGCGCGGTGAGTTCCTCAAGGTGGGGCGGACCGTCAACGGCCTCGTGGACCAGCTGTCGGCGTTCACCGACGAGGTGACGCGGGTGGCGAGCGAGGTCGGCACCGAGGGCAAGCTGGGCGGGCAGGCCCGGGTGCGCGGGATGTCGGGTTCGTGGAAGGACCTCACGGATTCCGTCAACACCATGGCGTCCCGGCTCACCGCTCAGGTGCGGGACATCGCCCTGGTGACGACGGCGGTCGCGAAGGGCGATCTCTCCCGGAAGGTCACGGTCCATGTGGCCGGGGAGATGCTCGAGCTGAAGAACACCGTGAACACGATGGTCGACCAGCTGTCGTCGTTCGCCTCCGAGGTGACCCGGGTCGCCCGTGAGGTGGGCACGGAGGGCGAGCTGGGCGGTCAGGCGCAGGTGCCCGGTGTCGCGGGCGTCTGGAAGGACCTGACCGACTCCGTCAACCTCATGGCGGGCAATCTGACGGCCCAGGTGCGGGGGATCGCGCAGGTCACCACGGCGGTCGCGAACGGCGACCTGTCGCAGAAGGTGACGGTGAGCGCGCGCGGCGAGGTCGCGCAGCTGGCCGAGACGATCAACCAGATGACGGAGACGCTGCGGACCTTCGCCGACGAGGTCACGCGCGTGGCCAGCGAGGTCGGGGCCGACGGCCTGCTGGGCGGCCAGGCGCAGGTGCCGGGTGCCGCGGGCACCTGGAAGGACCTCACCGATTCGGTGAACACGGCCTTCCGCAACGTCACCACGCAGGTGCGGGACATCGCCCAGGTGACGACGGCGGTGGCCAATGGTGATCTCGGCCAGAAGGTCACCGTCGATGTGTCGGGCGAGATGCTGGAGTTGAAGAACACCGTCAACACGATGGTGGACCAGCTCTCCGCGTTCGGCGCCGAAGTGACGCGTGTGGCGCGGGAGATCGGCGTCGAGGGGGAACTCGGCGGTCAGGCGGCGGTTCCGGGCGCGGCCGGCACCTGGAAGGACCTCACCGATTCGGTGAACACGGCCTTCCGCAACCTCACCGGGCAGGTGCGCAACATCGCCCAGGTGACGACCGCGGTGGCCAACGGCGACCTCTCGCAGAAGGTCACCGTCGATGTCTCCGGCGAGATGCTCCAGCTGAAGAACACCGTGAACACCATGGTCGACCAGCTGTCCTCGTTCGCCGACCAGGTGACCCGGATGGCCCGCGACGTGGGCACCGAGGGCCGGCTCGGCGGGCAGGCCCGGGTGGACGGCGTCAGCGGCACCTGGAAGGAGCTCACCGACTCGGTCAACTTCATGGCCGGGAACCTCACTTCGCAGGTCCGCCAGATCGCGCAGGTGACGACGGCCGTCGCGCGCGGCGACCTGTCGCAGAAGATCGACGTGGATGCCCGGGGCGAGATCCTGGAGCTGAAGAACACCATCAACACGATGGTCGACCAGCTCTCCGCCTTCGCCGAGCAGGTGACCAGGGTCGCCCGTGAGGTCGGTACGGACGGCCGGCTCGGCGGTCAGGCGCAGGTGCCGGGCGTGGCCGGGGTGTGGCGCGATCTGACGGACTCCGTCAACGGCATGGCGGGGAACCTGACCGCCCAGGTGCGCAACATCGCCGGCGTCGCCACCGCGGTGGCCCGGGGTGACCTGTCGCAGAAGATCGACGTGGACGCGCGGGGCGAGATCCTGGAGCTGAAGAACACCCTCAACACGATGGTGGACCAGCTCTCCTCGTTCGCGGACCAGGTCACGCGCGTGGCCCGGGAGGTGGGCACCGAGGGCATCCTCGGCGGGCAGGCGGAGGTGCAGGGGGTCTCCGGCACCTGGAAGGACCTCACCCAGTCCGTCAACTTCATGGCGAACAACCTCACCTCCCAGGTGCGCAATATCGCCGAGGTGACGACGGCGGTCGCCAAGGGCGACCTCTCGAAGAAGATCACGGTCGACGCGAAGGGCGAGATCCTCGAACTGGTCACCACCGTGAACACGATGGTGGACCAGCTGTCGGACTTCGCCGAGCAGGTCACGCGCGTGGCCCGGGAGGTGGGCACCGAGGGGCAGCTGGGCGGCCAGGCGCGGGTGCGGGACGTCACCGGCATCTGGAAGGACCTCAGCGACAACGTCAACCTGATGGCCAACAACCTCACCAGTCAGGTCCGCAACATCTCGCAGGTCGCGGCCGCGGTCGCCAACGGCGACCTGACCAAGAAGGTGACCGTCGAGGCGCGCGGCGAGGTCGCGCAGCTGGCCGACACCGTCAACACCATGGTGACGACGCTGTCCTCCTTCGCGGACGAGGTCACGCGCGTGGCCCGCGAGGTCGGCACCGACGGCATCCTCGGCGGCCAGGCGCGGGTGCTGGGCGTCAGCGGGACCTGGAAGGACCTCACCGAGTCCGTGAACTCGATGGCGTCCAACCTGACCGGCCAGGTCCGCAACATCGCGATGGTGACCACCGCCATCGCCCAGGGCGATTTGACCAAGAAGATCGACATCGACGCGCGCGGTGAGATCCTCCAGCTCAAGACCACCATCAACACCATGGTCGACCAGCTGTCGTCCTTCGCGGACCAGGTGACCCGGGTGGCCCGCGAGGTGGGTACGGAGGGCCAGCTCGGCGGTCAGGCGCGGGTGCGCGACGTGGACGGCACCTGGCGCGACCTCACCGAGTCGGTGAACGAGATGGCCGGGAACCTCACCCGGCAGGTCCGGGCCATCGCCGAGGTCGCCACCGCGGTGACCCGCGGCGATCTCAACCTCAAGATCGACGTGGACGCGGCCGGCGAGATCCTGGAGCTCCAGGACAACATCAACACGATGATCGCCAACCTCCGCGAGACCACGCTCGCCAACAAGGAGCAGGACTGGCTCAAGGGCAACCTCGCCCGGATCTCCGGCCTGATGCAGGGCCGCCGCGATCTGGAGGACGTCGCCGGGCTGATCATGAGCGAGCTGACGCCGGTGGTCTCGGCCCAGCACGGCGCGTTCTTCCTGGCCATGCCCACGGCCGGTCAGCCGGCCGAGGGCGAGGACGCGTACGAGCTCCGGATGCTCGGCTCCTACGGCTACTCGATGGGCTCGATGCCCACCTCCTTCCGGCCGGGTGAGACGCTCATCGGCACCGCCGCGCAGGAGAAGCGGACGATCCTGGTGGAGAACGTCCCACCGGGCTATCTGAAGATCGCCTCCGGCCTGGGGGAGGCGCCGCCCGCGCACGTGATCGTGCTGCCGGTGCTGTTCGAGGGGCAGGTCCTCGGCGTGATCGAGCTGGCGTCCTTCCAGCCGTTCGCGCAGATCCAGAAGGACTTCCTCAACCAGATCGCCGAGATGATCGGCACGAGCGTCAACACCATCAGCGTCAACACCAAGACCGAGGTGCTGCTCAAGCAGTCGCAGGAGCTGACCGAGCAACTGCGCGAGCGGTCGGCGGAGTTGGAGAACCGGCAGAAGGCGCTGGAGATCTCCAACGCCGAGCTGGAGGAGAAGTCCGAGCGACTGGCCCGGCAGAACCGCGACATCGAGGTCAAGAACACCGAGATCGAGGAGGCCCGGCAGGTCCTGGAGGAGCGCGCCGAGCAGCTCGCCGTCTCGATGCGCTACAAGTCCGAGTTCCTGGCCAACATGTCGCACGAGCTGCGCACGCCGCTCAACTCGCTGCTGATCCTCGCCAAGCTGCTCGCCGACAACGCGGAGGGCAACCTCTCGCCGAAGCAGGTGGAGTTCGCGGAGACCATCCACGGCGCGGGCTCGGACCTGCTCCAGCTCATCAACGACATCCTGGACCTGTCGAAGGTCGAGGCGGGCAAGATGGACGTCAGCCCGACCCGTATCGCCCTGGTGCAGCTCGTCGACTACGTGGAGGCGACCTTCCGGCCGCTGACGGCGGAGAAGGGGCTCGACTTCTCCGTACGGGTCTCGCCGGAGCTCCCGGCGACGCTGCACACGGACGAACAGCGACTGCTCCAGGTGCTGCGCAACCTCCTGTCCAACGCGGTGAAGTTCACCGACACCGGTGCGGTCGAGCTCGTCATCCGCCCGGCCGGCGGGGATGTGCCGGACAGCATCCGGGAGCAGCTGCTGGAGGCGGGCTCGCTGCGGGACGCCGACGGTGACGTGATCGCCTTCTCGGTGACGGACACCGGCATCGGCATCGCGGCGAGCAAGATGCGGGTGATCTTCGAGGCGTTCAAGCAGGCGGACGGCACCACCAGCCGTAAGTACGGCGGTACGGGCCTCGGGCTGTCCATCAGCCGGGAGATCGCCAGGCTGCTCGGCGGTGAGATCCACGCGGCGAGCGAGCCGGGCCGTGGCTCCACCTTCACCCTCTACCTCCCGCTCAACACGGGTGAGCTGCCGCCTCAGGGCTATCCGCAGCTCACGCCGGGCACCCACGGCCTCGCCGCGGCGGAGCCGGTGGGCGGCGCGGGCGACCACGCGGCCCCGTCGGCGGCCGAGCCCGCGCGCGGTGCGGCCGGGCTCTTCCTGCGCCGTCGGCGCGCCGCACAGGCGGCGCAGCAGTGGCCCGCGCTGGGCGCGCCCGGGGCGGCCCCGGCAGCGGTGGCTCAGCCGCCGTCGGTCCCGGAGGAGGACTCCTGGCCGAACGAACCGAACGGTGACGCAGAGCAACCGTCGAGCCATGGAATCGGCAAGGGCTTCGGAGGCACCTTCCACGGCGAGAAGGTGCTGATCGTCGACGACGACATCCGCAATGTGTTCGCGCTCACGAGCGTTCTGGAACAGCACGGTCTGTCGGTGCTCTACGCGGAGAACGGCCGTGAGGGGATCGAGGTCCTGGAGCAGCACGACGACGTCGTGGTGGTCCTGATGGACATCATGATGCCGGAGATGGACGGCTACGCCACGACGGCGGCGATCCGCAGGATGCCGCAGTTCGCGGGCCTGCCCATCATCGCGCTGACGGCCAAGGCGATGAAGGGCGACCGGGAGAAGAGCATCGACGCCGGGGCTTCCGACTACGTGACCAAGCCGGTCGATACGGATCATCTGCTGACGGTGATGGAGCAGTGGATGCGCGGTGAGTGACGGGTAACCGGACTGTTCCTGACCACCTGTTGACAGACTGTGGCCGAAGACGTGTGGGAGCGTGGGATTCGGGGAACCTTCTGGTCCCCCACCACGTTTCCGCTACGTGCACAGTGACATCGTGGTGACAGGGTGTGGCGACCGGCAGGGTGCGGCTACCATGACCGGCACAAGGACGGGCGGCGCAAGGGAGTCGTCCCCTGGGGCGGCGCCCGGTGCTTCCCCCGGCTCTTCGAGCTGGGGAGACCCCAAGCCGGGACGAGGAGGACGGGGCATGGTTCAGAAGGCCAAGATCCTCCTGGTCGATGACCGGCCGGAAAATCTGCTGGCGCTGGAGGCGATCCTCTCGGCGCTCGATCAGACACTGGTACGGGCATCGTCAGGGGAGGAAGCGCTCAAGGCGCTGCTGACGGACGACTTCGCAGTGATCCTGCTGGATGTCCAGATGCCTGGCATGGACGGTTTCGAGACCGCCGCGCACATCAAGCGGCGGGAGCGGACCCGTGACATCCCGATCATCTTCCTCACCGCCATCAACCACGGCCCGCACCACACCTTCCGCGGGTACGCGGCGGGTGCCGTGGACTACATCTCCAAGCCGTTCGACCCCTGGGTGCTGCGCGCCAAGGTGTCGGTCTTCGTCGAGCTGTACATGAAGAACTGCCAGCTGCGCGAGCAGGCCGCCCTGTTGCGCCTCCAGCTGGAGAGCGGGCAGGGCAGGACCGGCGCGGCGGCGCCCCAGGAGCCCGCGGGGCTGCTCGCCGAGCTCTCCGCGCGCCTCGCCGCCGTGGAGGAGCAGGCCGAGGCGCTCACCAAGCAGCTCGACGAGTCCGCCGACGCCGCGGCCGTCGCCACCGCGGCCCACCTGGAGCGCAAACTCACCGGCCTGCGGCGGGCGCTGGACGCCCTGGAGCCCGGCACCGGCAGCGGCGCCAGCCCGCTCCCCTCGCCCAGCTGACCCCCTGACGCCGCGTCACCCTCGGTGCCGCCGGAGCGCGACACGGATGGGTGAACGCCTGGGCGCGGGTGTCCCTCACGTCCGTCGAAGGTAACCTCGGCACCATGGCCTCACGTACGTCCGGCAAGGGTTCCCAGAGCACGGCGGGCAACTCGAAGCAGCGCGCCGGACGCCCCGGGAGCGCTGCCAAGAAGGCGCCCGCGAAGAAGGCGGCGCCGAAGTCCGCGGGCAAGGCGCCCGCGAAGAAGGCGGCAGCGCCGCGCAAGGCGCCCGCCAAGAAGGCCGTCGCCAAGAAGGCGGCGCCCAAGCGCGCGCCGTCCGCCACCGGTGGCGTCTACCGCCTCGTCAGGGCCGTATGGCTCGGTGTGGCGCACGCCGTCGGCGCGCTCTTCCGCGGCGTCGGCCGGGGGGCGAAGAACCTCGACCCGGCACACCGCAAGGACGGCCAGGCGCTGCTGCTCCTCGGCCTCGCCCTGATCATCGCCGCGGGCACCTGGTCCAACCTCCAGGGGCCGGTCGGCGAGCTCGTGCAGATGCTCATCACCGGCGCGTTCGGCCGCCTGGACCTCGTCGTCCCGATACTCCTCGGCGTCATCGCGATCCGGCTGATCCGCCATCCGGAACGGCCCGAGGCCAACGGGCGGATCGTGATCGGCCTGTCGGCGCTGGTGATCGGCGTCCTCGGGCAGGTCCACGTGGCCTGCGGCTCGCCGGGCCGGGGCGACGGCGAGGAGGCCCTGCGCAACGCCGGCGGCCTGATCGGCTGGGTCGCCGCCGAGCCCCTGATCGTCACGGTCGGCGAGGTGCTGGCCGTCCCGCTGCTCGTCCTGCTCACCGTCTTCGGCCTGCTGGTGGTCACGGCCACCCCGGTCAACACCATCCCCCAGCGGCTGCGCAGGCTGGGGATCCGGCTCGGGGTGATCGAGCCCCTGCCGGGGGAGTACGAGGCAGAGCCGGAGTACGCGGAGTACGACGACGAGTGGCGCGAGGCCCCGGCCAGGCGGCCCCGCCGCGCCGCCGCGGCCCCCGTGGACGTGGAGAGCGCCGAGGAGGAGGCCCTCGGCAAGCGCCGTCGGCCGCGCGCCGTGCAGCCCCCCGCGGACCGGCCGCTGGACGCCATCGACGTGGCCGCCGCGGCCGCCGCCTCGCTGGACGGGGCGGTGCTCCACGGGGTGCAGCCGTCCCCGCTCGTCGCCGGGCTCAGCAGCGGCATCTCCACCGAGCGGGACTCGGGGACGGAGCACGTCCCGCCGGCCGGCGCCGAGCGGTCCGGCGCGGTGCCGGGCGCGCGCGGCACCGGCAAGAAGGCCGCTGCCGGGGCGGGGAAGCCCGCGGGCGTCCCGGACCTCACCAAGGCGGCGCCCGAGCCCACGCAGGGGCTGCCCGCCCGCGCCGAGCAGCTCCAGCTGTCCGGCGACATCACGTACTCGCTGCCCTCGCTGGAGCTGCTGGAGCGCGGTGGCCCGGGGAAGGCCCGCAGCGCGGCCAACGACGCCATAGTGGCCGCCCTGACCAATGTGTTCGCCGAGTTCAAGGTCGACGCGGCCGTCACCGGCTTCACCCGTGGCCCGACGGTCACCCGCTACGAGGTCGAGCTGGGCCCGGCCGTCAAGGTCGAGCGGATCACCGCGCTCGCCAAGAACATCGCCTACGCCGTCGCCAGCCCGGACGTACGGATCATCAGCCCGATCCCCGGCAAGTCCGCGGTCGGCATCGAGATCCCCAACACCGACCGCGAGATGGTCAATCTCGGCGACGTGCTGCGGCTGGCCGACGCCGCCGGTGACGAGCACCCGATGCTCGTCGCGCTGGGCAAGGACGTCGAGGGCGGCTACGTGATGGCCAATCTGACGAAGATGCCGCACATCCTGGTCGCCGGGGCCACCGGCTCCGGAAAGTCGTCCTGCATCAACTGCCTGATCACGTCGGTGATGATCCGGGCGACCCCCGACGACGTGCGCATGGTCCTGATCGACCCCAAGCGCGTCGAGCTGACGGCCTACGAGGGCATCCCGCACCTGATCACGCCGATCATCACCAACCCCAAGCGGGCCGCGGAGGCCCTCCAGTGGGTCGTCCGTGAGATGGACCTGCGCTACGACGACCTGGCGGCGTTCGGCTTCCGGCACATCGACGACTTCAACGCGGCCGTGCGCAACGGCAAGGTCAAGCCCCCGGAGGGCAGCGGCCGCGACCTCTCGCCCTACCCGTACCTCCTGGTGATCGTCGACGAGCTCGCGGACCTGATGATGGTCGCCCCGCGGGACGTCGAGGACTCGATCGTCCGCATCACCCAGCTCGCGCGGGCCGCCGGCATCCACCTCGTGCTCGCCACCCAGCGGCCGTCCGTCGACGTCGTCACCGGCCTGATCAAGGCGAACGTGCCCTCCCGGCTCGCCTTCGCCACCTCCTCGCTCGCCGACAGCCGGGTCATCCTCGACCAGCCGGGCGCCGAGAAGCTGATCGGCAAGGGCGACAGCCTCTTCCTGCCGATGGGGGCGGGCAAGCCCGTCCGCATGCAGGGCGCCTTCGTGACGGAGGCGGAGGTCGCGGGGGTCGTCCAGCACTGCAAGGACCAGATGGCGCCCGTCTTCCGCGACGACGTCACGGTCGGCACCGCGAAGAAGAAGGAGATCGACGAGGACATCGGCGACGACCTGGACCTGCTGTGCCAGGCAGCCGAGCTGGTCGTCTCCACGCAGTTCGGCTCCACCTCGATGCTCCAGCGGAAACTGCGTGTGGGATTCGCGAAGGCGGGCAGACTCATGGATCTGATGGAGTCGCGCAACATCGTGGGCCCGAGTGAGGGTTCCAAGGCCCGCGATGTGCTGGTCAAGCCGGACGAGCTGGACGCGGTGCTCACGGTGATCCGTGGGGGCGGGGGGTCCTAGCCGGTCCCGGGCGCCTTCGGGCCGGCGACGGCGTCGCCCACCGGAGGCCGGGAAACCCCCGGAAGAGGAGCCGGCCGGCCGTTTCTCTCGGCTGTGCGCCGAGTTGAGGAGAGGGGGGCGGGCCGATGTCCCACCATCGGCGTCCGAGAGTCATCTGATGGCGTACAAAGTCCGTCTTTCCGCTTGCCCGATGATTTCGCGTCCCCCCTAGACTGAACCTCCAGCAGGTGGCTACACGCTCGAAAGGCGCTCTCGTGTCCATCGGCAACTCTCCCGCGGACGATGTTCCCGACGTTCCCGCGGACGACGACCGGCCTTCCATCGGCCAGGCCCTCCAGCAGGCCCGTACCAGCGCAGGACTGACCGTCGAAGAGGTCAGTTCGACCACCCGAGTGCGCATTCCGATCGTCCACGCCATCGAACAGGACGACTTCTCGCGCTGCGGTGGCCACGTCTACGCCCGAGGACATATCCGCGTGCTGGCCGGCACCGTCGGCCTGGACCCGGCGGAGCTGCTCGCGCGGTACGCCGCGCAGTACGGCGGGCGCCCCGCACCGACCCCCGCGGCGCCGCTGTTCGATGCCGAGCGCATCCGGCCGGAGCCCCGGCGGCCCAACTGGACGGCCGCCATGGTCGCCGCGATCGTCGCCGTCGTCGGCTTCGTGGGATTCACCCTTTTCAACGGCGGCGCGAAGAGCTCGGGTGACTCGGTCGCCGCCGACTCGCCCTCCGCCAAGCCTCCGGCGTCCCCGAGCGCGAAGGCCCAGCCCGCCAAGCCCGCCGACCCCAAGCCCGAGCAGTCCGAGAGCGCCATCGCCGGCGTTCCCGCCAACATGGTCACCGTCAAGCTCACCGGCCAGAACGGCCAGACCTGGATGTCCGCCAAGGACCACAACGGCAAGCTGCTGGAGGAGGGCGTGCTCAAGCAGGGCGACTCCAAGACCTTCACCGACAACAAGCGCATCGACCTGGTGCTGGGCAACGCCGGAGCCGTCCAGCTCTTCGTGAACGGCAAGCAGGTGAAGAACCTGCCGGACGACGGCAAGGTCCAGCGGCTGAGCTACACCAGGGGAGACCCGGTCGCGGGCTGAGACACGGGCCGGGCGGCCGCCCGCCGGGGCCCGTGCGGGGCGGAAGGCGCCGCCGGGAGACGGCGCGGCGCGCCGCCGGGTGACCATCCTCTCGGTACTCGTCGCCACTCGGCAGCGGATGCGGCTCCGGGACAAAGTAGGCTGAGCCCTATGCCCGAACGCCGTACCGTCGCTCTTGTCACACTTGGCTGCGCCCGTAACGAGGTGGACTCGGAGGAGCTGGCAGGCCGCTTGGCGGCGGACGGCTGGGACCTCGTCGAGGACGCCGCCGACGCCGATGTGGCCGTAGTCAACACCTGTGGTTTCGTCGAGGCCGCCAAGAAGGACTCCGTCGACGCCCTCCTCGAAGCAAACGATCTCAAGACCGCGTCCTCCGACGGCCGTGGCGGCCGCACCCAGGCCGTGGTCGCCGTCGGCTGCATGGCCGAGCGGTACGGCAAGGAGCTGGCCGAGGCACTGCCCGAGGCCGACGGTGTGCTCGGCTTCGACGACTACGCCGACATCTCCGACCGCCTCCAGACCATCCTCTCCGGTGGCGTGCACGCCTCCCACACCCCGCGCGACCGGCGCAAGCTGCTGCCGATCAGCCCCGCCGAGCGGCAGACCGCCGCCGTGGCGCTGCCCGGTCACGCGCAGGGCGGGAGCGGCCAGGCGCCCGCCGAGGAGCCGCCGGCCGACCTCCCGGAGGGCGTCGCCCCGGCCTCCGGCCCGCGCGCCCCGCTGCGCCGCAGGCTCGGCAGCAGCCCTGTCGCCTCGGTGAAGCTCGCCTCCGGCTGCGACCGCCGGTGCTCCTTCTGCGCCATCCCGTCCTTCCGCGGCTCCTTCATCTCCCGCCGTCCCTCCGACGTGCTGGGCGAGACGCGCTGGCTCGCGGAGCAGGGCGTGAAGGAGATCATGCTGGTCTCCGAGAACAACACCTCCTACGGCAAGGACCTGGGCGACATCCGCCTCCTGGAGACGCTGCTGCCGGAGCTCGCGGCCGTGGACGGCCTGGAGCGCGTCCGCGTCAGCTACCTCCAGCCCGCGGAGATGCGGCCGGGCCTGATCGACGTGCTGACGTCGACGGACAAGGTCGCGCCGTACTTCGACCTGTCCTTCCAGCACTCCGCGCCCGGTGTGCTGCGCGCGATGCGCCGCTTCGGCGACACCGACCGCTTCCTGGAGCTGCTCGACCAGATCCGCTCCAAGGCCCCGCAGGCGGGCGCCCGCTCCAACTTCATCGTCGGCTTCCCCGGGGAGACCGAGGAGGACGTGGCCGAGCTGGAGCGCTTCCTGTCCGGTGCGCGCCTGGACGCGATCGGGGTCTTCGGCTACTCCGACGAGGACGGCACCGAGGCCGCCACCTACGAGGGCAAGCTCGACCCGGAGGTCGTCGCGGAGCGGCTGGAGCGCGTTTCCCGGCTGGCCGAGGAGCTGACCGCGCAGCGCGCGGAGGAGCGGCTCGGAGAGACCATGGAAGTACTCGTCGACCGGATCGACGAGGAGGACGGTGTGCTCGGCCGGGCCGCCCACCAGGCGCCCGAGACGGACGGACAGGTGCGGCTGGCCACCGACCGGGAGTTCGCTCCCGGCAGCATGGTGGTGGCCAAGGTGGTGGCGGCCGAGGGAGTGGATCTCGTCGCCGAGCCCCTGGGCGACGGAGGGTGTACCGAGGAGGCGGCCAGATGACCGGAATCCCGGCCTCCGCAGCTGGAGGCCATGCCCCGGCCTCCATGAGGCGGCCGGCGAGGTTGTGGAACATCGCCAACATCCTCACCATGGTGCGGCTTCTGCTCGTGCCCGGCTTCGTGTTGTTGATGCTCCACAACGGAGGTCATGACCCGGTCTGGCGCTCGTTCGCCTGGGCCGCGTTCGCCGTCGCCATGATCACGGATCTGTTCGACGGCCACCTGGCCCGGATGTACAACCTGGTCACCGACTTCGGCAAGATCGCCGACCCGATCGCCGACAAGGCGATCATGGGCGCGGCGCTGATCTGTCTGTCCGGCCTGGGTGACCTGCCGTGGTGGGTCACCGGCCTGATCCTCTTCCGCGAGATCGGCATCACGCTGATGCGCTTCTGGGTGATCAAGCACGGGGTCATCCCGGCCAGCCGGGGCGGCAAGATGAAGACGCTCGCCCAGGGTGTGGCCGTGGGGATGTACGTCCTCATGCTCACCGGGCCGTTGGCCACTGCCCGCTTCTGGGTGATGGCGGTGGCCGTGGCGTTGACCGTGCTCACCGGGCTCGACTACGTGCGTCAGGCCGTGGTGCTGCGCAGAGCCGGGCTGGCCGCCCAGCTCGAACGGGCCGGCCGGGACGCCGTGCGATGAGCGCGGCCACGGACGGCGTCCGCGAGACGGCCGCCGCGGTCCTGGCCGCCCTGGTGGAGCGCGGCCTGACGGTCGCGGCCGCCGAATCGCTCACCGGCGGCCTGGTCTCGGCCTGGCTGACCGAGGCGCCGGGCGCCTCCCGCGCGGTGCGTGGCTCGGTCACCGCGTACGCCTCCGAGGTGAAGCGCGACGTCCTGGGCGTGGACGGGGAACTGCTCGCCGAGCGCGGGGCCGTCGACCCGGACGTGGCGCGGCAGATGGCCGTCGGCGTACGGGCGTTGCTCGGTGCCGACTGGGGCACGGCCACGACCGGGGTCGCCGGGCCGGAGCCGCAGGACGGCCGGCCGGTCGGTACGGTGTTCGTCGCCGCCGCGGGGCCCGGGGGCCGCTCGGCCACCAGGGAACTGGTGCTGACCGGTGACCGTTCGCGGATCCGCGAGGAAAGCGTGCGGGCGGTACTGGAACTGCTGCTGGGCGAACTGACAGAAAACGTGGGCGCAAAGGATACGGAACACAACGGGGGGAATTGATGTTTGCAGCCCTGAGTGAACACGACATAGCTCCCCGCACGGCCGGAGCCCGAGGCGGTACGGTGGGGCGTGAAGGATCCGGATTCGCGGTCCAAGGAGGGAGCCACCGATGATTTTGCTCCGTCGCCTGCTGGGTGACGTGCTGCGTCGGCAGCGCCAGCGCCAGGGCCGCACTCTGCGCGAGGTCTCCTCTTCCGCCCGGGTCTCGCTCGGTTACCTCTCCGAGGTCGAGCGGGGGCAGAAAGAGGCGTCCTCCGAGCTTCTCTCCGCAATCTGCGACGCTCTGGACGTACGGATGTCCGAGGTCATGCGCGAGGTGAGTGACGAATTGTCGCTCGCCGAGCTGGCGCAGTCGGCGGCGGCGAGCGAGCCGGTACCCGCGCCGATGCGGCCCATGTTCAATTCGGTGTCCGTGACGTCCGTGACGGGTGTCCCGGGAGAGCGCGTGACGATCAAGGCTCCCGCGGAGGCCGTCGACGTGGTCGCGGCCTGAGGGAGTACGGGACGGCGTTCGTTCAAAAAACGTTTCCCATCGGAGATCCCGGTCAGGAGTCTGACCGGGATCTTCGCGTTTCCGGCCCCATCGGTACCTTTGTGCGATGGTGGAGAAACGGGGAGCAATCCGAACAGAACTGGACGACTATCAGCCCGAACAGGAGAAGCGGATGTCTGTTGTGAAGAGCCCGCTGTCCGAGCAGGACCGGAAGATCGTGGGCGATGCCCTCCAGGGTGCCCTGGTCGATCTGGTGGATCTCTCCCTCGTGGCCAAGCAGGTCCACTGGACCGTGGTGGGACCGCGCTTCCGTTCGGTCCACCTCCAATTGGACGAGGTCGTCGTCAGCGCCCGCGGGCACGCCGACACCGTCGCCGAGCGCGCCTCGGCACTGGGTGTGGCACCGGACGGGCGGGCGGCGACGGTCGCCAAGACCAGCGGCATCGGCGCGGTGGGCGACGGCTGGAACAAGGACACCGCGGCGGTGCAGACCCTGGTCGACGCCCTGCATGCCGTGATCACCCGGATGCGGGAGCGCATCGCGGACACGGCGGACCCGGATCCGGTCACCCAGGACATCCTCATCGGCCTGACCGGGGACCTGGAGAAGCACCACTGGATGTTCCAGGCGGAGAACGCCTGAGCGCCCTGAGCGCCCGCTGAGGTCCTTCCAGCCCCCGGTGGCGTGCGCCGGGCGGGCGCGCTTCCCTGGGGGCATGGACGAGCACACCATGGGGCGCCTCACGGACGAGCTGGTGGTGGTCTCGGGCCTCGACCGGACGACGGCCGGTGCCTTCGTCCGGCGGGTGCACCAGGAGGGCACCCGCGAGGGCGAGCAGCGGATGCTCGTCGAACTGCACCGGCGCGACCGCCGGATCACGGAGCTGGAGCGCGAGCTCGAGCGTCTGCGCGGCGGCTCGCCCGGCTGAGGGTCCGGCGCCCGGGGCGCGTACGGCCCGTGTACGCCGCCGCCGGTCCCCGGTGCGCTCTGCCCGGCCCGGGGCGGCCGGTCTACCGTCGCCCGAAGGAGGCAGCCATGGTCCGGCATGACTTCTGGGGCGGGATACGGCGCGGCACCGGCGGACGGTGCCGTTCGCGGGGGCTGGCCGGCTGGGCGGCGGCGGTGGTCCTCGGCGGGGTGTGGTGGTGCGCGGCGTTGCGGTTGTTCGCACAGCCGGAGCGCGCCGGGCCGGTGGAGGGGCTGGTCGTCGCAGGCGGCTGGGGGCTCAGCCTGCTGCCCGTGCACTGTGTGCCCTGGACCCGCCGTCCGCCGCGGGGCCCGGTGCGGCGGCTCGTCGCCCGGGTGTGGCGGGGTGCGGAGAACCGCTGACGGAGCCGGGCCGCTTCACTCGTTCGGGTTAATGCGCGGCGCCGGCTGGCAGCGCGGACACCAGTAGGTGGGGCGCTCCTGTCCGGGCGGCCCCTGAGCGGCGGAGCGCAGGAGCGTGCCACAGCGGCGGCACGGCTGGTCGGCGCGCCCGTACACCCACAACTGGCGGCCGGGGCGGTGGTCGGCGGTGGTGATGCGCGCGGGCCGGGCCTTGTTGGCCTCCAGGAACTTCTTCGCGAGCGTCGGCAGCCGCTCCGGGGCGGGGACACGCGAGACGGGGAGCCACGGCGAGATCCTCAGGACGAAGCACAGCTCGGATTTGTAGACATTGCCGATCCCGGCGAGGTTGCGCTGGTCGAGCAGCGCCTCTCCGACCGAGCGCGCGGGATCGGCGAGGAGCCTTCGCAGCGCCTCCTGAGGATCCCAGTCGGGGCCCAGGAGGTCCGGGCCGAGGTGACCGACGGCGGCGGACTCGTCGGCGGTGCGCAGCAGTTCCAGGACGGGGAGGCGGTAGCCCACCGCCGTGTGCTCGGCGTTGGCCAGCACGGCGCGGATCTGGTGCCGCGCGCCGCGCCAGACGTGCCCGGGGGCGTAGACCCGCCAGGCGCCGTCCATCTGCAGGTGCGAATGGAGGGTGAGGCCGCCCTCGACGCGCGTGAGCAGGTGCTTGCCGCGCGGCACGACCTCGATGACGCGACGGCCGGTGAGGTCGACGGTAGCGAGCTTGGGCACGCGCAGGTCGGAGCGGATGAGCGGGCGGTCCGCGAGGGCCTGGTGCAGGGTGTGGGCGGTGCGCCAGACCGTGTCTCCTTCGGGCATGCCGCCATGATGCCGTCACCGGCCCCGGCCGGGCGTCGTGACCCGGTCAGGGCGCGCGCAGCCGCAGCCCGCGCGGTGTGGCGTGGAAGCCCGCCGTCTCCAGCAGCGCCCCCAGGGGGGACGAGAGCGCCGGGGAGCCGTTGACGCGCTCGACGGTGACGGTGCCCAGCGCGCCCGCGCGTGCCGCTTCGGCCAGGGCCGTCGCGGCCTCGGCCAGCCCCGGATCGTCCGGCCCCGCCGCCTCGGCGCCCTCCTCCTGGGGCCACGCCAGCAGGGTCTTGCCGCCGCGCTCCACATAGAGCGTCAGCGCACCGTCGACGAGCACGACCAGCGAGCCGGCCTTGCGCCCGGGCTTGTGGGTCGAGCCGACGGGCGGCTCGGGCCAGGGGAGCGCGGCGCCGTACGCGTTGGCGGGGTCGGCGGCGGCGAGGACGACCGCCCGTCGGCGCGCGCCCCTGCGGGCGGCCGCGTCACCCCACGGGGCCTCGGGGGCGTCACCGCCCGCCCGCTCGCGTGCCGTGCCGATGGCCCGCAGCCGGTCGACCGCGCCTTCCATGGCGAACTGCGCGGCGCCCAGGCCCTCGACGACGTAACCGCGGCGGGCCTGCCCGCTCTCCTCGAAGGCGGACAGCACGCGATAGGCGGCGGAGAAGCCGCCCTCCACGCCCTCGGCCGCCACCGCTCCCCGCGTCACCACACCGTGCCGGTCGAGGAGCGTGCGGGCGAGGGCGTGGGCCCGGTGTGTCGGCTCCGGCTCGCGCGGGGGCAGCAGGGACCAGCGGCCCGCCACCGTGGGAGGCCCGCCGCGCGATGCCGTGGGGGCCGTCGCGAGGCCCACCCGGCCGGTGAAGGACCCGTAACGCCCGCGCGGCGCGGCGCGCTTGGCGCGGTGCGCGGTGGAACCCGCCGTCCTGCCCGAGCCCAGGAGGGCGCGGAGCGGGGCGAGGGTGTCGTTCGTGAGCCGGCCGGACCAGACGAGGTCCCACACGGCTTCGGCGATCTGTGGATCCGTGCTGCCCGGGTCCACCGTCCTCACCCGGTCGGCGATCTGACGGAAGAACAGGCCGTAACCGCCCGACAGGGCGTCGAGCACGGCCTGGTGCACGGGGGAGAGCTCCAGCGGATGCGGCGCGGGCAGCAGCAGGGGAGCCGCGTCCGCGAGCAGCAGCGAGACCCAGCCGTCCTTGCCCGGCAGGGCACCCGCGCCGGCCCACACGACGTCACCCGCGGCGGTGAGCTCGTCGAGCATCGTGGGGGAGAAGTCCGACACCCGGGCGGGCAGCACCAGCTTCTCCAGGGCGGAGGCCGGCACCGGCGCGCCCTGCAACTGCTCGATCGTGCGCACCAGTCCGTCGATACCGCGCAGGCTGTGCGTGCCGACGTGCTGCCACTGGGGCAGGAAGGAGGCCAGCGACCGGGGCGGCACCGGCTCCAGCTCGTGCCGGAGCGCGGCCAGCGAGCGGCGCCGCAGCCGCCGCAGGACCGTGGCGTCGCACCACTCCTGGCCGATGCCGGAGGGGTGGAACTCGCCTTGGACGACACGGCCGTTCGCGGCGAGCCGCTGCAACGCGCCGTCGGTGACGGCCGGGCCGAGCCCGAAGCGGGCGGCCGCCTGCGCGGAGGTGAACGGGCCGTGCGTACGGGCGAAGCGGGCGAGGAGGTCGCCGAGCGGATCCTTGACCGGCTCGGTGAACGCCTCGGGGACACCGACCGGCAGCGCTGTGCCCAAGGCGTCCCGCAGCCGCCCGGCGTCCTCGACGGCCGCCCAGTGGTCCTGCGCGGCGATCCGGACGCGGATCGCCCGGCGCGCGGCCGCCAGTTCCTCCACCCACTTCGGCTCCGCGCCCCGCGCGGCCAGCTCGGGCCCGGTGAGCGGGCCGAGGATGCGCAGCAGGTCGGCGATGCTCTCGGCGTCCTTGGCCCGGCGCTCCTCGGTGAGCCACTGGAGCTCGCGCTCCAGCTCGGTGAGGACGTCCGCGTCGAGCAGCTCGCGCAGCTCGGCCTGGCCCAGCAGCTCGGCGAGGAGCCGGGAGTCCAGCGAGAGGGCCGCGGCCCGGCGCTCCGCGAGCGGGGAGTCGCCCTCGTAGAGGAACTGCGCTACGTAGCCGAACAGCAGCGAGCGGGCGAACGGGGAGGGCTCCGCGGTGGTCACCTCCACCAGCCGGACGCGGCGGGCCTCGATGTCGCCCATCAGCTCCGTCAGGCCGGGAACGTCGAACACGTCCTGAAGGCACTCGCGGACGGCTTCCAGGATGATCGGGAACGACCCGAACTCCCCGGCGACCTGGAGCAGCTGGGAGGCCCGCTGACGCTGCTGCCACAGCGGGGTGCGCTTGCCCGGGTCGCGGCGGGGCAGCAGCAGGGCGCGGGCGGCGCACTCGCGGAACCGGGAGGCGAACAGCGCGGAGCCGCCTACCTGATCGGTCACGACCTGGCCGATCTCGCCCTTGTCGAAGGTGACGTCGGCGGCGCCCACCGGGGAACGGTCGGCGTCGTACTCCATGCCGCGCAGGGACGGGTCGGCGTCGAGCAGGCCGAGGTCCATCAGCTCGGCGTCCGGCAGGCGCAGCACGATGCCGTCGTCGGCGTGCATCACCTGGGCGTCCATGCCGTACCGCTCCGTCAGCCGCGCGGCAAGGGCCAGCGCCCAAGGGGCGTGCACCTGGGCGCCGAACGGTGAGTGGACGACGACGCGCCAGTCGCCCAGCTCGTCACGGAACCGCTCCACGACGACGGTCCGGTCGTCCGGCACATGCCCGCAGATCTCGCGCTGCTCGGTGAGATAGGACAGGACGTTCTCCGCGGCCCAGGTGTCCAGGCCCGCCGCGGTGAGCCGCTCGCGGGCGGCCTCGGGCGCCAGGCCGCCGATCTCGCGCAGGAACGCGCCGAGCGCGCGGCCCAGTTCGAGCGGGCGGCCCAGCTGGTCGCCCTTCCAGAAGGGCAGCCGGCCGGGGACGCCCGGCGCGGGGCTCACCAGGACCCGGTCGCGGGTGATGTCCTCGATGCGCCAGGAGGTGGTGCCGAGGGTGAAGACATCGCCCACCCGCGACTCGTACACCATCTCCTCGTCCAGCTCGCCGACGCGGCCGCCGCCCTTCTTCGGGTCGGCGCCCGCCAGGAAGACACCGAACAGACCGCGGTCGGGAATGGTGCCGCCCGAGGTGACGGCGAGCCGCTGCGCCCCGGGACGGCCGGTGACCGTACCGGCCATCCGGTCCCAGACGAGGCGGGGCCGCAGCTCGGCGAAGGCGTCGGACGGATAGCGCCCGGCGAGCATGTCCAGCACCGACGTATAGGCGGATTCGGGCAGGGCGGCGAAGGGAGCCGCCCGCCGGACCACGGCCAGCAGCTCCCGCACGTCCCAGGTGTCCATGGACACCATGGCGACGATCTGCTGGGCCAGCACGTCCAGTGGATTGGCGGGGACGCGCAGCGACTCGATGGCCCCCTCGCGCATCCGCTCCGTCACCACGGCCGCCTGCACCAGATCGCCCCGGTACTTCGGGAAGACCACGCCGGTGGAGACCGCGCCGACCTGGTGCCCGGCCCGGCCGACCCGCTGGAGGCCGGAGGCGACCGACGGCGGGGACTCGACCTGCACGACCAGGTCGACCGCGCCCATGTCGATGCCCAGCTCCAGGCTGGACGTGGCGACGACGGCGGGGAGGCGGCCCGCCTTGAGGTCCTCCTCCACCAGCGCCCGCTGCTCCTTGGAGACCGAGCCGTGGTGCGCGCGGGCGAGCAGCGGGGGCGCGCCCTTGGCGGCACCGGACTCGGCCATCAGCTCGGCCGGGGAGTGGTGCTCGGGCAGGGGTTCGCCCGTGGCGCGCTCGTAGGCGATCTCGTTGAGCCGGTTGCACAACCGCTCGGCCAGGCGGCGGGAGTTGGCGAAGACGATGGTCGAGCGGTGTGCCTGGACGAGGTCGGCGATACGCTCCTCGACGTGGGGCCAGATCGACGCCTTCTCCCTGCCGTCGCCGCCCTCCTGGGCGGGTGAACCGCCCAGCTCTCCGAGATCCTCCACCGGGACGACCACCGAGAGGTCGAACTCCTTGCCGGACGGCGGCTGGACGATCTCCACCCTGCGCTGCGGCGAGAGATAGCGGGCCACCTCGTCGACCGGCCGGACCGTCGCGGACAGGCCGATGCGCCGGGCGGGACGAGGCAGGAGGGTGTCGAGGCGCTCCAGGGACAGGGCCAAGTGCGCGCCGCGCTTGGTGCCCGCGACCGCGTGCACCTCGTCCAGGATGACCGTCTCCACCCCGGCGAGGGCGTCCCGCGCGGCGGACGTGAGCATCAGGAACAGCGACTCGGGGGTGGTGATCAGGATGTCCGGCGGCCTGTTGACCATCGCCCGCCGCTCGGTGGCCGGGGTGTCACCGGAGCGGATGCCCACCCGGATCTCCGGCTCGGGCACGCCCAGCCGGACGGACTCCTGCCGGATCCCCGTGAGCGGACTGCGCAGATTCCGCTCGACGTCGACGGCGAGGGCCTTGAGCGGGGACACGTAGAGCACCCGGCAGCGCTTCTTCGGCTCCGCGGGCGGCGGCGTGCTCGCCAGCCGGTCGAGTGAGGCGAGGAAGGCGGCCAGCGTCTTGCCGGAGCCCGTCGGGGCCACCACGAGCACGTCGGAACCCTCGCCGATCGCCCGCCAGGCACCGCTCTGCGCCGTCGTGGGCGCCGTGAACGCCCCTGTGAACCAGGCGCGTGTCGCGGGGGAGAACCCCGCGAGGGCCTCCGCCGGGTCGCCCACCGCTTCGGCCGCTCGGCCGGCCGCACTCTCGTCCGCCATGCCCACCATCGTGCACCGCACCACTGACAATGGGCCGAATCCGCAGCTCAGCGCTGCCGTGGGGCGAGCGGGAGCGAAGACCGCGTCACGACATCCGGCCGTAGGCGCGCAGGGTCAGCAGCGCGGAGATGGTCACCATCGGCCGGGACTCCAGCCTCGTGCCCGGCGCCCACTCCCGCCACCGGATCGGCCAGCCGCCGTCCTCCTCCTGGGCAGTGGAGAGGAAGTCCAGCGACCGGTCCAGTTCGCTGTCGGAGAACCAGCGGCGGGCCAGGGACCCCGGAGTCCGGGCGAAGTCGTACGCGAAGTGGTGCTCGCCCGGGGCGTAGCCGTCGGGGACAGCGGTTTCCGCCGCCCGCTCGGGGTCGAGGAGCGCGAGCCCCTGTTCCCGGACCACCAGGCCCAGCCGCTCCGCCGCCGCCTCGGCGCGCGGACGGTCGGGGGCACCGTCCAGGAAGGCCACGGCCGCTTCGACCTCGTACGGGTGGGTCTTCGCGCCGGCGCACAGGGACTCGACGGAGGCCCAGCAGAAGTCGGTGGCCCGGAACAGCCACGCGTGCCACACCTCGTTGCGGTGCAGCAGCCCCACCACGGGGCCGGTCGCGAGGAGATCGCTCGGAGGGTCGTCGACCACCGGGATCCACGGCGCCGTGGGATAGCCGCGCAGTGAGGGGTGCAGGGCGGGCAGGGCGCCGTCCGGGGTGGAGACGGCCGTCAGATAGCGGCAGACGCGCTCGACGCGCCGGTCGCCGCAGCGGCCGATCTCGTCGAGCACATGGAGCGCGTGCGCGGTGTGCAGCGGCTGGCTCACCGGCCCGCGCAGGTCGGGCTCCAGGGCGTAGCTGTACCCCCCGTCGTCCCCCACGTAGGCGGTGAGGGCGGCCTCGACGGCGTCGGGCCCGCCGTCGAGGAAGTGGAACGCGAATCTTCGCTGCTCGAGGACGCGGGCGGTCAGCCAGATGAACTGCTCGGCACGGGCTACGGGGGATGCTCCGGATCGGGCCATGGTCCGACCGTAGGGGGGGAATGCGCCGCCGGTCAGCGGCTCGTGCCCGGCTGCACTCTCAGGGGCGGGATACTGGTCGCATGCGGTTGACGGTCTTCTGGCAGCGGATGGCGGATTATTTCGGCGCGGCGTACGCCGACTCCTTCGCGCGCGATCATGTGATGTCCGAACTCGGCGGGAGGACCGTGCACGAGGCGCTGGACGCCGGCTGGAACGCCAAGGACGTCTGGCGCGGGGTGTGCAGAGCACTGGAGATCCCCGACGACCGGCGCTGACCACGCGGGGCGATTCGCCCTATAGGCCACACTTGCCCCGTGGCAGCAGATGACATCGCTCCGGAAGCGGATCCGCACCCCAGGCCCGACGCCGACGCCCGCATGCCGCGCTGGCTGCCCCGGGCGATGGTGGTGGCGCTCGCCCTCATCGCCTGCTTCCAGCTGGCGAGCTGGGCCTTCCACCAGCTCGTCGGCCTGCTGATCAACATCCTGATCGCGTTCTTCCTCGCCCTGGCGGTCGAGCCGGCCGTGGCGCGGCTGTCCGCGCGCGGCATGCGGCGCGGGCTCGCGACCGGCCTGGTCCTCCTGGGGATCGCCGTCGCCGTCGCGGGCTTCTTCGCCCTGCTCGGCTCGATGCTCGCCGACCAGATCACGACGATGGTGGAGAACTTCCCCGCGTACGTGGACTCCGTGATCGGCTGGGTCAACCGGACGTTCCGCACCGACTTCTCCCGGGTGGAGATCCAGCGGTCCGTGCTGCACTCGGACTGGCTCCAGAAGTACGTGAAGAACAGCGCGGGCGGCGTGCTGGACATCTCCGCCACCGTCCTCGGCGGGCTGTTCCAGCTGCTGACCGTGGTGCTGTTCTCGTTCTACTTCGCGGCCGACGGTCCCCGGCTGCGCCGCGCCCTGTGCTCCGTCCTGCCGCCGAACCGGCAGGCGGAAGTGCTGCGCGCCTGGGAGCTCGCGGTGGCGAAGACCGGCGGGTATCTCTACTCGCGCGCCCTGATGGCGCTGGTCTCCGGCATCGCGCACTACGTGCTGCTGGAGATCCTGGGCGTGCCCTACGCCCCGGCACTCGCGATCTGGGTCGGCTTCGTCTCCCAGTTCATCCCCACCATCGGCACCTATCTGGCGGGCGCCCTGCCGATGCTGATCGCCTTTACCGTGGACCCCTGGTACGCGGTCTGGGTGCTCGGCTTCGTCGTGGTCTACCAGCAGTTCGAGAACTATGTGCTCCAGCCCCGAATCACCGCCAGGACCGTGGACATCCACCCGGCCGTCGCCTTCGGGTCGGTGATCGCGGGCACCGCGCTGCTCGGCGCGGTGGGCGCGCTGATCGCCATCCCGGCGACCGCGACGCTCCAGGCTTTCCTGGGGACCTACGTGAAGCGGTACGACGTCACCGACGACCCGCGGGTGCACGGCCGGCGCGCGGACGACGGGCCGCGCACCTCGGCCCTGGCCCGGCTGCTGCGGGCGCTGCGCGAGCGGTGACAGGGGCGGCGTGGTGCGCTTGACACCGAAATCGAACATCCATTCTTATGGATGTTCCGGGCCTTCTGGGAGACGAGTTATCCACAGGCCAGGGGGGACGCCCGGGCCCATTGTCAGTGGCAGGCGTTAGCGTCGTTGACGTGAAGCGATCGACTCAAGCAAACCGGGTGGAACCCATGGCAGGCACCGACCGCGAGAAGGCGCTGGACGCCGCGCTCGCACAGATTGAACGGCAATTCGGCAAGGGCGCCGTGATGCGCCTCGGCGACCGGCCGAACGAGCCCATCGAGGTCATCCCCACCGGGTCGACCGCGCTCGACGTCGCCCTCGGCGTCGGCGGGCTGCCCCGCGGCCGTGTCGTGGAGGTGTACGGACCGGAGTCCTCCGGTAAGACCACCCTCACCCTGCACGCCGTGGCCAACGCCCAGAAGGCCGGCGGCACCGTCGCCTTCGTCGACGCGGAGCACGCGCTCGACCCGGAGTACGCCAGGGCGCTGGGCGTCGACACCGACAACCTCATCCTCTCCCAGCCGGACACCGGCGAGCAGGCGCTGGAGATCGTGGACATGCTGGTCCGCTCCGGCGCCCTCGACCTGATCGTCATCGACTCCGTCGCCGCGCTCGTGCCGCGCGCGGAGATCGAGGGCGAGATGGGCGACTCCCACGTCGGCCTCCAGGCGCGCCTGATGAGCCAGGCGCTCCGCAAGATCACCAGCGCGCTCAACCAGTCGAAGACCACCGCGATCTTCATCAACCAGCTCCGCGAGAAGATCGGCGTCATGTTCGGCTCGCCGGAGACGACGACCGGTGGCCGGGCCCTGAAGTTCTACGCCTCGGTGCGCCTGGACATCCGCCGCATCGAGACCCTCAAGGACGGCACCGAGGCCGTCGGCAACCGCACCCGTGTCAAGGTCGTCAAGAACAAGGTCTCGCCGCCCTTCAAGCAGGCCGAGTTCGACATCCTCTACGGCCAGGGCATCAGCCGCGAGGGCGGCCTGATCGACATGGGCGTGGAGCACGGCTTCGTCCGCAAGGCCGGCGCCTGGTACACGTACGAGGGCGACCAGCTGGGCCAGGGCAAGGAGAACGCCCGCAACTTCCTCAAGGACAACCCCGACCTCGCCAACGAGATCGAGAAGAAGATCAAGGAGAAGCTGGGCGTCGGCCCCAAGCCCGAGGCCCCGGCGGGCGAGCCCGGCGCGGACGCGGCGGGCACGGCCGAGCCGGCCAAGTCGGTCCCGGCCCCGGCGAAGTCCACGGGCAAGGCGGCCAAGGCCACGTCCGCCAAGAGCTGATCCCGTGACACGGCGATCGGAGTACCCGAGGCCGGAGGCCGAAGACCTGCCGGAGACGGGTACGGACGACCGGACCGGTGGCGGTGCCCCCTCCTCGTCGAGGGCCGGGGACGGGACACCACCACGGCCGGAGGAGCAGGCGCGGGCGATCTGTCTGCGCCTGCTCACCGGATCCCCGCGCACCCGTAAGCAGCTCGCGGACGCGCTCGCCAAGCGGGGGATCCCGGCCGAGGTGGCGGAAGAGGTGCTGGCCCGCTTCGAGGACGTGGGCCTGATCGACGACGCGGCGTTCGCCGGCGCGTGGGTGGAGTCCCGGCACCACGGCCGGGGGCTCGCCCGCCGGGCCCTGGCGCGTGAGCTGCGCACCAAGGGGGTGGATTCCGCGGTGATCGACGAAGCGGTCGGGCAGCTCGACTCCGAGCAGGAGGAGCGCACGGCGCGTGAGCTCGTCGAGCGCAAGCTGCGGGCCACGCGCGGCCTGGACCGGGAGAAGCGGCTGCGCCGCCTCGCCGGGATGCTGGCCCGCAAGGGGTACGCGGAGGGCCTGGCCCTGCGCGTGGTGCGCCGGGCCCTGGAGGAGGAAGGCGAGGAAGCGGAGCTGCTGGAGCACTATCTGCCGGACGCCTGAGCCCGGTGGAGCCCGGGCGGCACGGAAGTGCCCTGTTCCGACCGCCTCCGGCCCGGCTCCGGCGGTTGGGCCTCGTGCCGTGCGTGGGTCGCACAAGGCGTCCGGTGGCGACCGTCCGAGGCCCGGCTCCGGCTCGGCCTCGCGCCGCGAGTGGTGCACGAAGCATCCCGGCTCCGGCTGCCCCCGCCCCGGCCCCGGCCTGATCTCGTGCCATGGGGCGAACGTGGCCCCCGGTTCCGACCGCGGACCTCATCCACCCCCGCCGGCGTGCATGAAGCGCCCGGGCCCGGCCTCCCCGCCCGCCTCGCTCCGTCAGTGACGCACCGGGAGCCCCGCTGCCCGCCATGCCTGGAAGCCTCCGGCCAGGTCCGTGGCGTGGTGAAGGCCCAGCAGGCGCAGGGACGCCGCGGCGAGACTGGAGGCATAGCCCTCGTCGCAGAACACGACCACGCGGAGATCGTGCCCTGTGACCTCCGCCGCCCGGTGTTCGCTCAACGGGTCGAGCCGCCACTCCAGTTCATTGCGCTCCACGACCAGCGCCCCGGGGACGAGCCCGTCACGCTCCCGCAGTGCCGCGTAGCGGATGTCGACCAGCAGCCCGCCATCGGCCTGGACCGCGGCCGCCTCCACGGGGCCGAGCCGGTCCAGGCCCGCACGGGCGGTGGCCAGCAACTCCTCGACCCTCATGCCCACTCCTTCGGCCACTCGACCTGCTCCAGCCGCAGCACCCGCCCGGTGCGGCTGTAGCGCCGCATCATCGGCAGCGGCGGGTGGTAGGCGTGCACGGAGACCGCGTGCCCGGTCCGCGAGGCGTTGAACACCTGGTGCACATGGTGCGGGCCGAAGGCCCGGCCCTGCCCCTCGGAGAGCTGCCGTTCGCGGTCGACGCCGTCGGCCAGTTCCAGCACCTTCCAGCCCTCCGTGGGCAGTTGGGCGGTGAGCGACTGCTCGGTCAGCCCGCCGGCGGCCGTCGCGAAGGCGCCGTGCGAACCGCCGTGGTCGTGCCAGCCGGTGCCGGCCCCCGGCGGCCAGCCGATCAGCCATGCCTCGCTGCCGCCAGGCCCCGGCAGCCGCATCCAGGTGCGGCCCTCGGGGTCGAGCGGGAGCGAGGCGACCAGCGCGGTGTCGGCGGCCGTCGTGCGGGCGAAGTCGAAGAGTTCGGCCGCGGAGGGCGCCGCGGACGTGGCCGCGGGGGCAACGACGGCTGAGGTGTGCCGGGCCGACGGCACGGGTACGGGCAGCGGAAGAAACACAGAAGACCGTCCTGAGTGATCGCGAAGGAGCGCGCGGCAGCACTCGGTGTGGCCACGCGAAGAGGAAGCGGATCAGCAGGACGGACGACAGACACAGCCCGCGTAGCGGACGAGGTCGAGATGGACCCTCCGCCAGAAACGCGCGCCACTGTCAGTCACGTTCCGTAGTCAACCACGGCCGCAGGAGCGGGTCAACGGTTGGCCGTGGCCTCACTGGGCGTTCCATCGGGCTCACCGGCGAGCCCGGCGCCTTCCCCGGAGCCGGCTCCTTCCGGCCCCTCGCTCCCCGGGGCCTGTCCGCGCGGTGCCGGCGACCCGCCCCGTACGGCGTCCGCGCAGGCGTACAGCTCGGCGGGCCGCACCCCCGCCATCGCCGAGACCAGGTGCCCGTCCGGACGCACCATCAGCACGGTGTGCGCGGCCGCTCCCGGATACGCCTCGGCCACCAGCAGTTCGGCCGGCATGGGCAGCGCGCCGATCGCCGCCGCCAGCCCCGGCATGAGTCCGGCACCGAGCCAGTGCCGCCGCTCCCACACGCCCGTGCCGGGCGCGACGAGGACCACCAGCAGATCGCCGCCCAGCCGGTCCCGGAGCCCGACGACCGAACCGTCCGGCGCGGTGACCGGAACATCCTCGACCGGATCGCCGGGAGCGGTGGCCACCGTGACAGAGCTCGCGGGCGGGCCGGCCGGTGCCAGGGGCGTGCGGTCGTAGACCGGGGGCGCGGCGAGCGCGCCACGCCCGAGATGACCGTCGGTGAGCAGCTCGTCGCCGCCGCGCACGGCGCCCGGCATCAGCGCGCGCCGAGCGGTGTGCCACCCCCCCGCGCTCCGCACCGCAGTCAGGCCCCGGTCGGCGGCGCGCAGCCGGGCCACGATCGCCCCGCGGCGTTCGGTCTGATAGCTGTCGAGCAAAGCCTCCGAGGCGCCTTGGTGCCAGGCGAGGGCGAGCTTCCAGGCGAGGTTCTCGGCGTCCCGCAGCCCCTCGTCGAGTCCCTGCGTGCCGAGCGCCCCGAGCAGATGGGCCGCGTCGCCGGCGAGGAAGGCCCGCCCCGTGCGCATGCGGCGTGTGAGCCGGTGGTGCACCGCGTGCACGCCGGTGTCCAGGAGCTCGTACGGGGGCACCTCGCCGCACCACGTGGACAGCGAGTCGCGGATCAGCGTGAGCAGGGTGTCGGGCGTGACCAGGTCGCCGCCCGGCGGCAGCAGCCAGTCGAGCCGCCAGACGCCGTCCGGCAGCGGACGGGCCGTCACTTCACCGCCGCGCGGCGGTGACCGGTGCAGCACCGCCTCTCCGGGCCAGGGCAGTTCGGCGCGGAGAGCGGCGACCGCGTGCCGCTCGACGGCCGTACGCCCCGGGAAGCGGGCGCCCAGCAATTTGCGTACGGTCGAACGGGCGCCGTCGCAGCCGACGAGATAACTCCCGCGCCAGTAACCGCCGTTGCCGCCCCGGGTGTGCGCCGTGATTCCGGCGGAGTCCTGCCGCAGGGTGTCCAGGTGGCCGCCGCGGACGATCCGTACGCCGCTCTCGCGGGCGAGCGCCGCCCGCAGCTCCCGTGTCAGCGCGTGCTGAGGCACGTGCAACGGAGACGACTCAAGGGCCTCCTCCACGGCCGTCACGCCCCCTTCCGCGGCCTCCTCGGCGCCGTCGGGCTCCGGGGCCCGGCGCGGCCCTGCGAGGGGCACTTGGGCGACCACGGCGCGACGGCGCAGGGTTCGCCAGCCGGTCCACCGGGTGCCGTCCTCCAGGGAGCACCCCAGGCGCTCCAGCGTCTCGGCGGTGTCCGGGCGCAGTACGGCCGTGCGGGCGGGGCGCCGCTCCTCCTCGCCTCCGCCGTCGGCGGGGGTCTCGTCGAGGACGACGACACGGACCTCGCGCCGGGCGAGGGTGAGCGCGAGCGTGAGGCCGACCGGTCCCGCCCCGACGACGATCACCGGGTCCACGGCACCGCTCCCTGCGTCCCGAGACCGCCCGCGGCCGCGCCGGGGGCTCCTCGGTGCGTCACGGCCGTGCGCACCGCTCGGTGCGCACGGAGGCCGGCGGGGGGAACACGGTGCTCGATCACAGAACGTATGCAACCCATTGCGGGTGCTTGCGTCAAGTGATCAGCGCTCCTGTCGCGGCGCGCCGGTGCGGGCGCGCCCCGTCGCCGACCGCGGCCGACGGGGCGTCACCCGCGCCGTCATGGACCGGCCTTGGGCCCTTCCGCGCCGGGCACGCCGGTGGCGCCCGTCGTGCCGAGGCCGGGACCGGCCAGGACGGCGGCGCCGGGCGCGGCCATCGGAGGCGGGGTGCCCTTGCGTGAGCGCTTTGTGCGCCGTTCGACCCACGTCGCGACGGACGACAGCGCCAGACACAGCAGGATGTAGATCGAACCGAAGACGATCACCATCGGGATGAAGGCGTAGACGCCGTTCACGGGCGGCCGCTGCTCCGCGAACCGCTTGCCGACGAACAGCAGCTCCTCGTAGAGGATGATGTAGCCGAGCGAGGTGTCCTTGAGGGTCACCACGAGCTGGCTGATGATCGACGGCAGCATGGTGCGGACCGCCTGCGGGATGAGCACGTTCGTCATCACCTGCGTCTTGCGCAGGCCCAGCGCGTACGCCGCCTCGCCCTGCCCCTTGGGCAGCGCGTTGATCCCGGAGCGGAAGATCTCCGACTGCACCGAACCGTTGTAGAGCGTCAGCCCTACGACCAGCGCCCACATCGGGTCCGAGGTGAAGACGGCCGCCCACAGCAGGAAGATCATGATGAGCAGCGGCATGGCGCGGAACGCCTCGACGGCCACGACGCCCGCCCAGCGCACCGCCTTGTGTTCGGACAGCCGGGCGGCCGTCAGCACCACGCCGAGGACGACCGACAGGGCCGCGGCGATCGCGAAGGTCTCGACGGTCGTCCGCAGGCCGTCGAGGATCTGCCGCTGGGTGCTGGTGTATTCGTAGATGCTCCACAGGTCGCCCTGGAACTGCCCGCTGTCGTCCAGCCGGTAGACGACGAAGGCGATCAGCGCGAGGACGGCGATGGTGGAGAGGACGCCGTAGATCCGGTTGCGGGCCCGCGCCTTGGGGCCGGGGACGTCGAAGAGGACACTCGCGCTCATCGGGACACCGCCAGCCGGTTCTCCAGCAGCCGGCACAGGCCGCTGATGGCGAAGGTGATGATGACGTAACAGATGGCGATCCAGAGGAAGATGACGAAGATGTTGTAGCCCGAGTCCGCGTTGAGGGTCTTCTGCACGGAGCCCAGCTCGGTCACGTTGAAGCTCGACGCGATCGCGGTGTTCTTGGCGAGCGCGATCATCAGGCTGCCGAGCGGCGGGACGGCCGTCCGGGTGGCCTGCGGCAGCACGATCTGGCCGAGGGTCTGGGTGAAGGTCATCCCGATGGACCGGGCGGCCTCCGCCTGGCCCACCGGTACGGCGTTGATGCCCGACCTGACGGCCTCGCAGACGAAGGCGGAGGTATAGCCGCCCAGGGCCATGACGGCGAGCCAGAAGGAGTCCCACCCCTTGAGGCCCAGCGCGGGGAGGCCCAGGGTGACGGCGAGGAAGAGCAGCACCAGGGGAGTGTTGAGCAGCAGGGTCACCCAGGTGCTGCCGAATATGCGCAGGGCGGGGACGGGCGAGACGCGGAACGCCGCGATCAGCACGCCCACCACCAGGGCGAGCAGCGCGCTGAGCACGGTCAGCTCCACGGTGCCGACGAAGCCTTCGCGGAACATCGCGAAGTTGTCCGACAGAACGTTCACGTCAACTCTCCGATCCGCCGCCGGTCAGTAGCGGTCGACCGCGGGCGGGGCCGAGGCCGGGATCCCGGAGAGGCCGAGCGTGGCGTCGTACGCCTTCTTCCAGTCGCCGTTCTTCTCATGGGCCTCGATGGCGTCGTCGACGGCGTCACGCAGCGCCTTGTCGTCCTTCTTCAGACCCACGCCGTACGGCTCTTTGGAGAACGGATTGCCGACGACCTTCAGCGCGCCCTTGTTCTCCGCCGCGTAGCCCTTGAGGATGGCGTCGTCCGTGGTGACGGCGTCCACCGAGCCGCCCACGAGCTGCTGCACGCACAGCTGGTAGCCCTGCTGCGACATGGCCTCGGCCACGCCGTACTTGGCCTCCTTGATGCGCTTGAGCGGTGTGGAGCCAGCGGCGGAGCAGACCTTCTTGCCCTTGAGGTCGTCCGGCCCCTTGATGCCGCTGTCGGCCTTCACCAGCAGGTCCTGGCCGGCGACGTAGTACGGGCCGCCGAAGCCGACCTGCTTCTTGCGCTCGTCGTTGATCGTGTAGGTGCCGACGTACAGATCGACGCCGCCCGTGGCGATCTGTGTCTCACGGGCCTCGGTGGGGATGGTCTTGAAGGAGATGTGGTCCTCGTCGAAGCCGAGGTCCGCCGCGATCATCCGGGCTATCTCCACGTCGAAACCGGATCGCTTCTTGGTGCTGGGGTTCTCGAAACCGAGACCGGGCTGGTCGGCCTTGGTGCCGATGGTGATCTTCTTGCCCTTGATCTTCTCGAAGACGGGCGAACCCTTCACGTCCGCGGCGGTGTTCACCTTGTAGGCCGGGGCGGCCGGCGTGACCTGCCCGTTGCCCTTGTCGTTCTTGTCGTCCGGGCTGCCGGACTTGCCGCAGGCGGACGCGGCGAGCGCCAGCACCACGGTGGCCGCTGCGGCGGTTTTGCGGAGCTTCATCGTGAACGTCCTTTGCGTCTGCGGGCGTTGTCGTAAGGGAATGCGGCGCCGACGTGGTCACCGCGGGAGAGGGCCGCAGCGGCCGATGCGAGGGGGCGTGCGGTGAGTGGACGTCAGGCGCACGGGGCGGGCGCGGGTCAGTGGTGGAGGATCTTCGAAAGGAAGTCCTTCGCCCGGTCGCTCCGCGGATTGCTGAAGAACTGGTCCGGCCGGGCCTCCTCGACGATCCGTCCGTCCGCCATGAAGACCACGCGGTTGGCCGCCGACCGGGCGAAGCCCATCTCGTGGGTGACGACGATCATGGTCATGCCGTCCCGCGCGAGCTGCTGCATGACCTCCAGCACCTCGTTGATCATCTCCGGGTCGAGCGCCGACGTCGGCTCGTCGAAGAGCATCAGCTTCGGCTCCATGGCGAGCGCGCGGGCGATCGCCACGCGCTGCTGCTGGCCGCCGGAGAGCTGCGCGGGGTACTTGTCGGCCTGGGCGCCCACGCCCACGCGGTCGAGCAGGCCGCGCGCCTTCTTCTCGGCCGTCTTCCGGTCCGTCCGGCGGACCTTGACCTGGCCCAGCGTCACGTTCTCCAGCACCGTCTTGTGGGCGAAGAGGTTGAAGGACTGGAAGACCATGCCGACGTCGGCGCGCAGCCGCGCCAGCTCCTTGCCCTCCTGGGGCAGCGGCCGGCCGTCGATGGTGATCGAGCCGGAGTCGGTCGTCTCCAGCCGGTTGATCGTGCGGCACAGGGTGGACTTCCCGGACCCCGACGGCCCGATGACCACGACGACTTCACCGCGCGCGACGGACAGATCGATGTCCTGGAGGACATGCAGGGCGCCGAAGTGCTTGTTGACGCTGTTCAGGACGACCAGTGCGTCCGGGGGAGCCGCGGCGGCCGCCGCGGCATCGGTCACCGATACTTCGCTCATTACGGGACCATCCTTTCTGCAGCCCTCACGAGTAGGGTTGTGACCTCTCGGTCCCGGTGGGTGCACGGCCATGTTCGCGAGCCGCTC
>NZ_JBIRVR010000040.1:0-31249 GCF_044387105.1 Streptomyces sp. NPDC020379
CTGTCCTGCCGTGTCCGTAAGACCATCGCCCGGCACCCCACCCCCGAGACCGACCTGTCACCAGGACATATACCCACCGAAAGAGGAATCGAGCATTAGGCGGTTGGTGAGCGGGAAACGGGCACCGCGAAAAGTGGGCCAGAGGCGGGGTCCCCACTCTTGTGAGTGATGGATTTCGCGATACGCACAGATTTATAAATAGGGAATGAGTAACTCGTGCCCAGCTTTCCCGTCCTCCCGATGCCCGTGAGCGTTCCCAGTCGGGCGACTGCTGCTCCACCCCGCACCGCACCAGTCCTGTGGTATCCGGGGGATCGCCCGGCCGCCTGCTCGCCGACGGAGATCGCGAGTCTGGCCGCGGACGTCAGGGAAACCGTTCACCTCGTGGCCGCCCCGACGGGGGCAGGAGACATCGGGCTCGCCGTCGGAGGTTCCACGGGCCCGGCCGCCGTCGGCCGGCACGGTCTGCCCCTGCTGGGTACCCTGCCGCCGCTCTACCCGGAGTGGCTCGGAGACCGGTCGTTCCGGGAAACACATGGCGTGCGATTCCCCTACGCCACCGGAGAGATGGCCAACGGCATCGCCACCGGCGCCATGGTGGTCGCCATGGCCCGGGCCGGGATGCTCGGCTTCTTCGGAGCCGCCGGACTTGAACCGGAGCGTGTCGAGCGATCCGTGGCCGAGTTGGCCTCCGCGCTCGCCGGGAAGCCCAACTGGGGCGTCAACCTGATCCATTCACCCGGCGAGCCCGGGCTGGAGGACCGGATCGTCGACATCGCACTGCGCCACTGTGTTCCGGTCGTCTCCGCCTCCGCCTTCATGTCCCTGACCCCCTCGGTGGTACGGGTCGCCGCCAGCGGCCTGCGCCGTGGACCGCAGGGCCGGATCCTGCGGGGGACACGGCTGTTCGCCAAGGTGTCCCGGCCCGAGGTCGCGGAGCCCTTCATGTCCCCCGCGCCCGAGCCCCTGCTGCGCCTCCTCACGGAACAGGGGCGGCTGTCCGCGGAGGAGGCCGAACTGGCCGCACGTGTGCCGCTCGCCGAGGACATCACCGTCGAGGCGGACAGTGGGGGTCACACCGACAACCGGCCGCTGGCGGTCCTGCTGCCCGCCATGCTGGCCCTGCGGGACGACATGGCCGCCACGTACGGCTACGACCGCGCCGTGCGCGTCGGTGCGGCGGGCGGGCTGGGCACACCCGCCGCGGTGGCCGGGGCCTTCGCCCTGGGCGCGGCATACGTGGTCACCGGCTCGGTGAATCAGGCCGCCAGGGAGGCGGCCCTGTCGGACGACGCCAAGGCGATGCTGGCGCAGGCCGATGTCGCCGACGTGGTCATGGCGCCGGCGGCCGACATGTTCGAACTCGGTGTGAAGCTCCAAGTCTTGCGCAGGGGAACCCTCTTCGCCGCGCGCGCCGCCCGGCTCCACGAGCTCTACCAAGCCTACGAGAGCTGGGAGGACATCCCGCCGCGGCAACGGGACCGGGTCGAGCAGGACATCCTGCGAGCCCCTTTCGAGACGGTCTGGGGCGAGACCCTGCTGTTCTGGGAGCGACGGGACCCGTCCCAGGCCGAGCGGGCGCAGCGGGAACCCCGGCACCGCATGGCCCTGGTCTTCCGCTGGTACCTGGGCATGTCGAGCCGCTGGGCGGTCACGGGGCACACCGAGCGCCGGGCCGACTACCAGATCTGGTGCGGTCCGGCCATGGGAGCCTTCAACCGCTGGGTGACGGACAGCTTCCTGGCCGACCCCGCCCGGCGCGACGTGGTCCAGATCGCGCTGAACCTCCTCGAAGGCGCGGCCGCCATCACCCGCGCCCACCAACTGCGCAGCCACGGCGTCGCCGTGCCCGCCACCGTCTTCGACTTCCGGCCCCGGCGGCTCGCCTAGCCCCGGCACGGTCGGCCCGGCCGCGCGCTCCGTCCCCGATCCACTCCCCACCGCGAGGACACACACGTCATGCCAGACCAGCGTCTCCCGGCCCGGGTACCCGTCGCCGTGGTCGGCCTCGGAGCTCTGCTGCCGGATGCCCGCGACGTCGAACAGAGCTGGCGGCTGATCCTCGGCCGACGGAACCTCATGCGCGACATCCCGCCGGACCGATGGCTGATCGACGACCACTACCACCCCGTCCCCGGCACGCCGCAGAAGGTCTACGTGCGACGCGGGGCCTTCCTGCCCACCGTGGGCTTCGACCCCATGGCCCACGGCATCCCGCCGCAGAGCCTGGCGTCGACGGACAGCGCGCAGCTGCTCGCGCTGACGGTCGCCGACCAGGTGCTCCGGGACGCCGCGGACGGCGGAGCCGCCCTGCCGGATCGCGATCGTGTCGCCGTGGTGCTCGGCACGTCCGCGCTGAGCCTCCTCACGGAGTCCAACGCCCTGGTCCAGCGGCCCGTCTGGCTGGCGGCGCTGCGCGAACACGGTCTGTCCGAGGCAGAGGCCCAAGCGGCGTGCGACCGCATCCTGGCGTACTACCCGGAACCGACCGAGGACACCTTTCCCGGTCTGCTCTCCAACGTCGTCGCCGGCCGCATCGCCAGTCGCTTCGACTTCCACGGAACCAACCACACCACCGACGCGGCATGCGCTAGTTCGCTGGCCGCCTTGTCCACCGCCCTCGATGAACTCTCTCTGGACCGCGCCGACCTGGTGATCAGCGGTGGCATCGACGTGACGAACGACATCGGCATGTTCCGCTGCTTCACCACCACCCCGGCGCTCTCCCCGGCCCAGGAGTGCCGGCCGTTCTCCGAGGACGCCGACGGCACCATGCTCGGCGAGGCGGTGGTGATGTTCGCCCTCAAACGGCTCTCCGATGCCGAACGCGCCGGGGACGGCGTCTATGCGGTCATCCGCGGCATGGGCAGCTCCTCGGACGGGCGCGGATCGGCCATCTACGCGCCCCGGTCGCAGGGCCAGGCGCTGGCCCTGCGCCGGGCCTACCGGGAAGCCGGTTACGCGCCCGGCACCGTGGAGCTCGTCGAGGCGCACGGCACCGGAACAAAAGTGGGCGACCTGGTCGAACTCGCCGCCCTGGAGGAGGTGTTCGGGGAGTCCGGCCGGACCGGCCCGCAGTGGTGTGCACTGGGGTCGATCAAGTCCCAGATCGGCCACACCAAGAGCGCTGCCGGAGCCGTCGGTCTCCTCAAAGCCGTCCTCGCCCTGCACCACAAAGTGCTGCCGCCCACTATCAACGCGGAACGCCCGCACCCCGCCCTGCGCGCGGGAAACAACTCGTTCTATCTCAACACGCGGACCCGGCCGTGGGTCCGGCCGGGCGGCCCGCCCCGGCGCGCCTCCGTCTCCAGCTTCGGCGGCAGCAACTTCCACATCGCGCTGGAAGAGCACCGGGTCCCGTCCGGTGCACCGGACGGGACCCGGCCGCGCCTGCGGACCGCACCGACCGAACTCCTCCTGCTCTCCGCCGAGTCCGACGACGAACTGCGCGGGCACATGGCCGGTCTGCGGCAGAGCGCGGCGGAGAGCGCCCTCCCCGGGCCCGGCCTCGCCGCACTGGCGCACCGCAGCCAACAGGCGTTCCGGCCCGGGGCCGCCCGGCGACTCGCGGTGCTGGCCACCGACACCCATCAGCTCGTCGAACGGCTCGACCTGGCCGCCGCGGCCCTGGACGCCGGGCAGAGCCCGGGCCTGCCGTCGGCGGTGCACTGGGGTACCGGGAGCACCGAACCGGGCCGAATGGCCTGGTTGTTCCCGGGGCAGGGGTCGCAGTACGTGGGCATGGGGGCCGACCTGGCAGCCCACCACCCGGGGGCCTTGGCCGTCTGGGACGCGGTGGGCGGTGTGGGGCCCGACGAAACGCCCCTGCACCGCGTGGTCTTTCCTCCGCCCGTATCGGAGGAGGAGCAGGCCGCGCAGCTGGAGCTGCTCACACGCACCGAATGGGCACAGCCCGCCCTGGCCGCGCACAGCCTGTCCCTGCTGTCCCTATTGGAGGAGCTCGGCCTGCGGCCGGACTGCGTCGCCGGCCACAGCCTCGGAGAACTCATCGCCTTGCACGCGGCGGGCGCCTACGACGCCCACACGCTGATGTGCCTCTCCCTCGCCCGGGGCAGGGCGATGCGTGACGCGGCTGCCGTGACCCCGGGCACGATGCTGGTGGTCCTCGCGGGCCACCGCGAGACGCTGGAAGCGCTGGCAGAGGCGGACGTACCGGACGTGTGGATCGCCAACGCCAATGGCCCCCGCCAGACGGTCGTCTCGGGCACGGCCGAGGCGGTCGCCGCCGTGACCGCGCGGATGAGGAACGCGGGCATCGGCACCCTGTCGCCGGCCGTGTCCGCCGCCTTCCACAGTCCTCTCGTCGCAGCCGCCGCTGAACCGTTCGCCGCAGCCTTGGCCGAGGCCGTCCTCTCACCCCCCGGGCCCGTGGTCCTCTCCAACATCGACGCTGCCCCGTACCCGGCCGACGCCGAGGAGACCCGCTCCCGTCTGGTACGGCACCTGACCGAACCCGTGCGGTTCGCCGACCAGATCGAGGCCATGTACCAGGCCGGAGTACGCACATTCGTCGAGGCGGGCGCGGGCGCGGTGCTCACCTCGCTCGTGGCCCAGATCCTCGGCGACCGGCCTCACCTGGCCGTTCCCCTCGACCGGCGCGGCACGCACGGCGTGACCGCGTTCCAGGACGCCCTGGCGCGGCTCGCCGTGCACGGGATCGCCATGGATTTCACGTCCTACTGGAACCACTACGCCACACCGCCCGCCGATCAGGAACGGAGCCCGAGAATGACCGTACCGATCAGCGGCGGCAACCGCGGGCGGCGCTATCCGCCCGCTGCGGCGGACCAGGCGGGCCCGGGCGGGAAGAGGCGGGCGGCCACCCCGCCTTCCTGCCCCGCACAGCCCGCCGGGGCCGAGCCGACGGCATCGACCGTGTCCGAGATGCCCCACGCACCCGCCCTGCCCGGCGTTCCGGAGCCTCTCGTGGCGGCCGCCGTACCTCCACCGGACGCGGCTCCTCCCCAGCCGTCGGTGGAGGACGACGGCTGGTCGGCCATGCTCGAGGACACCCGCGGGCAGACCGCCGACGCCCATGCCGTCTTCCTGCGCTCCATGAGCGAGGCCCATGTGGCCTTCCTGCGGATGTCCGAGAAGTCCTTTGCGGCGCTTGCGGGGTCGCCCTGGGTGCCGGTCCCCGAGCAGCACGGTGGCGCTCCTCCGGCACCCGACGCCCTGCCCCCGACCCGCGAGCCGGACGACCGGGCGGCTCCCGCGACGACCGCCCCGCCCATGGCGCCGTCGGCTGCGACACCGCAGAGCAATGGGTCCGTCGCCGGACCGGACAGGGTGGCGCTCGACGCGGGGCAGCTGGAGAAGGCGCTGCTGACGGTCGTGGCCGAAAGGACCGGCTACCCACAGGAGATGCTCGGCCTGGACATGGAACTGGAGGCGGATCTGGGGATCGACTCCATCAAGCGCGTGGAGATCCTCTCCGTGCTGAGCCAACGGGCGGCCGGTGACCTGCCCGAGATCCAGGGCGACCCGATGGAACTCGCGTCCCTGCGGACGCTCCGGCAGGTCCTCGACAGATGGCGGAGCACGGTGGGCGGTACGGCGTCCGTTCCGGAATCGGCCGCACCCATGCCCGCTCCTGACCCTGCCGCGGCGCCGGGGCTTCCTCCCGGCCCCGCCCCGGATCAGCCCGCCCTGGGGCGTTACGCATTGCGTACCGTTCCCGTCCCGCCCGGCGGGCTGGCGATGCCCGGCCTGGGGGAACACGTCCTGTACGTCGTCGACGGGGGCTCCGGCGTCGCCACACCGGTGGTCGAACGGCTGCGTGAGCGGGGAGTTCCCGCCGAAGCCGTCGCGGAGCCGACGCCGGAAAGCCGGGCCGTGCTTCTGCTGGGCGGTCTCGCCGAGGACCTGACCGCCGAGGCCGCGATGGAGGTCCAACGCGCGGCCTTCCGCGCGGCCCGGCTGGTGGCCCCACGATTCGCGGACCAGGGCGGGCTGTTCATCACGGCACAGGACACCGGCGGCGACTTCGGCCTCCGGGGCACCCATGGGGGGCGGGCGTGGCTCGGCGGCCTGACAGCCCTGGTCCGCACACTCGCTGCCGAATGGCCCGAAGCAGTGGTGAAAGCCATCGACTGCGCCCGATCGGGCCGGTCGCCCCGCGCCGTCGCCGACGCGGTGACCGGCGAGCTGCTGGAAGGTGGCCCCTTGATGGAGGCAGGTCTGCCTGCCGACGGCAGCCGGGTGACGACGCTGGCGGTCCCGGCCGACCCGGCCGCCCCCGCGTCCGGCGGACCGGGCCCCGCCGATGTCCTCGTCGCCACCGGCGGCGCCCGCGGGATCACCGCCGCGGCGCTGACCGCGCTCGCCCGGGCCCGCAGGCCACACCTGGCGCTGCTGGGCCGTACTGCGCTGGACGAGGAACCCCCGGGACTGCCGGCCGACGCCGACGAGGCCACCTTGGTCCGGGCCCTCTCCGCGCACGCCCCCGACGCCCCGCTCGCCCTCACCCGACGAGCCCGCCACATCCTCGCCGTCCGGGAGATCAAGGCGACCCTCGCCGCGATCGAGCAAGCCGGCTCGCCCGTGCGCTACCTGACCGCCGACGTCCGGGACCGCGACGCCGTGGACTCCGCCCTGGAATCCGTACGGGCGCGATGGGGCCCGGTGACCGGCATCGTCCACGGTGCCGGAGTCCTGGCGGACAAACGCGTCACCGACAAGACCGACGAACACTTCGACCAGGTCTTCGACACCAAGGTCACCGGGCTGCGCGTTCTCCTGGACGCGACCGCCGCCGACCCGGTGCGCACTGTCTGCCTGTTCTCCTCGGTGGCCGGCTGCTTCGGCAACGCCGGGCAGAGCGACTACGCCATGGCCAACGAGACGCTCGCCCATGTCGCCGCCGTCGAGGCGACGGCCCGGCCGGGCTGCCGGGTCCTTTCCCTGGACTGGGGCCCCTGGCGGACAGGGATGGTCACCTCTGCCCTGGCCGACCGGTTCGACGCGACCGGCGTGCCCCTGCTGGCGGCCGACACCGGTGCCGAGGCATTCGTGGAGGAGCTGAGCCGGGACGAGCACCACCGAGTGCTGCTCATGGCCGCACCGCCCCGCGAAGCCCCTCCGAGCTTCTTGCCGCCGGCCAGTCTTCGCCACCCCCAGCGCGCCCGCGTGCGCGTCTCCAGGGCGACCCACCCGTATCTGGCCGATCACGTCGTCGGCGGCAGGGCGATCCTGCCGCTCGCACAGGCGGGGGAGTGGTTCCTCGGCGCGGTCCGGAACTGGAGCCCGGGCACCACAGCCATGACACTGCGGGACGTCCGGGCGGTGCAGCCCGCTGCCTGGGGCGAGAACGGCGATGACGGCGCGGAGTTCACCCTCAGTGGCCGGCTCGGGCCCGGAAACCCCGCAAGGCTCTCCCTCGAACTGTGCCGGGCCGGCACCTTGCACTTCACCGGAAGCGCCGAGACCGGCGGCGCCGCGCCGGACGCGGCACCGCTCGGTCTCCCGGAACCCGCGGGTGATCTACCGCCCTGGGGGCGGACCGATCCCTACGACGGTGAACTGCTCTTCCACGGCCCGATGATGCGCGCGGTGACGTCCCTCGAAGCAGCGGGACCGGACGGCGCCCGCGGCACGCTGGCCAGCGTGACCGACCTGGGCTGGACCGGTGACATCTGGCACAGCGACCCGGCCGCGCTCGACGGCGGCCTCCAGATCGCCGTGCTCTGGGCCCGTGAGGCCCTGGGACACGCCACTCTCCCCATGGTCGTCGGCACCTTGCACGCATACCGACGAGGCCCCGCGCGCGGGGCTGTGACGTGCGTGGTCCTGCCGGTGCGGGCCGAGGGCACCATGGCCCGGTGCCATGTGCGGCTGACCGAGGGGGACGGCGCCCCCTTCGCGGATCTGCTCGATGTGGAGCTGGTCCGCAGGCCCGATTCCACGGCAGTGGACCAGGAACGCGAGGGGTGAGCGCGGATGTCCTTCGAACCCGTCGCCGTCGTGGGGCGCGGCCTCGTACTGCCGGGCGCGCTGAACCCACAGCAGTTCTGGGCGAACCTCCTCGCGCGCCGGATCAGCCTCGGCCCCGCCCCCCGGGACAGGTGGGGATTCCCCCGGGACGGCGCGGCAGCCCCCCCGACCGGGCACCCGAGTCACCGAGTCACCGGCGTCGGCGGGTACGTGCGCGGCTTCGACGACGTCTTCGACCCTTCCGGGTACGGCCTCGACCGTGCCGAGATCCTGCGTCTGGACCCGCTCTTCCAGTGGACCCTGTACGCCGGCCGGCAAGCCCTCGACGAGGCGGGGCACTCCGCTGCGGTGCCGCCGCGCGCGGGCCTGGTGATCGGCAATCTCTCGTACCCCAGCACCGCCGCCGTCCGCCATGCCGAGCACGTATGGCTCTCCGTCCAGGACACCCGGGTGCGGGACGCCCTGCTGGAGACGGTGGCGCCCCGCCCTGATGCCCTCAACCGCTTCTCCTCCGGGTTGCCCGCCCTGCTCGCGGCCCGCGCGCTGGGACTGCACGGTGGCGCGTACGCCCTGGACGCGGCATGCGCCACGTCGCTGTACGCGGTCAAGCTGGCCTGCGACCGGCTCCAGGACCTGTCCGCGGACCTGATGCTGGCGGGCGCGGTGAGCTGCTCCGACTCCCAGCTCATCCACCGCGGTTTCGCCACCATGGGCGTGCTCAGCCCGACCGGGCGCAGCAGGCCGTTCCACCGTGAGGCCGACGGCCTGGTCCCGGCCGAGGGCGCCGTCCTCTTCGCCCTCATGCGGCTGAGCGACGCCCTGTCCCAGGACCGGCCGGTGCTCGCGGTCGTGCGCGGCATCGGGCTCGGCAACGACGGCCGGGCCGCCGGGCTGATCGCTCCCGACGCCGCCGGCCAGGAACGTGCCATGCGCGCGGCCTACGCCTCGGCCGGGGTGCCTCCGGAGTCGGTGGGGCTGCTGGAGTGCCACGCCACCGGAACCGTCGTCGGCGACGCCGTCGAGGCCCACGCGACAGGCCGGGTCTTCGCCGCCCATCCCGCTCTGCCGGTGGGGTCGGTGAAGGCCAACGTCGGTCATCTGCTGACCGCTTCGGGCTCGGCCGCGTTGCTCAAGGCGATCGGTGCACTGGGTTCTGGGGTCCGGCCCGCGACCCCGCACGACGGCACCCCCACGGTACTGGAGGAACACCCTCTCCGGCTCGTCACCGACCACGAGGACTGGACCGCCCCCCGCAGGGCCGCGGTGAGCTCCTTCGGCTTCGGCGGCACCAACGCCCATCTCGTCCTCGACGCCTGGGACACGCGTGCCGCACCGCTCCTGCCCGTTCCCGCCCCCGCTCCGCCGCGACGCGACACCCCCGTCGCCGTGGTCGCGCTCGCCGCCCGGGTCGGTCGGAACGGCGGTACCGACGATCTCGTCGCCGCACTGTGCACCGGACAGCCGCACAAAGAAGCGCGCGAGACAGCCGAACTCGCCCTGGACGGGCTGCATTTCCCGCCACTGGACCTGCGCGAGGCCCTGCCTCAGCAGCTGCTCGCCCTCGACGTCGCACGCGAGGCGGCCCGCGACGTCACCCTGCCGGCCCCGCACACGGCCGTCGTCGTCGGGGCCGGCGTCGATCCGCAAGTGGCACGGCACATGGCGCGGCGGCGCATCGACGAGATCTGGCGGCGCTCCGGGCTGCCGGCCCCGGCCGGTCCGCCGTCCGGGCTGCGGGACGCGTTCGCCTCTCCCGGCACCCCGGCGGGGGTGGTGGGCGCCATGATGAACATCGCGGCGAACCGGATCAACAGCCAACTCAACCTCACCGGGCCGGGGTTCACTGTATCCGCCGAAGAGGACTCAGGCACCGTCGCCCTCTCCCTGGCCGCTCGCCTCCTGCGCACCGGCGAGGCCGACGCCGTGCTCGTGGCAGCCGCCGACCTCGCGCACGACCCGGTGCACCGGGCCGCCCTGCGGGACCTCGGCGCGGACCCGGAACCGGGGGACGCCGCGGTTGCCCTGGTCCTCAAGCGTCTGCCGGACGCCGAGCGGGCGGGAGAGCCTCCGCTGGCGCTCCTGGACGAGACCGACGGCGGCCCGCCGGACCTCCGGGTGAGCACTGTCCCCCTGGACGGCGAGCAGGACCGCTGCACCGTCTCCGCACTCTTCGGCACCCCCCACGCCGCAGCCGGCCTGCTCGCCGTCGCCGTCGCCGTGGCCTCCCTGCGCCACGGCATCCGGCCCTGGCCGGGGCGGTGCGCCGGACTGGACCCACGGTTGCGCACGGCGGAAATCGTCGTGCCGGTCCTGCGCGGCCCGCAGCGACGCGTCAGGTTGCAGGCCCCGCCCGCACCCGTGCTCGTCCGGGGCCGCCCACAGGTCGCCTTCGTGTATACCAACGGCTCCGCCTCCTACCCGCACATGGGCCGGGAACTGGCCCTCGCCCTGCCGGATCTGGTCGAGTCCGTCCGGCAGCGCTGCGACCTCGAGGAGGCTCCCTTGTCCCCGTCGGGCTTCGCCGCCGACGGAGCGCTCGACCGGATCTGGTCCGCCACCCGCCTGGCGGCGCTGCACACGGCGATCACCCGGCACGTGCTCGGCCTGCGGCCCGACGCGGCCATCGGATACTCCTCGGGCGAGACCTCCGCGATGGTCGCCCTCGGCGTGTGGCCCGACGCTGCGGACCTGATCGAGGACGCCCGGCACAGCGAGCTGTTCACGCACGAGGTGACGGGCGAGTTCCGCGCCGTCCGGCGGGCCTGGCAGGCCCGTGGCATCACCGGGCACCGCTGGCGGAACTATCTGGTCACCGGGCCGCTGGCGCACGTGCGCGAGGCTGTCGCCCGCGAACCGGCCGTCCACCTCATGGCGGTCAACGCCCCCGGCGTCTGTGTCATCGGCGGGGAGGAAACCGCCTGCGTCGCCCTGGTGCGCGAGCATTTCCCTCATCAGGCGGTCCGCATCGACTACGACATCGCCGCCCACGCCCCGGATCTGGAGACCGTCCGCGAATCCTGGCACCGGCTCCACCTGCGGCGCACGGTGCCGATTCCGGGCCTCCGCCTCTACCGCGGCGACACCGCCGAGCCGTATCTGCCCACCGAGGAGAATGTGGCCGACACCATCACGGAGGAGGCCATGGGAACCATCGACTTCACGGCGGTGATCGAGCGGGCGTACGCGGACGGCGTCCGCGTCTTCGTCGAACATGGCCCCGGCTCCCAGTGCACTGACTGGATCGGCCGCATCCTGGCCGGCCGGGAACACCTGGCCGTGGCGCTCGACACACCCGGCGGGAGGGCTCTGGACCGGCTGCGCCGCTCGGTACAGCGCTTGACGCAAGCCGGACTGTGCGACCCGGCACCGCTGCTGCGCCTGCTCGGCCCGGAGGACGGTGACCGCGCCGGGCGGGAGCCGGACCGGACGCTGCGAGTGCCCTCCCACCCTCCGGCCGTCCGACTGCCCGTACCGGACGCACTCGTCACCATGATGGGCACGGCGCCTGCCCCGCCCACCGCCCCCTCCGCTTTCCCGGCCGACGGTCGAGAGACGGCCGGGCCGACGACGTCGCCGCCCGACTCACCGGAACCCGGAAACGTCCATGCCGCCGCCGTGCGGTACCGGAATCGGGTCACCGCCCTGCACCGGCTGTATGTGACGGAGCAAACCGCCCTTCACCAGCGTTACCTGCGCGGACAACAGCTGCCGACGCGCTTCCCGGCTCGTACGGCACCTCCGCCGCCGCGGGCTGCCCCGATGCCCGGCGCCGTGCCCCCGGCAGACCCGCCATCCCCGCCGCCCCCCGCCCTGCCCGGACCGAAGTTCGGCCGGGCGGAGCTGGAACGCCTGGCAGTCGGGCCGGTCTCCGAGCTCTTCGGCCCGTTGTTCACCGCCCAGGACGGCTACCGGCACCAGACCCGGCTTCCCGCGCCGCCCCTGCTCCTGGTCGACCGCGTCACGGGCATCGACGCGGCACCGGGCTCCATGGGGCGCGGCACCATCTGGACGGAAACCGACCTCGGGCCCGACTCCTGGTTCCTCGACCACACCGGGCGGGTCCCCGCCGGCCTGCTGATCGAAGCCGGCCAGGCCGACCTGCTCCTCATCAGCTGGCTGGGCATCGACCTTCTCAACCGGGGCGAGCGCGTCTACCGGCTGCTCGGCTGCTCGGCCACCTACCACGGCAGCGCACCCCGCATGGGGCAGACCCTGCGCTACGAGATCCGCATCGACGGACACGCGGAGCACGAGGGCACCCGGCTGTTCTTCTTCCACTCCGACTGCTTCGTCGGCGACGAGCGCATCGTGAGCATCCGCAACGGGCAGGCCGGATTCTTCACCGACACCGAACTCGCGGCGGCACGGGGAATCCCGTGGGAGCCCGACGCGACCCTCTGCCGTGGTCTGCCCTTCGAACCGGTCGCACCACCCGCCGACGCCGACCGGTTCGACGCGGAGGCCGTACGGGCCTTCGCCGGCGGACGGCCCCACGACTGCTTCGGCCCCGCCTGGAAAGCCACTCGGGCCCACGTGCGGACCCCCCGCATCGACGGCGGACGCCTCCTGCTGATCGACGAAGTCACCGCCTTCGAACCGGCCGGAGGCGCCTTCGGACGCGGCTACCTGCGCGCCGAGACACGACTGCGTCCGGACGGCTGGTACTTCGACGGCCACTTCAAGGACGACCCCGTCCTGCCCGGCACCCTGATGAGCCACGGCGCACAACAGGCAATGGCCTTCCATCTCGCCGCGCTCGGACTGACCATCGACCGCGACGGCGCACGCTTCGAGCCCCTGCCTGGCCTCACCGGCCGGTTCCGCTGCCGGGGCCAGGCGACCCCGGCGAGCCGGCGCCTGGTCTACGAGGTCCACGTCACCGGCCTGAGCACAGGACCGGACCCCGTGCTGTACGCGGAGGTCATGGTCAGCGTGGACGGGGTCAACGCGTTCCACGGCCAGGGCATGGCGGTGCGTCTGGTGCGGGACACCCCGTTGGAGCACTGGCGGGACCTGGGTCCGCACCGCGAACAGACGACTGGCGTGTGCCTCGAACCCCGGCTGCTGGGCGGCCTGGTGGGACACCGTGAACCCCGGCCGGTCGCGACGGAGGACGGCTTCGCCTTCGGCTACCCGTCACTGCTCGCGTGTGCCTGGGGGCGTCCCGGCCATGCCTTCGGGCCGTGGGCGGCGGCCATGGAACAGTCGGCGACCTCGATCCGACTGCCCGGTCCGCCCTACCACTTCATGAGCCGGATCGTGTCCCTCGACGCGGCTCGCGCCGATCCGCGGCCCGGCAGCGCCATCGTCGCGGAGTACGACGTGCCGCCGGAGGTCTGGTACTTCGAACAGAACGGCAGCGCCGTGATGCCCTGGACGGCGCTGATGGAAGTCGTGCTGCAACCCTGCGGCTGGCTGGCGGTACGCACCGCCGATCCCTCCCTGGCCGACGGCCCCCGCTCCGTCTTCCGCAACCTCGATGGCACCGCTCGCCTACACCGGCAAGTGGGACCGGACGCCCGGACCTTGCGTACCCGGGTGGAACTCACCGGCTCCGTCCGGCACGGGGACATCACCATCGTCTCCTTCACCGTCGACTGCGAGGCCGACGGTATGCCCCTGCTGACGGTGACGTCGTCCTTCGGCTTCTTTCCCCAGACGGCACTCGAGCATCAGGCCGGCCTTCCCCCGGACAGCGAGGAGCGTGCCCAGTGGGCGGCGCCCTGTGAGACGGTCGCCGACCTGACGGCCGAACGCCCCGGCACGGGCGCACGGTTGCCCGGCCCCATGCTGCGCATGCTGGACCGGGTCACCGGCTACTGGCCGGACGGTGGTCCCGCGGGCCTGGGCCGGCTGCGAGCCGAGAAGCCCGTCGACCCCGGCGCCTGGTACTTCAAGGCCCACTTCTTCACGGACCCGGTGCAGTCCGGCTCCCTCGGGGTGGAGGCCATGGCCCAGCTCCTCCAGTACCGCCTGCTGGACACGGCCCCCGCGGAGGACATCGCGGCAGGCGCTCTCCAGCCACTGACGGACAAGGAGTTCACCTGGCGCTACCGGGGCCAGGTCGTGCCGACCGACGGGATCGTGACGGTCGGCATCGACGTCGTCGAGGATGGCACGGACCACCAAGGCCGGTACGCTCTCGCCGACGGCTGGCTGTGGGTCGACGGCCGCCGCATCTACCGGGTACAGCGGCTCGGCATGCGCCTGATTCCCGCGTCCCGGCCTGATGCGTAGGGAGTGGCGGGAGTCCAGTACGCAGGCCGACGGTCCGCTGTTGCGTCCCTCCTTTCGCGGACCAGGCGCCGCGGCAGCCCGGTGAGCTGCTCGAAGATGCCGTCGTGCCGCCATTGCGCGCAGTAGCCGTAGACGGTGGCCCAGAGGGCGAAGTCGTGCGGGAGACAGCGCCAGGGGATGCCGGTGCGGTCCACGCAGAGGATCACGTTCATGACCTGCCGCAGGTTGTGCTCGGGTGCGTATCACCTGTGCCGTTCAGGGATCACGTTGCAGCCCAGCCCCGTCCTTTTGGAGGCGTTTGATCTATGAGTCGCCTGCACGGTCGCCGGCCTGGCCGGCATCGCGGCGCCGAGCGGCATGCGCTATCCGGCGCCGAGCCCCGGTCAACCGACGGACGCGATCACGTTCGCCGCGAGCAGGCACACGGCGGCGAGACCCGTGGCCACGCAGGCCGCCTGAAGGCGCCGGAACTTGGCCTTGGGCAGCCGTGACAGGACCGCGACTTGATTCGACCGAGCGTCCTCGCGTACGGCCTGCCGGATCTCCTCCGGGCTGAGCTCGGACCAGTGCATGAACGAGGTGCCGTCGTCGTCGAGCCGGGGAAGGACGACGAGCACGATGAACACGATCGCCACGCGCCCCTCGATGAGCATGGAGTTCCCGAAACCCGTGATCCGAGTGGAAGACCGTGCCAGCCGGCGCGTCATCGCTGATCCCGCCTGCCTTGACCACCTTCACGAGCATCCCGGGGCCGTGCCAGAGGAGATCGCCGCACCGGGAGCGCATGCCCCGGCCCGGTGGCGGTGCCGGGCGGTCCGTACGGGGCGGACGGCCGCCGGCAGAACGCGCACCAGCTGACCACGCTGGACACGGGTGCTGTGCTGCCACTGGGCCCCCTGGCCCCCTCGTCGTCCTCAAGGGCCGCAGGGCCGCCCGGATGATCAAGGCCCCGACGAGACGCGCCGCTGGGCGGCGGAGGCACGGGGCGTCTTCCGGGTGCCGGGCACCGGCCATAGCGACTCCGTTCGCCCCGCGGTGGACTTGGCCGGTCGCGCTACCGACCCGATCACGTGGATTCGGACCAGACCTACAGCTCCTGCGCCTTCCGCACCCGTCTGCGCAGACGCGAGATCGGCTACACCATCCCGGAGAAGCGCCTCAAGGGCGCGGCTGCCGCAGGTCGTGGGTGTAGTGCAGGGTGGGCATCACACATTCCTTGATTCCCGCGGGGGCGTCGACGACCAGGGGAATCGCCTGGAGCAGGGGAGCCGCCGAGGCGTAGTAGCCGGGCGTCGTGGGGTCATGGTCGTAACGTGTTGTTCCGTGCCTGATCGAGGCGACCATGTCCAGAGTGACGCGGACGGAGGGCCGTCCTTCGATCTCGATGATCCAGCATTCGGCGGCCACGGCTTCCGGTGGCCGCATCGTCTCGCCGCAGTAGTACAGCATCTCGAAGGTACAGGCCACGCGATCCGCGACGTAGCCGTCCCAGCGCAGGCGCAGAGTACCCAGGGTCCCTCGCTTGATGGTGGTGAAGCCGAGGTTGATGTCCTCGGGCGCTGCCATGCTGGTGTCCGTGGCCTCGACCCGGCCCAGCGGGGCACCGATGTGCTCCCCCATGAGCCTCATCGTGGGCGTGACGAAGTCGTCGGCGAGCTTCAGTACCGAAGCGCTCTGGACGGCGCTGAGTGGCTGGCCGAATCCGGCGGCCTGGAACAGCAGTGGCCCCAGGCCGTCCGCGGCCCAGATCTCCCGTACCAGGATATGGCTCACCTGACCGCAAAGGCCGGTCAGTGTCAGCACCAGGCGTTCCACGAAATCGGGGTCCGCTCCGGTGACGTAGAGCGTGGCTCCTCCTGCCGCGGCTTTCCGCTGGAATCGGTTGTACGCGCCGTCACCGCGCCAGCGGAGTCCGTGGTAGGGGAGGGCGGTGATGACGTTGATGCCCGCCCCGAGCAGTTCGAGAACATCGTCGTCGGTGTCCCAGTTTCCGTCGATGCGAGGGGCATGCAGGACGACGTCAGGATGCTGAGCGATCAGTGCCTCGCGGTCGGTGGTGACTTGGGCGCCCATGGTGCCGATCCCGATGACCTCACCGACGTCTCTTCCTGATTTGGCGGGGGTGTAGGAGAACGCCCCGACCAGCTTGAGCGAGTCCATGGTCGCGATATGACGAACCAGTGCTCCGCCAAGAGGGCCAGTACCCCAGACAGCCACTCGATACTGCTCGCGCATCGGCTTTCCTTCCGTGGGAAGCGGCGGTTTGCAGGAACGCGATCCTCAACCAGTGCCCGAGAGATCTCAGGCGGCAGAGGGGGGGAGGGGAGCCGGGTCCGGCATCCACGCCTCGGTCGGCGTCGCGCAGGAATTGAGCAGTCCCGCTGCCATCGCATACATGCCGGTCAGCACCAGGAGCTCCAGCATCTGGCCCGCGTCGTAACGGACTTCCAGACATCGCCAGACGGACTCGGATACGACGCCGTTCGGTTCGCACAGCTCGTCCACGGCTCCGAGGAGCGCCGCGTCGAACTCGTTCCACGCCCGGGAGGGGGCCGCCTGGGGAATTCCCGCGATTTCCTTCGCTGTGACCCCTGCCAGAGACGCGATCCGTACGTGGTGAGCCCACTCGTAGCGGCACTGCTTTCGCCAGGCGAGGCGCAGGATCACCAGTTCACGGTCACGGGAGGGCAGGAGGCCATCGGACAGTTGTGCGAACAGTGGCGTCATGCTGCCGAGCAGTGCGGGGTGATGCGCCAGTGTGGTGAACAGGTTCAGCGGTGGTTCTCCGGCGAACATGTCCTTCTCGGTACCACTGGAGAGGAGCCTGGCCCGAGGGACGATATCGGCGGTCTCCTCCACCGGGAGCGGTGGGATCCGTACCGTACGGTGAGCGGTCATCACACCACCACCCGGAAACGAGTGCGGCTCTCCGGCACCATGTCAGGTTCCTCCTCATAGAGACGCGATGAACTCCTCCACCACCCGCACGAATTCCTCGAAGCGGCTTCGATGAATGTCATGTGAGGCCCCCGGGATCCGGAGCGCCGCCCCACCCGCGGACAGTCGGCGCCGTGCCTCCTCCCATGCCGTGTCGTCCAGTGCTGTACCCAGGGTGGGGTCAGCCCGTAGCAGTAGGCAGGGAACAGTCAGGTGTTGCAGCAACGGCGGCAGACAGCCGGCGTGCGCTCCGTCGGCCACCACGGAGTGCACGGTCTGCGCGTCGGCCATGTCGAGTCCGTCGGCCAGGCTGCGGACATCGTCGGGGTGCCACTGCGGGTGTCTCAGGGCCACCAGCTCTCGTACATCGTCATGGTCCAGTGCCGCTGCGGCCTGGAGACTGCGGACGTGCTCCGGGTGGGTTTCAGGGGATATCCGCGCAGGGAGTTCCTCCAGCACCAGGCCGCGCAGCGGCGGGGGGTGTCGTCCGCCGGCGAGGGTCAGGGCGATGGCCGCCCCCCAGGAGTGCCCCACCACTACAGGGGTGAAGAGCCCGACGGCGTCGATGAAGGCGCGCACGTCGTCAGCGACGGTGCCGATCCGGTATCGGCCGGGTGCCGGCCGGGCGCTCATGCCGTGACCGCGAAGATCCGGCGCGTACACCGTGTGCCGGGCGGCCAGAGCCCTCGCGACCCTTGACCACCCCGCAGAGGAGTCCGCAGTGGCGTGCAACAGGAGTATGGCGGCCTTTCCTCGGGGCCCCCATCGCCGGTAGCAGCATCGGCCGTAGGACAGCCTGACGTACTGGGGGTCACCGTCGTCCACAGCCGTGACCTTTCCCGACGAGCCGGGAGTCGGCGGTGGACAGCCCCAGCGCCGTGTGGTCCCACAGCCCGGCTTGTGTTCCATAGGGGGCTGCCATGATGATGCGGTCGGCCAGGCCCCCGTACCGGCGTTTGAGCGCCGCTCCGACTTCCCTCATCGGTACGTCGACGGCCAGGACGTCCAGGAGATCGCCGTCGACGAGATCCGACATGCGACGCCATTTGTCTTCGTCGGCACCGAGGCTCAGGGTGACCAGTTCGTCGTTGAGCCACCCCAGGCCGTCCAGTTCGAGAAGGGGCCGGTACGAGGCGGCCCCGAGGCTCCGGGCCACCAGGTCGGTGACGAGCTTCCGGCCCGCGGCTCGTTCCTGTGCGGTGCGCCCGGTGATGACGGTCGGGACGCACACCACGGTGAAGTCCTCGCGGGAACGGCCGGATCGTTCCAGGCCCCGTTCCGCTGAAGGGAGGAGCACCTCCCGCAGGTGGCGGTCGGAGGAGAAGGGCGGCGCGATCAGTCCGTCGGCGCACTCACCTGCGAGCTGTGCCATGCGCCGGCCGATCGCCGCGAGAAAGACCGGTGGCGGCCCGTACGGGTTCGGCGGGGGAGCGAACTTCGGCGGCATCAGGGTGTGGGTGTAGAAGCGGCCGCGGAAGTCCAGTGGACGCCCGTCGTTCCAGCAGGCCCAGATCTCCCGCAGCGCGGCGACGAACTCCCGCATGCGGGCCACCGGCTGGTCCGCGGGCATCGAGAACCGGTGGGTGAGGTGGGCCGCGACCTGGGCACCCAGCCCCAGGACGAATCGTCCCCCGGACAACTCGTGGAGATCGTTCGCGGTATAGGCGAGCGTCATCGGGCTGCGGGCCAGCGCCACGGACACACAGCTGCCGAGCCCGATCGACGAGGTCCGCCCGGCGGCCGCCGCCAGGGAGACCATGGGATCGTGGCTCTCTTCCGCGAGCCAGAACGTGCCGTACCCGGCCTCCTCGCAGGCCGCCGCTGCCCCTGAAGTCTCGCTCCAGAGCGCGGAGGTCCACGGAGCGACGATGCCGTCCACACGCAGGGTCATGACCGGCTCCGTGGCGCGGAACGGCGGTCGGCGAGTCGGCGTGCCAGAGTGCGGACACTGTCGGTGCTCAGCAACTGCGGGACCGTCACTTCGTGGCCGTGTTCTGCGCGCAGCCGGGCGCGTACTGAGGTGGCCATCAGCGAGTCCATGCCCATCCGGTTCAGGGAACGCCCCCGGTCGATGCGGGTCGGCTCCACCGAAAGAACGTGGGCCAGGCACGCCACCAGCTGTTCCTCCACATCGCTGACGTCTTCCCGCTGAGCGCTCCGCAACGGAGTCGTCGGTGCCGACTTCGTTTCTGGGCGCGCGGGCGCGGTGACAGGCGGTGCCGAGGGCCGTGGCGCCGAGACAGCGGCCCCAGGCTTTGAGGGGACGGGCTTGGTGCCGAGAACATCGCGCAGGAGTGGTTTGTGGGCGTCCTCGGGGTAGGCCTCGGCGTAGGCATCCCAGTCCGCAGGCAGCTGTACCACCTGGCCGTGGGCGGCCAGCACCTCGGCGAAGAGGCCAGGTGCCTGGCGGGGGTGGATGGGCAGCAGCCCCTGGGGACGTACGTCGTGTCCGCTCGCCGCGCTCAGCCGGGCTGCCAGCCCGGTTTCGGTCCAGTACCCCCAGTTGACGACGGTCGCGGGCAGGCTCAACGACAGCCGGTAGGCCCCCAGGGCATCGGTGAAGGCGTTCGCGGCCGCGTACGCGCCGAGCTGATGGCTCAGCGCGAGGCCGCTCAGGAACGACACGGCGGAGGAGAACAGCACGAAGAAGTCCAGCGGCTGGTCGGCGAAGAGCCGGTGCAGCACCCACCCGCCGGCCACCTTCGGACGCAACGTGGCATCGATATCCGCCGCGGACATGTCCCGCACGCCGCATGGCTCCAGCACGGCTGCCGAGTGCACCACGCCGGCCGGCGGTGGCTGACCGTCTCGCCGCCTGCTGGCCAGCAGGGCGGCCAGGGCGTTGTGATCGGTGACGTCGGCCGCCTCGTACTGCACCTCGGCGCCTTGAGCGCGCAGAGCGTCCAACAGTATCGCCCGGGGGTCGGACGAAGCCGGGTCCGCGGTGACCGCGCTGCGGCCGATGAGCAGCAGGTGACGGGCTCCGTGGTCGACCAGCCACTGGGCGAACAGCCCCCCGATGCCGCCGAGTCCTCCTGTCACCAGGTAGGTGACGTCGGGCCGGATGGGCGGGGCCGACAGATCTCCCTCGTCCGCCCGGACCGCCGTCAGCCGAAGCGCCAGGCTCCGTCCGTCCCGCAGGGCGACGCGGTCTTCCTGGCCGGGTGCGAGCAGCACGTCGAGGAGCCTCCGCGTAACGATCGTCCCGCCGTCGTCCGGGTCGAGATCGACGAGCGTGACGGCCACTCCCCGGCGCTCCTGCCCGATGACGGGGCCGATGCCCCACAATGCCGCCTGCCAGGGCGCCAGTACGCTCTCCTCCGAGGTCACTGCCTGTGCTCCACGCGTGAGAACGACGACCCGGGGGAGCGTGGGCTGATCGAGCCGGCCCACGGCATCGGTCAGCAGGGCGAGGAGGACGCACAATTCCGTCGCCTTCTCCTGGACCTGACTCGCGGAGGCGTCCTCCTCGACATCGTCCGCCAGAGCCCGCAGATACAGCAGCCCATCGACAGGTGCCTTGCGTGACGCCGTCCTGAGCGTCCGCGCGAGCCCCGCTCCGGTGTCCGTATCGCCCCGGGCACGGGAAACCGTGCAACCTGCCGATGTCAGGCTGCGGCTCAGGCGTGCCTTGAGCGCGGTGCCACCGCCCCACAGCAGCCAGTGCCCGCCGGACATCTTCGCACCGGTCATCGCCGGGCGCCATACCGGTGCGTACCGCTCGGCGCGAGCCGGAGCCCTCTGCTCCCGTCCGCCGAGAATCCGGCCTCGCACCCCGGTGAACTCCGCCACCACCGAGCCGGCGTTGTCCAGCACCATGACGTCGGCACACAGCTCTTCGGCCTCTCGCGAGACGATACGGACGTGGCTCCACAAGCGCGCCGGTACGGCCGGGGTCCGGACGGTCAGACGGTCGACGCCGCGCAGAACGAGCCGCTGCCCCTCCTGATCTGCCATCGCGGCGAGCACCTGGACACAGGCGTCCAACGCCGCGGGGTGGAAACAGAACCCGTCATCGGCGTCGGGTGCGGCACGCACTCGGGCAAGAGCCTCGCCGTCACCGAGCCACAAGTGCGCGATCCCGCGGAAGGCACCCTCCCACCTGTTCCCGGCGGCGGCATGGCGGCGGTAGAACTCCTCCCCGTCCTGCCGCCCCGCGCAGCGCCGCCGGACCGCCTCCAGGTCTTCCGGCGCCCGACCGGCCCGCGCGCTGTCCGCCAGCAATGCCGTCGCGTGGAGCGTCCACGCACCGTCCGGTCCCGGTCGGGCGGAGACGTCGACCCGCCGGCCGTCACCTTCCTTCCGTGCGGTCACCTGTAGTTCGATTTCCGTGAAGTCGTCGGTGAGCAGCAACATCTCGCTGAATTCGGCGTCACGAACCTCGGGCCTGCGGCCGGGGAAGAGCTGCTGTCCCGCGGCCAGCATCAGTTCGAGATACCCGGTTCCCGGCATCACCGTGTCGTCTCCGAGCTGGTGGCCCACCAGGAAATCAGCACCCGGGCCGTCGAGCCGGCCAGACCACGGCTCGGGCAGCGTACCGACCGTGCCGAGCAGAGGATGAGCCGCCGCCTCCGGCACCGGGAGGTCTTCGGCTTCGGGCACCCTCACCGGCTCCAGGGCGCCGTCCGGGCGGGTTTCTGTGCTGATGGGCGGCCATGGGCAGTCCTCGGGCTGATGCCAGATGCTCGACCGTTGCCAAGGGTAGGACGGCAGCTCCATGAAATCGCCCGGGCCCTGGACCGTCCGCCAGTCGGGGTCGCAGCCCAGGGTGTACAGCGCCGCGAGAGTCCCGTACAGGCAGGCCAACTCGGGCTTTCCACGCCGCAGGGACTCCAGCACATGCGCCTCGGCGCCCGCTGTCACCACGCTCTCCTGGAGCGCCACGGTGAGCACGGGATGCGGTGCCATCTGCACGAACGCCACTGGCACAGGGCCTGTCTGGGCCCGCACCGTCTCTTCCAACCGGACCGTCTCGCGCAGGTTCCGCCACCAGTAGTCACGATCCAGGGCCGTGCCCGGCAGCGCGGTCCCGGTCACGGTGGAAAGGAACGGCACTTCGGCGGGGCCGGGGACCAGACCGTCGAGGCCCTCGAGGAGAGGCTGCCGCACCGCGTCGACCAGCGGGCTGTGGGCGGCGTACCCCACCTGCACGCGCTGACAGCTGATGCCCTGCGACTCGCACCCGGCTACGATCTTCTCGATCTGGTCGGGAGGACCGGACAACACCGTCGTCAGCGGGCTCTCGGCGACAGCGATGGAAGCGACGGCCCCCAGATCCGCCAGCAAGTCGGCGATACCGGAACTCGGCTGTTCGACCCAGCACATCGCCCCGGGCGGTGCGAGTTCGTCCAGCAGGCCGGCACGCAGGCAGCTCAGCCGCCCGGCCTGTTCCAGCGACAGCGCTCCCGCGCAGCATGCCGCAGCGATCTCACCCTGGCTCTGCCCCAGCACGGCGTCCGGCTCAATGCCCCAGGAACGCCACAGGGCGGCCAGGGACACCCCCATCGCCCAGAGCGCGGGCTGCACTCGTGCCGTCTGCTCGAGCCACGCCATGTCATCGCCCCGCAGGGCCGAGACGAGGGACCACCCGTCGGCGTACCGCTGGATCACCGCATCGCAGCGCAGCATGGTCTCGTGGAACTCCGGCACCGCGTCCATCAACTCCCGGCCCATCCCCTCCCACTGAGAGCCCTGCCCCGGGAAGACGAACACGACCCGCGGGCGCGTCCCGCATGCTTCGTGCTCCTGCTGCTCGGACAGCCAATCGCGAAGGGACGCCGTCAGACCGTCCGCCGAATCGGCAGTCACAGCCAGGCGGTACTCCAGATGATCCCGCCTCTGAGCGGCTGCCTTGCACAGACGGCCGATCGGGAACTCGTCGCCCCCGGCGGAGCCCAGCAGTTCCGCGTGCTGACGGGCCAGTGCCCGCAGGGCGCCCACCGAGCGCGCCGACGCGGGCAGGATTACCGGCAGCCGATCCTCCGCGCGGCCCGGAGGCGAAGCCGGCCGGGGAGGGGCCTGACCGATCACCACATGAGCGTTGCTGCCCGTCGCACCGAAGCTGTTGACACCCGCTACCACCGGCTTGCCTGTGTCATGCAGCTCTTCCGCGCCGATGTTCAGCCGCACTGCGGCGTCGTCCCAGTCGATGGCCGGCGTCAGGTCGGTGATCTGCGCATTGCCGGGCATCAGCCCGTTCTCCAGCGACAGCACCGCCTTGATCAGGCCGACCACTCCCGCTGCCGCCTCCGCGTGTCCGAGCGAGGTCTTCGCCGACCCGACCAGAGCACGACGGGACGGGCGTGGCCCCAGGACCTGTGAGAGAGCCGTCAGTTCGGTCCTGTCCCCGGCGGACGTCCCGGTCCCATGCGCTTCGACGAATGCCACCTCGCGTGGATCCACCCCGGCATTGGCGTACGCCGCCGTCAACAACCGCACCTGCCCCTGAACGCTCGGCGACACCATCCCGGAACCCGTGAAGCCGTCGTTGTTCACCGCGCTGCCCAGGATCACGGCCCGCACCCGGTCCCCGTCGGCCAGCGCACGGGCCAGCGGTTTGAGTACCACCATGCCCACGGCCTCGCTGCGCACATAACCGTCTGCCGAAGCGTCCCCGAACTTGCAACGCCCGTCCGGCGAAAGAGCCCCCGCCTGCCCGTAGGCGACGCTGCCGTGGGGGAGCAGGAGCAGGTTCGACCCACCTGCGAGGGCTACCTGGCACTCGCCGCTGCGCAGACTCTGACAGGCCAGGTGCACCGCGGTCAGCGACGATGAACAGGCCGTGTCCACGGTCACCGCCGGTCCGCACAGATCGAAGGCGTATGCCACGCGCCCTGAGAACGCGCACCGCGCGCTGCCCAGCTCCATGTACAGGTCATAGCCCGTCAGGTCGGACAGCTGCCGCGACAGATAGTCGCTGTTGGACACGCCCACGAAAACGCCCGTCGAGCACTGCCTGGGTGCAAGCCGCTGCATCGGCGAACCCGCGTCCTGCGCTGCCTCGTAGGCGACCTCCAGCAGAAGCCGAACCTGCGGATCTGTACGGCGGGCCTCCTTCAGGGACATACCGAAGAACTCGAAGTCGAAGCCGTCCACCCCGGAGAGAAAACCTCCCCGTGTGGAGAGCACAGAACCGGGGCGGGGCTGCTCAGTGGCGTACAACTCGTGGAACCACGGCCGATCGGCAGGAGCTTCGGTGACCGCGTCCCGGCCCTCCACCAGCACATCCCACAAGGCTGCGACACCTGATGCCCCGGGGAAGCGGCCGCTCATGCCGACAATCGCGACGGGAACTGTGTTCGACGAGAGGGACATGGTTCCTCCAATCGGCAACGACCGATACGGGCACCTCGCCGCGAGAAGACACACCAGGTACGTTCGTGCGAACGTACGGTTGCCGCAGGACTGCGGAGCCTGAACTGACTGATGCGCAGGGCCGATGAGGATCCCCTGTACTCGATCACATTCGGGGCGCGATAAGCAGGAGAGGGATGCCCGCGCGCTTTCGCTGCGCATGGGCATCGCTTCGGACGCGTCGCCGAGTGGGGATGGCGATCGATTCACGGCTTGAGCGAAACCTGCCATTCCGCTCTTCCGCACTCATGATGCTTCCCCTTCTCTGAGGTCGCTAGCCCGCACTCATCTGTTCACGAGAGCACATGGAGCGAAAAACTCCTGTCCAAGTGCGACCGGCGCTCGACTGTCGCGCCCCGACGCCCTCGTACCCACCCCAAAGAACCTCTGCCGCTCCCGACTCCGCCCCTCACCTGTATGAAGGGTCCGACCGCGGGTGGGATCTCCTCAGGCGAGCGTTGGACGGGCATGTGACCCTCTCGCGGGGGATTGACAGGCCGACTGCTTCGGTGCTTAGTGGAGAGAACTGCAAACGCCGTCGGGTGAGGGTCATTAACTTCCACCTCAGAGGCTGAGCGCGGCCCCAGCGACTTCCACTCCGTTTACGCTGCCGTACCGTACCCCCTTCAGGCAGGCAGGCGTGGAACCCGGCCCTTCCCGGACGTGAAAACGTCTTCTGGTGGCGGCTAATTGGGCTCTGAAAAGGCCGGGCGAACCGGAAAGAGAACCCAGGAGCGTCAGTGCACGCACATGCGATCGTCATCGGTGGCGGCGTTGCGGGAATGCTCGCCGCGAAAGTCCTGACCGACCACTTCGAGCGGGTCACGCTCCTGGAACGCGACCGGCTTCCCGCCGAGCCCGTCTTCCGCCCCGGCACACCGCAGGCGTGCCATCTTCACCTCTTCTGGAACCACGGCTTGGAAATCGCCGACGGGCTCTTCCCCGGACTGAAGCAGAACCTCATCGCTAACGGAGCACCCGAACTGCGCATGCCCAGGGACGCATTGTGGCTGACCTCGGCCGGCTGGCGCAGGAGATTCGACATCACGGGTCTGATCAGTTTCAGCCGCAGCTTGCTCGACTGGACGCTCCGCGAGCACGCACTCAGTACAGAGCGTATCGAGATCCTGGAGGGCGCGGAAGTTACTGGTCTCACTGCGTCACCCAGTGGCCACGCCGTCACAGGCGTGAACTACCGAGAACGCGGATCCGGCACGAGAACCTTGTCCGCCGACCTCGTCGTGGACGCGGGAGGGCACACTTCACACGCACCGGAGTGGCTTGCCGAACTCGGTCGACCGCTCCCGCACGAGACGACGATCGATCCGCTGCTCGGGTACGCCAGTCGCTATTACGCCGTTCCGGACGGCTGGCACGCTGACTGGAAGGCGCTGTACATCCAGGCTGACCCACCGGGCAGCAAGCGCGCGGGGGCACTGTTCCCGCAAGAGGGAAACCGCTGGATCTGCACCCTCGCCGGGGCCGGACGTGACTACCCGCCGATCTCCGACGAAGGCTTCCTCGAATTCGCTGAAGGCCTGCGCCACCCTGTGCTCCACGACACCATCAAGAACGCCGAACCGCTGACGCCTGTCAAATCCTTCCGCCGGACGGCCAACCGCTGGCGTCACTACGAACGGATCCGCGGGTGGCCACAGGGCTTCGCGTCGATCGGCGACGCGACCTGCACCTTCAACCCCCTCTACGGCCAGGGCATGACCGCGGCCGCGCTGAGCGTACTGGAACTGGACCGGATGCTGCGCCAAGCCCGCTCCACCCTCTGGTTCCAGAAGCGGCTCAAGCGCATCCTCGCCGGGGCCTGGCTGATCGCCACCAGCGAGGACCGGCGCTATCCCACGACTCTGGGCCCGCCGGTCCGGACCCACACCAAGATCATGAACGCCTATGTGGACCGGACCGTCCTGACCGCCAACGATGACCCCGGAGTCTGCGGCGACCTGCTGGACGCCTTGGCGCTGAAGCGTAGACCCGCGTGCCTGCTCCGCCCGGCAGTTGTCACACGGATCCTCGCCAACCAATGGAAAGCACCGCAGAACGGAGGCGGGGAGCCCGGCCCGATGCCCCGGCTCCTCTGACCACGCCATGACCCCACCTCCTCATGGATCGATCTCGCCCGGAACGGAAGCATTCCTGACCGTGCTCACCTGCACGTGGTTCGTCTGCGTCGCGATCCGCGGAGCCTGGGAATGGTCAAGAAGACGACGGCCGCAGCTGCTGATTCTCATCCTTACCGCTGCCATCGCAGCGTTCGGAGAAGCCATGTATGACATGCTGGCCAATATTCAGCAGTTCACCAGCAGGAACGGCCCCACTGTCTACGCGGCTTTCGACAGGCGCGTCGACCTCTGGGTGCTCTTCGGCTACACGTCGTGGATCGCCGCCATGGCCTACCTGTCACTGCTGTCGTTCGAAAGAAAGTGGTCCGCCGACAGTGTGTGGAAACTCTATGCCGGCATGGTGAGTCTTCAACTCGCGCTTGAAATCACTCTGACCCGCACGGGTGCGTACACCTACTACGGGTACCAGCCTCTCCGGGTGCTCGGAGTTCCTTTTGCCTGGCCGTTCGTCTACGTATCGGGTTACGTGATTCTTGGGCTGGCTCTCCATCTGTTCGGCTCTCGTGGTGAGATCAGGGTCGGTGGCCTCCTGTTTCCCCTTGTGAGCGGTGGGCTGACCCTGGGAGCCGGCGCGCTCATGGGATGGCCACTTATGCTCGGACTCGGAATGAAGCTTTCCGAGCCGGCGATGACGGCCCTGGGAGCGGCAAGCACGCTGCTCGCGCTCGCTGCGCTCGGTGTCGCAATCAAACAGTTCGGGCAGCCCGGTCGAAAGTAGCGCTCGGAGAGCCGGACACGTCACAGGGGGCCGGGGCCTCGTCGCCCAGACGTACGTTCTCGGGGCGCGGGCTGACGGTCGAGGACGGGCCGAGACTGTCACGGTTGGTGTGCAGCACGGAGACGACCAGGCGCCCGCCGGGACGGATACGAGAGGCGAGAGCCGGAAGGAGCCGGTGCGGGTTGATGAAGCCGAAGGCGTGCTGTGCGTATGCGACGTCGTACGGGTCCTCCTCCCGCTGGAGGTGGTCGAGGATGTCGGCCAGGAGGAAGCGCATGCCCGGTTCGCCGTTGCCGTAGCGGGCGAGTGCCCGCTGGTGCTGGGTGGGTGAGCCGTCGACCGCGTCGACGACCGCACCGTGCGCGCGGGCCAGGTGTACGGCGTAGCGGCCGGTGCCGCTGCCGATGTCGAGTACCCGGCGGCCGGCGAGGTCCCCGAGGACCTCGTCGCCGGGCTCCCCGTCCCAGAACCCCCACTTCATTTTCTCGGGCTCGGGTGGGGTGCTCCCGCGGTCGAGATGGAAGCGTCCGAAGTCGTTCCACACGTCGGCGGCCGTGTCGCTCATCAACATCCCTTTGTCTCGGTACTGGCGTCGCCCCAGGCCCGCAGGGCGTAGCAGCGCAGGCTGCCCACGTCCGTGGTGCGGACCCAGGCCCACAGACTGGTCAGCAACTCCTCCTCCACGCGGGTAATTCCGATAGATGCCTGGTCGGGAGGGAGCCGTTCGGCTATGGGCGTGACCACCCAGAAGACGCCGCCGAAGGTCAGGAGGCTGCGGACCCGGGACAGGAAGGCCGGTTTGTCCTTGATGAACGCGAAGACGAGACGGGCGGTGATCAAGGCGTAGGCCCGCTGAGGCAAGGGCGGCTGCTGTGGGGCCTCGAAGTCCACGCAGCAGTACTGCACGGGTCCGGCGCTCGGCTCGGCGAGGGCGGGGGCGACCGGGGTGCAGTCCAGGCCGGTGGCTTGAAAGCCGAGCTCGGCGAGGTGGCGGGTCAGTGCGCCGTCGCCGCATCCGATGTCGAGGGCGAGCCGCCCTCGGCCGGGGCCCGCGTGCTGGTCGAGGAACGTGGTCTCGGTTTCGCCGAGCGGGCTGTACTGGCGGCCCGACGCCCACAGCTCGCCCCAGTAGGTGGCCGGGTTCTCGATCGTCATGCCGGTTCTCCTTCCGGATGGGACGGCCGAGGGGCGGGCGGGGCGCCGGGGACCTGGTGCAGGGTGCGGATCGAGGACGCGAGAAGTACCAGGAACGGCAAGGCCAGGGCGGCGGTGCCGAGGGCGAGGGTGTTCCACAGGCCGAGCCACGTACCGGCGGCCCCCGGCGAGGAGAGCAGCGAGTGGGCGGGTGCCGTAGGTGATCCACTGGCCGGTGGCAAGCATGCGGCCCTGCATGCCGGGCTCGCATACGGCCTGGCGGATGCTGCGCTGAGTCGAGCCTTGCGCAGTGGAGGCCGCGAGCTGGACGAACAGACCCGCGGCGATGGCCACCTGCCCAGCAGCTGGGTCAATCCGTCCCTCACCACGAACGTCGACATCATCGCCGCCGGGACCCGCGCGGGCAGAGCGACGCTCACTGTCTTCGACTCGTACGGCTGCACCGGCAACATCATCGCGCGCGGCGATGGGGAGGCGTTCTTCATCCCGCCGATCGACATCGGTTCGGTACGGATCGACTCCGCTCCCTGAGAAGGGAGTTCACCCGGCGAGGTAGTCGTGTACGACCGCGGGTGCGCCGTACCGCAGGTCGGTGCATTGGGTGTGGTGGGCCTCGGTCACTTCGGCCACGGGGAGGTCGGCGATCGGGGCCAGGGCGTGCGGGGTGAGATGGAGGCGGGCGGGGCCCGACCAGGCGCCGGTGACGGTGAGTTGCTCGAACGCCATGCGCACCAGGCGGCAGGCCGTGAGGGTGCCGTCGGGTTCGCGGCTCATCTTGACCATGAAGAGCGGGGTGCGTAGCTCCGCGCGTGCGGTGTCCGGGTCGAGGGGGACGTGCTTGTAGCCCATGGTCGCCAGGGCGATGCGCACGGAGCCGTAGTCGAGGGTGCCGACGAGGGTGTCGACGTCGCTGTACAGGCGCGGGACGCCGAGCTTCTTGGGGAAGCCGGCCGTCTCCCGGCCCACGGCCAGGGCGGGCAGGCTGTCGAGGTACATGGACTCCAGGTAGTAGCCCGCCTCCCCGTCCAGCTCCACCGGGACCGCCTGGCTCGCGGCGGCGTGGTCACCGAGTCCCGTGGTGTCGGGCATCCGCATGATCTGGAAGCGGACCTTGTCCTCCCGTACGCGTAGCGGCTCGGGCACCAGGCGGTGCAGGGCCTCGAGGTCGGACCGGTAATGCACGTCCAGCACGTCCACGCCGTACGAGACGAACGGACCCGGCGGCCAGGCCGGAGCGGACAGCGGGGTCGCGGTGCGGCTCATCAGTTCCTGCGGGTTCATGGCGACCTCCTTCTCGCCGCTGCACGGGGCGGGGCGGATCCCACGGTCCCGCACAGGCGGTCTGCGTGATCGTTACCCGCGACGAGCGTTCCGCCGGCACCGGTTCCCCCGGAGGGGCGCCGGCCCCGCCGGTATCGCTCCGGGGATGTTCGGGCGCACGGTTGCACGGTTGTGCGGTTGCCTGTGGGGCGGCGCTCCGGGCGGCGCCGCGGGCGGTGGAGTATTTCGATCACCGCGCAGTTCCAGACGAAGCCCTGTCCCACGCCGAGTGCGAGGGCGCGCTGGCCCGGCTCGAGCGTGTGGGTTCGCACGAGGCGGTCGAAATCGGCGAACTGGTCGGCCGGTCCAAGGTGGCCGATGGTGCGTCCGAGTTCCCAGGTGGTCCGTTCCAGTCCTGTGCCGGGGCAGACGTCCGCCAGCAGCGCCAGGAGCTGGTCGTGGCACAGGTGGGCCGCGATGATGCGGTCAATGTCCGCGATCGTGGTTCCGGCGTCGGCGAGTGCGTCGTGAGCTGCTCTGGCGGCTCCCCGGGTGATGCGGTCGACGGCCTGGTCGCGTCCGAACGCTGCCATGAACTCCCGTGCGCGATGATCCGGGTCGATCCACGCCTCGGCCTCCGAAGAGCCGGATGCGGGCTGCTGGTTGCCCCGCGAGAGTCCTTCCAGTTCCGGGTCGGTGGCGCTGGAGGTGGCCAGGATGCGGGCGAATCCCCCGGTACGGGAGAGGAGCACGGCAGCGGCTCCGTCGGCGAAGACTGCGGATGGGTAGGCCCACCGGTTGATGCGGTTGCGGGGCCAGACCTCCCCCGCTGTCAGCAGGGCGAGTGGGCCTGGTGCGCGTACGGTCAGGTAGGGGGCTGCGAGGTCCAGCGAGGCCATGCCGCCGTCGCACATCGCACGGACCTCGCAGGCGAAGGCACCCGACGCGCCGAGCGTCTTCTGCAGGGCGCTGGCCGGGCTCCACATCTCGGGGCGCATGGACAGTACGGAGGAGTGGAGCAGCAGCCCGATCTCGGCCGGACGGTGCCCGGACTGCGCCAGTGCCCGGCGGGCGGCGGACACGGAGAGATTCAGCGCGCTCTGCCCGTCGTCGGCGACGCAGGCGGACCGCATGCCCGACTGCTCCCACCACTGCCTGGGGTAGAGCCCCTGGCGAACCGCACGCTCGGCCGGCATCCGTGCCGGGAGCGCCGCACCGGTCCCGACGATGTACAGGTCATTCCAGCGCATACGGATCTCCACGGCCGGAGGGTTTGATCTCCCTCTCCACCGTAGCCCGGCGACGGTGGACCCGGGGTCCACTGATCAGCCCCCCGACCAGTGGAACCGCTCCTCCTCTGAGGGGGCTGGCGAGGGCAGTCGGGGGGTGCCTCTATGTCCTTTGTCAAGCCTGGGCTGGTCATGCGACAGCTGCTTCGGGGACCCGTGACTCGTAGAAGGTGCCGTCGCGGAGCATGGCGAACAGGACGCTGATGCGG
>NZ_JBIRVR010000041.1:0-28069 GCF_044387105.1 Streptomyces sp. NPDC020379
CTCCTTCATCACAACGCAGAGTTCAGGATCACGAGGAAGACCGCCCCATACCCTGCAAACACTCCAAAGGGTGACCGCCGAGGTTAAGGAACAAGTTGACGAGCCGACGAACAACCTCGACCTGGTCAGCACGGGCCAGTTGGAAAGCGCCCTGAACTCCTACCAGGGAGCCTTTGTGGTGGTCAGCCACGACGAGCGGTTCCTCCACAACATCCGCGTGAACCGGTGGCTGCGGTTGACCGGCGGCAAACTGATGGAGACGGCGGCCCCCGAGATGTGAGCCGACACGTCGACCGGGCCTTGTCCAGGCACCCGCCTGGTCCGGACACCGGTTCCGTGGCACGGTCCCGAGCCCAAGCCGGGCTCGGGGCCGTGCCGAGGGGCGGCACCCGCTGGTTCGCACCCCTTCAGCCCCACAGCACCCGCACCGAGGCTGAGCGCACCGATGGCGAACCCCCAGATCACCTTCCGCTGCCCGGGGGCCACGTAACCACCGCGCAGCGCACTCCCCATCCGCCCGTACTGCTCGGGACCCTCTTATACACCAGGCAGTTCGCCGCTGCGGAGGAAGGAGACGAGTAGGGGACGGACGGAAACTATCCGAACGGCGCGGCCGAGTTCCTGGGCAGGTCGGCGATCGGCGTCCGTGGACGCCGCGCCGGTCAAGGAGACCAAGCCGATGCCTTTACGCGTTCAGATCCTCATGTACGGCGGGGTGGAGGAGCGGGACTTCACCGCACAGCCGCATCTTGGAACTCCTGGTACCGCAGCAGTGGTTCGTCCCCTGAGCTGGCAGTTGTCGTTGTCCTGTTATGGAGGGCGTGACTGAAGTCGCTCTCTGGGCAGCTGAGTTGGATCCGGTATTCGCGACTCCGTCACCCACGCACTGACCTGGTCGGCCTGGACAAGGCGCCGTCAGGCCATCACACGCCGATGCGACTACCAAACACGCAGCTCAGGAGTTGGAGCACTAGGGGTTTCCCTAAACGGAGTGTGGTGTTCTGGCGATCGGCGGTCAGCCGAACAGCCGCGAATTCCTGAATCCCTACGAAGGGCAGGTTGTCATGCTGGGAAAAGTGCAGTCGATCGGCAAGGCGATCCAGGCGGTCGCGACGTCCGATCCCACCAACCGCGTCCGAAGGCTCTATGAACTAGCCGACCCTGAGCGGCAGTTCGCGCACAGGTCCACCCGCTACATCAACATCGGCTACTGGGAGGACGGTACCGAGGACCCGGACCGGGCCGGTGAGGCCCTCGCCTTGAAGCTCGCCGACATCGCGGGCTTCGAGCCGGCCCACACCGTCCTCGACGTGGGGTTCGGCTATGGCGAACAGGACTTGGCCTGGTTACGGGCAAACCGGATCCACAAGGTCCACGGACTGGAAGTGACGCCCCGCCACGTCGAAGGCGCCTGCGCGCAGGCCGAGTCGGAGGGCTTGCAGGAGCGTACCGACTTCCGCGTCGGCAGTGCCACTGAGCTTCCCTTCGAGGAAGGCGCGTTCGACCGCGTCGTCGCCCTCGACAGCGCCTTGCACTTTTATCCCCGCAGCGCCTTCCTCAAGGAGGCGCTGCGCGTCCTGAAGCCTGGCGGCGTCCTGGCCGCCGTCGACACCATCCCGCTGAGCGGTGACACCCCCCGCGGGACCTTCAGGTCCCCGCGCTTCAGCCTGTACAGGTACAGCGTGCCCGACGCCAACTGGTACGACCGGCAGACCTACGCCCGAGAGCTCCTCGACGCCGGTTTCACCGACGTCGACGTGACGTCGATCCGCGACCGGACGTGGGAGGGCTGGTACCGCTACTGGACGAGCTTGGTCGACGACCCGGACGCCCTGAAGAGACTGCATCCTGAGGCCGCACGGGAATTCGTCAAGGAGTGGAGCGACAAGGAGCGGATCCGGCAGGAGCTCGACCTGCTCGACTCCGTCACGGTCCTTGGCCGCAAGCCGTAGTGGCGCTGGCCGCCGTCTCCCGGCCGATGGATCAGGAGCCGCCCTGACCCCGCCGGATGCCCTAGGGCCGTAGCCCGCCCAGCCGTCCCTCCACCAGCACCAGCAGCCCCGCGAGGGTCTCGGCGAGCTCCGTCTGCCGGGCGGTGCCCAGCCCTTCCAGCAGCTCCTGCTCATTGCGGAGCTGGTGGGGGATGAGCCGGTCGATGAGCTCCCGGCCTTCGTTGGTCGGCGGGACGACCCGGCGGTCGCGATCGTCGGATCGCCGGGCCACGCGCGCGCTCCTCCAAGGTCCACGGCCGCTTGGTGACCGCGGCCCCGAGGTGAAGGTCTCCCGGGCGATCTGGCCCGGGCGTCAGCTCCCGGCCCGTGCGGCGCAGGGCGCCCGGGATGTCGAACTCCGCCCGGGTCAGACCCTCCCGCACCGGCGGGGCGTCCGTGGCCTGCCGCGGCAGCGCTGCACAGCGGTTCAGCCTCGTGCGGGGTGCCGACAGTGCGGCGGAGCTCGGTGCCGAAGCGCGGGAACGGAGGTGAACTCCTCGGCACTCGTCCGGCGAGGCGAGATCGAATAGGAGTCGCGGCGCCGTCGCCTTCTTCATCGTGGTCCGAGTGGTCCGAGTGGGCCAAGTCGGAGGTCGAGCGCGGCACCGACCTCGGGGCAGTTCTGGCGGATGATGTCGAGGAAGGCGTCCAGTGCCGGGGAGCGGTCCCGGGCCTGGAAGGACAGGACCAGATCGGGCAGGGGCGTGTGCGAGGTCACCTCGCAGAACCACGTGCCCCGTCGTGGGGCCGTCAGCATGCGGGAGAGTCCCAGACCGACGCCCATCCCGCAGGCAGCGAGGCCGATGATGGTGTGGATGTCCCTTGTGACGGCCGCGACGGTCGCGCCGGGGAGTCCTTGCCCAGCAGGGTCCGCAGGCCGGTGACGACGTCGGGCTCGTCCTCGCCCGGCGCCACGATCAGCTGCTGCCGCCGCAGTTGGCCCACGTCCACCGACGCCTGCCCCGCGTACGGAGCGTGCTGCTCACGACCGCGATCAGGTGGTCGTGTCCGATCGGGACCGACACCAACCGCTCGGCCCCGACGCCTCGCGGGCGGCCGAGGCCGATCGCGACGTCGAGTTCGCCGGCGACGAGCGCGGCCGTGCTGCGGCTGGACGCCATCTCGTGCAGCTCCAGCCGCACGGCGGGCCGTTCGCGGCCGAACCGGCCGAGGACGTCCGGCAGGGGTTCGAGCAGCACTGAGGCGATGAACCCCAGGCGCAGCCGTCCGGTCTCGCCGCGCGCCGCCCTGGCCGCGTCGACCGAGGCCGCCGTGAACGGGCTCGGTGCGGCTGCCATAGCCGCCCTGCCGTGCGCCGCGCCTCGGGCCCGACGCAAGTCCGACTAGCAATTCTGTTAGAAACTCGGTGCGAGGCGGGCTTGAAGTGTTGTTGGAGGTACGGGAGTTGATGCCTCCTGATAGCGTGCTCGCATTCCCCGGCGAAGCACCGGGACGCGCTCTTCCCGGAAGCAATGCTCGCGGGCATGTAACCATCGTCGGCCGTCCGTCCGGCGATGCTGCCGGGGAACTGGCTTGTGCGGTGGTGCTGTGGTTCTTCCACGGGTTGCCAGATGTCTGTCCGTCACCGAAGAGCAGCGCAGATTCCGCGACTTCCGGGGAACCACCTCCTGGCATGCCAGGGAAGCCCGCACCCGCACAAAGCGCCTTGCTGCTCGACTTCACGGAGGTAGTCATGGGTCTTCGCGTCATATCCATCCTCACGACCGGTCTCTCGGCGTCGGCACTCTCGATGACGCTATTCGCCGCCCCCGCGCTGGCAGACGGCCCCGTCACCCGGCAGCCGGGCGAACCGGTCTGCGTCACCGGATCCGCGTGCTTCTACCAGACGCCCTTTGAAGGGAAGACGGCGTGGTACGCCAACCCCGGCTCGGAATGCGTCACGCTCCCGCTCCCTGCTTACGGAGTGGTCAACTTCACCGACAAGAGACTCGACATGTACGCCACCACCGACTGCACAGGTTACGCGCTCTCGGTGCCGGCCAATGACCTCCTCAACTGGCTGGACCAGCCACCGCGCATGAGCTTCCGCGCGGTCTGACAGCGAACCCGCCCGGCGGGTGAAAGGGCAGTGACAAGAGTCGTGGGAGCCCTGAAGTCTTTGGCTTCCACGACTCCCTGTAAGGGAGAGCGACAATGCCGGACCGCACGACGCCGGGCCCCGCCTTCACCCCGCGGAGATGACAGCCGTCTTCCTGCGAGCCCGGTACGCCGCCGCCTTGATCTTGTTGCCGCAGGACTCCATGCCGCACCACTGGCGGCGGCTGCCGCGCGAGCGGTCGATGTAGACGCGGGTGCACTCGGGGTTGTCGCACTCCTTGAGCAGGGGTACGTCCGGGCCGCTCAGCAGTTCCACCGCGTGCCGGGCGACGGTGGACAGCGCCTCTCGCTGCGTTGCCGCCGTCCAGCGGCCGGCGTGGGTCAGCTGTGGTGCCGCGGGAGCCTTGCGGGCGGCGTCGTTGAGCACGGCCAGTGCCTCGTCGTCGAAGGCCGTGCCGAGGCGTCGGGCCGTGATCAGCTGATAGACGGCCTCCCGTACGGTCGTCGCCCGCACCACGTCGGCCTGCCGGGCGGGGGAGACGGAGTCGACCATGCCGGACTCCACGTACCACGCGTCCAGGCGGCCCGGCGCCGAGAACATCTCGAATCGCGCCGTGCGCCGCGCGCGGAGCGTGCCCACGAAGTCCAGCGCCGGATTGCCGCACACAAAGGCATGGTTCACGTTCACGTCACCATCCTGACGGGTGACTATGGCGCTCGCAAGGAGCGTCAGCTGTCACCTCGGTCCGCACTCCGTAGCGTTCGGCCGGATCTCGCTGCCTGACCGGCGCCGCCGCGCAGCGAGCATGGGGTGCCGGTAAATCAGATGCCGCACACCACAAGGGAGGGTAATGTGCGCCGCTCGGCAATGCCTATTACTCGACTGGTCATACGGTTACGGTTTCGGAGGGCTTGATGGTCGCGGACATGGTCAGGACCTGGGTGGCGGGCTGGGCGGTGTCACGGCGGACTCCTCCGCCGGTCGCCATGCCCTGGGGTTTCTACATCGAGGTGGCCGACAACCCCGTCGAAAGGGGACGCCATGTCCTGCCGGAAGTTGACGAGCTGTCGGTCCGCAGCGCCGCTGCCTCGGTGAACGTGCCGCGGACCTGGATGAAGATGCCCGCGGAGCCGGAGGAGATCGAACCCTGGCTGTCGCAGGGGTGGGTGGTGGCCTGGGAGGACACCGGGCATCTGATGGCCATTGACCTCGCGACTTCGGACCCGGTCGCACCTGAGGGGTACACCGCGACCGTGGAGACCGTCGGCGCCGTCGTCCACGTACGGGTGCTGGACTCGACGGGCGAGCAGGCCGCCCAGGGGCAGATGGCGCTTCTCGGGGAGGCCGTGGTGGTGGACCGGGTGGCGACCGGGGAGGCCCATCGGCGGCGCGGGCTGGGTAACTTCGTCATGCGTACGCTCGCCGACCACGCCGTGGACCAGGGCGCGGCTCTCGGCGTTCTTGGCGCGACCGACGCCGGACGTGCGCTGTACGAGACGCTGGGCTGGAAGAAGCACACCACGCTGGCGGAGTGCGTCTACCGTCCCTGAGGCAGGAACGTCGGCCGACTGGGGGGCCGGTGCACGCACCCCCCGCCGGTCGAGTTCATGGCACGGTCTCGTTGGGAGAGCCTGCTGTAGGTGCCCTGGCTCGGCCCCATCGGCGGGCAGCCGGGTCGCGAGAGGCGCGACAGACCGCGTCCGCGCTTCGCACAGGCGCGGGGAGAGATGAATCGTCGGCTCGTCGCGCGGTAAGAGCGCCGGCGCGGGCCGATGGCGCCGCCCGACCGGTGAAGCGTCCCACCGGCTTGCCCAGGTCCGCCTCGTGCGGCAGTCCCAAGGTGCTCAGCGGTACCGCGTCGGCCCCCGCTCGGCGGCGGGCGCGATCAGAGCACCAGGTCCAGCGCTACGCAGGTGAGGAGGTTCCGTGCCCCGGGATCGCCGCTGTCCTGTTCCGGATCCCTCGGCGCGGCTGCCTTCACCTCGACCATGTCCTCGTAGGCGATCCGCTCGGGCAGTGCGCCGAACCGTGCATGGCGCACCGCCGCGTCGCTGTGGTCCCGCATCGTCATCCTCCCGTTTCCTGGGCGGCCGGGCGCGTTCCCCGGCTCTCTGGTCGCTTCAGTATGTGTGCGCGTTTGTCACGCAATTGGTGAGTTGTCAGAGGCGCGCCGTGTCGATGACGGCCTGGGCGAATGCCTCGGGTGCCTCCTGCGGCAGGTTGTGGCCGATGCCCTTCAGGATCCGGTGGTCGTAGGGGCCCGAGAACCGGTCCCGGTACGCGGTCCCGTGGCCCGGAACCGTGAACGGGTCGAGCTCGGCGTCGAGCGTCACCGTCGGCGCGGTGATGACCGGCCGGGTGGCGAGCCTCTTCTCGTACGTGTCGTAGCGCTGTTCGCCTTCGGCGAGGCTCAGGCGCCAGCGGTAGTTATGGACGACGATGGCGGCATAGTCCGGGTTCTCGAAGGCGGTGGCCGTGCGCTCGAAGGTGGCGTCGTCGAAATCCCATGTCGGGGAGACGGTGTCCCAGACCAGCCGGGTCAGGTCGTGCCGCTTGGCCCGGTCCTCCATGGCGATCCGGCCCCGCTCCGTGGCGAAGTAGTACTGGTACCACCAGGCGTGCTCGGTCGCCGGCGGCAGGGGCTGGAGGTTCGCCTCCAGGTTGATGACGAGATAACCACCCGCCGACACCAGGGCCTTGCAGCGCTCGGGCCACAGTGCCGCGATGACGTCGGCGGTCCGCCCTCCCCAGTCGAATCCGGCGAGCACCGCGTTCTCCAGGCCCAGCGCGTCCATCAGGGCGATGGTGTCGAGGGCGAGGGCCGACTGCTGGCCGTTTCTGAAGGTCTGTGGCGAGATGAAGCGCGTCGTGCCGTGGCCGCGCAGATACGGAACGATCACTCGGTAACCCTCGGCCGCCAGCAGGGGCGCGACGTCGACGAAGCTGTGGATGTCGTACGGCCAGCCGTGCAGACAGATGACCGGCGTCCCGTGGGACGGCCCCATCTCGGCGTAGCCGATCTCCAGCAGGCCGGCTCTGATCTTCTTGAGCGAAGGAAACGCGGTGTGTCCGTGGGGACCGGTCGTGGGTGCGGCGGTCGCATCCGCCCGCTGCCCTGTCGCGGCCGAGGCGTGTGCCGGTCCCGAAGGCCCTGCCAGGGGTGCGGCGACCGCGCCACCGGCACTCAGGCCGGGAGTCTTGCCGGGCGTACGCCTGTTGATCATGTGAAGCCCTCCGCGCGTCTCGAAGTGCCGGGCCTGCGAACGGTCCGCGCCTCGCAGGAGACCTCACGCTCACTCAGGTCCTGACGTCCTCCGTGAGCGTGCCAGACGACTGTGGCACAGCGGACGTCACCGGTCAAACAGGTGATGCACGTCAAGTTGGCACACGTCAGAGGTGATTGGCGATCAGAGTCGTCCAGAAGTCAGAGGCAAGGAGCCCCGACGTCCTCCGGCCGACCTGCCGTCGAGCGCGGTCCGGGCAGCGCAGTGGAGTCCGGTGCTCGGCTTCGTCGCGGAGCATCTCCAGGGCTGAGGAGGCGGACCGGGGCCGGACGACAGTGGTCCGCCCCGGCCGGGCCTCCCGATGACGTCGGAGGGGCGGGGCTGTCCGTACGTACGGCTGGACGGCGCGTGGTGATCTCAGCGGATGCGGGGCAATTGCTCGCCGAGCGGCATGCCGACCACGCGCCGGGCCCCGACCAGTGTCCGCATGACGACCCGGCCGGGGCGGCCGCCGGGCACCACCTCGCCGATCCGGGCGGCTCCGCTGCCCTCCGGCAGGGAGCGCATGGCCGAGGGGGCCTGGCCGAGCGGGCGCATCCGGGCCTCATCGGCGCCCCGTGCCGTGCGTCGCTCCGCTTCCGGGACCCTCCATGACCGCTGCTTCCATGAACGGCCGGTATGCGTCGGATGGTTCGTCTTCCGCGTCACCCGGCATCCGCTCCCGCGCCCCTGGTCAGCCTGGCAGTCCAGGCTCTTGCTGCGCGAGCCGTACTACGCCCGGCGCTACGCGCCCGCCCCTGGTTCCCCGCGCGCCCCACCGGCAACCGAGGTCGTGGAGGGTTTCGAGCCCTTCGCCGACGCCCCGCGGCATGGGCCGGCCCGCTCGACGGCAACTCGCACTGGCGGCCCCAGACCACTCTTCTGCGCCCCGGCACGCACCTGGCGTCTGCCGCTGCCGAAGACGTTTTGGCCATCCGGCAAGTGACATGGCACTGAGCGGAGTCGGGCCCCGCCGCGACAGCCGGCAGGCGCGGCCCGCAGGGCGACGACCCGTCAGGTACGCCCTGGATTCAGCCGAGCAAGGCCGGGTTGGGCAGTAGCGCCCATTGCTCGCTTTTCGGATCCAGCTGCTTCAAGGTCAGTGCCTTCGCCGGTAGCCGCTCCGTCATGAGGGCCCGCAGGTCGGGGGTCCGGGGGAGGTCCCGGGTGGCGGTCTGGAGGATCGTGCCCAGGGCTTGGGCGCTTCCGGCCAGTGGGCCCAGCGCGCCTGTGACCAGGCAGCTGAAGACCTTGCGGCGGAGGACGGCGGGTTCGTCGTTCAGCAGCCGGCCGGTCAGCGGAGGCGGCGGGAACCCGTGGCGGGCCAGCCGGGCGGGGCTGATGCGGATGTCGGCGAGGTCGCGGTAGACCAGTCGCCGGGCCCGGCCCTCCCGGTCGAGAACGGCGAGGAGGTTCTGCCCGTGTGCCTCCAAGGCCACCCCGAGGTCCAGCAGGTCCAGGCAGACGCCGAGGGCGAGGTGCGCGAACTCGATGATGCGGTTCCGCCGCTCGCTGTGGGGGAGTGGTGCGAAGTGCGCGGGCAGTTCCGCCACGGGCACCACCTGCTCGCCGGTCCCGGCATATCCGTACGGAGACTCCCGTAGCACCGCCGCGAGATCCGGTGTGTCCGCTCCGGCCGCCGACAGGGTCCGGGTGAGGTGCAATCGGCCACCCAGACGTCCCGCGACGGCTTCGGCGACCTCGGAGGTGATCACGGCGTTCTCCACCGAATACGCGGAGATGTCCCGCACCGCGGAGGTGAGCTGGGTGCTCAACGCCGTCTTGACGTGCAGGTTCTGCCCGAGGTCGAGCGTGCGCAGGGACAGCAGCGGATGGGCCGCCGGCCCGGGAAGCAGCGTCCGGCCGTCCAGGGTGTGCTCGGCCTGCCAGGGGTGCACCGGGATCAGTGTGAGGTGGCCGTCGCGCAGTTCCGCCGGCCACGGGCCGCGCACCGTGGCGCCGGAGACCGGCGCGAGACGCAGGGTGACCACCGGCCGGTGCTCCGGTGCGTACGCCAGTTGTTCGGCGGCCGAGAAGCCCGGGCGGGACCGGCAGGTGGGGTGGTAGGGATGTCCGTCGGGCGACCGCTGCTCCCACTCCCACGGCGCCGCGGGTGGCTCAGGAGGGGCAGGGGCGGTGCGCGACAGCGCCAACGAGGCGGTGCTGTGGTCGAGTTCGGCGGAGAAGCGCTGACCGCCGGGCACGGCCAGGGCCGTCACCAGCCGGGCCGGATGCTCGTACGGGCGGCCGTCCAGCTCAAGGGAGGCGATCGCCGTCCCCGTCGCCCAGGGGTCCGAGGCCGGGCCGTGCAGCTGCCGCCCGTCCGCCAGCCGCAGCGTGACGCCGTCACGCCCGCTGGTACGGCCGGCGACCCAGGGGAGTGGCTCGTGGACCAGCCCCCGCCACAACCGTGCCAGTGCCGCGGCTCGTGCCCCGGGCAGGGAGGTCAGATAGGTGTCGGTCAACTCCGGTCTAATGGCGCTAAGTTGACGTTCCAGCTCCCGCTCCGCGACGGTACCGCACACGCGCATCTCCTACCGCACGCGGACGCGTTCCACACATACTGAGGGCGATGCATGACTTATCCCGAGCAGCCGACGTCCTGTCCATCGCGCCGCTGATCAACTGCCTGCTCCGAGAGGCCGCCGAACCGGCCTGGGAGCCGTCCGCCGGCCAGGCCGTCCACCGCCTGCGCGCCGGCGGCCGGCTGCTCCGGGTGCGCACCGGCCACCGGCCCTCCTCGCCCGAACTGTGGACCGGCGTGATCTGGCACCGCCTGCGCCACGCGGAGCTCCTCGGCCTCACCGCCCGCGAGATGCGCGCCGCCACCGGCTTCGCCAACTCCGCCCTGGTCGCCGAGGTGACCGCCGGCCGCGTGGCCGTGGAGGCCATCCTGGCCGCCCGGGCCCGCGCCACCCCACCCGACGATGTGTGGCTGCGCTCGGAGCAGGCCCTGGTGATGGGCCACCCCTTTCATCCGGCCCCCAAGTCCCGCAGCGGCGGCGGCCCGCCCGCCGCCTGGCTGCGCTACGCCCCCGAGGCGTACGCCCGCTTCCCGCTCGTGCTCCTGGGTGTGCGCGAGGACGCGGTGATCGACGACGGTGACACCCGCGCTCTCGACGCGCTGGGCCAGGCTCCGCCCGGCTACCGCCTGCTGCCCGCCCATCCCTGGCAGCTCGACCTCACCCACCGCCTGCCGGCCGTGCGCACCGCCTTCGCCGAGGGCCGCCTGGTCCGGCTGGGCACCACGCCCTGGAAGGCCGAAGCCACTTCCTCGGTGCGCACGGTCCACGTCCCCCGGAGGTCCGAGGGCGCGAGTCGGGTCGGTGACCTGTTCCTGAAGTTCAGCCTGGAGGTGCAGATCACCAACGACATCCGACGGATGCGGCGGCACGAACTGCGTCATGTGCGCCGCACCGACCCGCTGGTCAGCGCCGCCTTCGAGGCCATGGAAGGGCCCGCGGCCTGGCTGAGCGAACGCGGACACCGCACGGTGCGCGGCCTCGACGAGACCTTCCCGGTCCTGGTCCGCGACGGTCTGGACGGGCACGTGGTGCCGGGCGCCACCGCGGTGCTGGCCGCCGCGCTCACCGATGGCTTCGACGGCAATCCCCTTGACCGCCTCATCGACCCGCTGCCCTGGTGGTCGGCCTATCTGCGTCAGGTCGTCCCGCCTGTGCTGGAGGCGTATGCCCGGCACGGCGTGGCGGTCGAGTGCCACTTGCAGAACACACTGATCGCCGTCGATACGGACGGCACTCCCGTCCAGGCCGTCTTCCGCGACACCGAGGGGGCCAAGACCATCCCCGAGGTGCCGAGGGAGGCGGCCTGGCAGCGCCTCGTGTACTGCCTCGTCGTGAACAATCTCAGCGAGATCGCCAACGCTCTCGAACACCGCTTTCCCGGCGCTGCCGAGGTGCTGTGGCCTGCGGCGCGGCGGGAGTTCGAGCGGTACGACAAAGAACGCGGCTTCCCCGAGGCCCTCACCCTCCTCGCGGCGCCGACGGTCCCGGCCAAAGCGAATCTTCTCTCGCGCTGGATCGGTGCCAGCGGTACCGACCCCTGCTATCTGCCAGTCCTCAATCCGCTGGTGGCCGGATACCCGACCCGCGCACCGAGTTGGCGTACGAGCGGTCCAGCCGCGGCGACGTGAAAAGGGGTAGGCGCGATGTGCTCGGGGACGCCGTGGAATCTGCCGTGGGCCACGTGGTGGGGGCGGTGCGAGTGCACCGCCCCGTGTCGGATGGGGAGGCCGTGTCGGGCGGTCCGGTTATTCGTGGTGACTGATCGTTTCGTTATTGCTTGTCACGCGCGGCGAGCCGTTCGGTGATCTCGGTCTTGACCGTCTCGTGCAGCTCGTCCGACGTGAATCCGAGGCCGCGCAGGATCCGCGCGGCCGGGCTCTCCTCGGTGCGGATCAGGCCCAGCAGGGTGTGTTCGGTGCCGACCCAGTCGTGGCCGAGGTCGGCCGACGCGCGGCGTGCCTGCTCGATGGCCTCCTTGCTCTCCGGCCGGAACGCGATGTGACCCCGCGGTGCCTTCTGCCCGGCCGGCGGCATCGCTTCCCCGATCGCGTCGCGGATGCGCTGCTCCGACCCGGATGCCGCCACCAGCACCTTGTATGCCAGGCCCCGCGGTTCGCCGAGGAGGCCGAGCAGCATGTGTTCGGTGCCGATGAAGTCGTGCTTGTGCGTCCGGGCGGCTTCCTGCGCGAGGACGATGCTGTGCCGGTTCAGGTTGGTGAAGCGCTCGAACGCGGCGGGGGTGTGGCGTTGCTGGGCGGCCTGTTTGGACACGCCGATGGCGGCGCCGATCTCGGTCCATGACGCGCCGGTCTGCTTGGCCTTGCTGACGTAGTGGTCGATGAGTTGGTCACCGAGGTCGGCCAGTGTCTGGGCGCGGAGGCGCGCCTCGCTGATGCGGGCCAGTTCGTCGGCGTCGGGGAGTTCCTCGTCGAGCCGGGCGATCAGGTCGGCGAGGCTGATGTCGAGTGGACTCATGCGTCAACTTTAAGTTGACGATCATTCGTCGTCAACCGGTAATTGACGATTGCTTCCGGGTTGCTTCCAGTGCCTTCGCGGGATGGTTCGGTGGGCAGTCGACCCTGATCATGGCCTGCCGAAGCGCGTCGAACTTGCGTGGTGCGGCTCGGCGGTTGGGTGTCGAGTGGATGTGATCTGTCTGTCCGTCTGCCGAGCGTCGTGCTGCACTGACGGCTGGTCAAGCCGGTCCTCTCGAAGGCGCGCACCGGGCCCCTATCGGTCCGGGTGGGCGGCCGCCCACCCGTGTTCGAGGAGCGCGAAGATTTCGTCGGCGGCTCGGCGCGGTTCGGGGTGCTGCAGGATGAGGCCGCGGGCCTCAAGAGCGAAGCGGGCCAGGGCGGCGCAGCTGACATCGTCCTCGGGTGCGCCCGCGGCCTCGGCGATGGCCCTCGTCAGGGCCTCTTCGTGGCGCGTCCACATGCGGTGGGCATAGTCGCGCAGCGCGGGAGTCTCCTGCACCATGCGCGTGAAGTCGGCGAACCGCGGGTCCGCGGCGTGAACCGCGAGCTGTGTCTGCTTGAGCAGGAGGTACTCGCGCAACGCCTGCGGGATCGACTGGCCCGGGGCGCGCTCGCGTACGGCGGCGACGAGGGCTGCCTCCAGGTCGTCGGCCTGATCGAAGACCAGGGCTTCCTTGCCGGAGAAGTGCTTGAACAGGGTGGTCACCGAGACGTCGGCGGCGTCGGCGACGTCTTTGACGCCGACCTGGTCGTAGCCGCGCTCGAGGAAGAGCTCAAGTGCGGCGTCTGCCAGGGACTGGCGGGTCTGGGCCTTCTTGCGCTCGCGGCGCCCGGTCGGTTCGGTCACTCGTGCACCCTACCCCGAAGTGCATCCACTACGAAAGTGTAGTCATTGCACTTATTTAGTGGATGTGCTTTCTTGGGGATGCCGGGCAACCCGGCGACTCACCACCTCCCGAGGGGCACTCCCATGAACTCCGTCCGTGATCCCCGCATCGCGATCGTCGGCGCCGGCCTCGGCGGCCTCACCTGCGCCCGAGTCCTGCAGCAACACGGACGCGCCGTCACGGTCTTCGAACGCGAGGCATCCGCCGCTGCCCGCCCGCAGGGCGGCACCCTCGACCTGCATGCCGACACCGGCCAGGCCGCCCTGCGCGCGGCGGGGCTGCTCGACCGGTTCCACGCCCTCGCCCGCCCCGAAGGGGATGAGTGGCGCGTGCTCGACTTCGCTACCGCCGCCCCCCTGGCACAGCAGGGGCCTTCCGCCTCCGACACCCGGCCGGAGATCGACCGAGGCCAACTGCGCGGTCTGCTCCTGGACTCGATCACCGGGGGCACGGTGCGGTGGGACCGCGCTGTCAGCGGGGTGACCCCACTGGCGGACGGCACCTGCCGGCTGCTCTTCGCTGACGGCACCGCCGAGGACTTCGACCTGGTGATCGGTGCCGACGGCGCCTGGTCACGCGTCCGTCCGGCCCTGTCGCACGCCGTACCCGGCTACACCGGTGTCACCTTCATCGAGACCGGATTCGACCACTGCGACACCCGCCATCCCGACCTCGCGCGGCTGGTCGGCAACGGATCGATGCTCGTGAAGGGCGCTGGCATGTCCTTGGTCGCCCAGCGCAACAGCAACGGCCACATCCGCGCCTACATCGCGCTCCGCGCGCCGCAGGACTGGCACGTGGCCGCCGGCATCGACCTCGGTGATGAGCGGGCCGTGCGGAGGCACCTGCTGATGATGTTCGACGGCTGGGACGAGAGCCTGCGCTACATCCTGCGCAACGGCGACAACGGATTCGTCAACCGGTCCCTGTTCGTCCTGCCCGCCTCGCACACCTGGGAGCACGTTCCCGGCGTCACGCTGCTCGGCGATGCCGCGCACCTGATGCCCCCGGTCGGGCTGGGCGCCAATCTCGCCATGCTCGACGGCGCCGACCTCGCCCGCGCACTCGTCGCCGAATCCCGCACCGACGACGCCGTCCGCGCCTACGAGAGCGTCATGCTGCCGCGCTCGATCGAGGCCGCGACGGCCAGTGCGCAGGGACTCGACCACCTCGTTCCCGCGATAGCCCCCTGAGCCGCGCCGCCCCCGGGCCCGCGTCGGTCACGTGCGCTCTCCGGCGATCGCCACCGAGGGGGTCGAGGTGGATGCGGGCGTTGGGTGCGTGCCGGGCGGTGGCGACCGCACGAGCAGGGCGGGGCTTGCCTCGGTGGATGTCGAGTGGGGCGGCCCGGCTCGCCCTGCGGGGAGCTCGGGTCGGCGGGCCGGGCCGGTTCGACCGCGCGGCGACAGGGGAGTGGGCTGCGCGGCCGGTCAGAGGGTCGGCGGTGTCACCGCCGGTGGTGCGTGAGTACGCGTCAGCGCGCTACCCGGAAGGCCTTCACCTGCCGGGTGGTGCAGGACTTCTTCTCGGTCGCCGTCATGGGGCGCGTCTTCACGACGACCGCGTTGTGCACACCGTCGGTCCCGTTGGGGGCGGGGCCGGTGACGGTGTCCGGGAGGTACCAGTAGTAGTGGCCCGCCTTGGGGGAGTCGTAGTGGGTCTGCCAGGTGCCCGAGATGTTCTGCATCGCCTGGGCGCGGGAGACCCAGCCGACCTCGCCCGGCTTGACCGTCACGGTCAGTGAACTGGTCTCGGAGTGCGAACTCGACCAGGTGTGGCTGTAGGACGCCTGGACGCTGACGTCGATGATGCCCGCGATCTTTCCGCCGGCGCTGATGGTCACGCCGGCGCTGTCACTCGAACCCACTGTGTCGGACCAGCTCAAGGTCTGTGTCGCATCCGAACTGCTGCAGTTGTGCAGCTCGTCGGAGACCCGCCGTTGGTTCCCCAGGAACGCCTTGCCGATCTTGGGGTCGTTGAATGTGCACTTGCCGACACCGGACGCGCAGTCGGCCATGATCTGGTCCGCGGACATGCCGTCGGCCGCCTGCGCCGGCAGGGTCATCGACGCCAGGACGCCTGCCGCCGCCACGGACAGCGCGGCTATTCGACCGACGTGGCGACGTCTGTTGGTCTCCTTCACCGGACAACTCCCCTTCATAGGACGAGAGAACGGCGAGAATCCGTCACTCCGGATTCGTCACCGTGTGTTGCGAAGAGGCTCGTCCATACGTCCTGACAAAACCACCAAGAAAAAGTAAAGTAGTAATGCAATGGTCAACCACCATCGGCGGGACGGCTCTCGGGCCGATCCGCCGCGCGCACTCGGCTTCAGGCGCGGCAAGGCGTTCTTCATCCACGGGCCCGGTTTCGGCCCGCACGTCGAGATGCAACCGGTTCTTGACGGCCCTGCTTCCGAGAACGCGCCGGAAGGACGCCCGCGGCCCCGTTGGACATCAGCTGCGCCGCTCCGAGCGCCTGCCGGCACCTCGGCCCATGCGCTCAGGCCCGCATCGGCGCATGCCGTGTGACAACTGTCATCGCTCATCAGGAACGAACTCTTCTGCCGCCCCGGCCCCGCGCTCCGAAAACTGACGGCATATCAGCCGCCCGTCACGACAAAGGAGCTCACCATGTCGAAGCGAGCCATCGCCCTGGCCGCCAGTACCGTCGTCCTCGCCGGGACTGCCCTCGCCCGGCTGCCCAGGCCAGGACACCACCCGGGGTGAGCGTCACGGTCAACGGACGGGTCACAGCCGATATCCCGGCCGACGCCGTCGGCGTCAACACCCCCTTCTGGGAGCCGAATCTCATGCGGAGCGACACACCGCGGCTGATCCGTGAAACGGGCATCACCACGCTGTCGTTCAACGCGGGCGGGCCCACCGACCTCTACCACTTCGACCACGGAGGCTGGCTCAGCCCCGATCCGTACGGCCCGTACAACGGCCCGAACGGCGTGGGGTACGAGAAGCTCACCCCGCGCTTCACCTTCGACCAGTTCGCGCGGACCGCCCGGCCCGCGGGCGCCCGCATGATGGTGCACGTCAACTACGGGACGGGGCCGACCGACACCAAGGAGCACCCCAGCACCGACAGCGCTCCCGAACCGGGCGACCCGCGGGCGGCCGCCGACTGGGTGCGCTACGCGAACGTGACCCACCGCCACCACGTCCGCGACTGGGTCATCGGCAAGGAGAACTACCTCAACGGCTGGAACAAGCCGGCGGGGCCGACCCCGCTCGGGCAGAACTCGCGGGTCCGCGAGCCCGACGCGCATCCCGACAAGTCACCGCAGGCATACGCCCACAACAGCATCGAATACGCGAAGGCCATGAAGGCTGTCGACCCGGACATCCGCGTCGGCATCGAGCTCTTCCCGTACGACCCGGCGAAGACGAACGAGCCCGGCCGACTGGTCCGGATCGCAGCCGTGCGACCCCCCCGGCCGGGACCCCGTTCGCACCGTTCCACACCAAGAAGCTGTTGACCACCGCGCTCAAGGGCGGCGGGAAGACCCTGGCCACCTCCTCCGCCGGCCCCACCCTCGGCGCGCACGCGATCCGCCGGGCCGACGACACCCTCGCGGTGATCGTCGTCAACAAGGACCCGCGGCACGCCCAGCGGTTCCACCTCGACCTGCCCGGCGCGTACCGCGTGCAGCGCACGCTCGGCTGGTGTCAGGGCGACACGGCTCCCACCGCGGGCTGGCCCCGACCTCGCTCGCCCCGTACTCGGCAGCCGTCATCCTGCTCACCCCGCGCGACTGACCCCACAACAGGCGGGAAAGACAAGGAACATGACACGAAAGCGCCGACGGCGCGCCGTCCTGCCGGACTCCGCCCCCGCCCCGCCCGCCCCGGCGGCGCTCCGCCCAGGCGTACCCTCACCCTGACCTACTCCGCCGGCCTGGCACGCATCCGCCGTGCCAGGCGCCGAAGGATCGTACGGCCTCGATGAGAGCGCCTGGGAAGAGGCTTCCGGTTGCTCACATCCGCCCGCGTCGCGTCGTGGCCGCGCGGTGGCCAGTGGCCGTCCGGCGACACGGCGGGGGACTGGCGCTCCGCCTGTGCCTTGATCTCCCAATACGACTCATGGGAGGTCACGCGGTACGCCTCCTCCCAAGCCGCCAGAGCCGCGGTGACGCCGGATCCCGCGGTGCCCCGGCGACGCACGTGGAGCGCCAGCCAGACAAAGCCGCACAGGACTGCGAGGAGGCCACCGAAGATCGCCAGGAGCGGCAGCAGATCACCCATGCCTCTGAGGCTGACGACTCGGTCCGCGATGAGGTCTGAACGTGCCGGCCTGACAGGCCGGCTGGTGGGTGATCAGCAGGCTGCCGGCCTGGCGAGCACCGGTTCGGCGCTCGGCTTGCGGCTGGTCGGCCGACGTGCGGAGCGGCCCGAGACCAATAGGCGATCGCACGCCGAACCTCGGCGTAGCCCTCGCGTCGGCCGGTGTAGCGCTGGAGCGGGCGCCACTGCCGCAGCTCGGCGTTGACGTGCTCGACGCCGATCCGATCCGAGGAGCGTCTCCGTCGCCTCGCCATCCAGGCGTACTGCTCGCCGAGGGCGCGTCCTTTGGCTTCTTCGGCGGGGGTGCTGACCGGGCCGGGAAACTCGTTCGCCAGACCCCGGTAGCCGTCGTCGACCTCGAGTGTCACCTTCGAGTGCCTGCCGGGCCGTCGGCGGCACACCTGAAGTCGCGCACCTGTCCGCGGCCGCCGTGGAACTCGTCCACAACGCCAGCCCTCAGGGGCTTGTGAGGCGGATCAGGGTGGCCGCCGAGATGACGGTGGTGACCCCGCCGATCCGGGTGGAGATCTGAGCGAAGGGCATCAGTGCCATTCGATCGGAGGCGGAAAGGATGGCGACGTCGCCGGTTCCGCCGAGTCCGCTGTGACAGATCGTGACGAGTGAGGAGTCCACGGGGTAGAGGCCCAGCGCCTTGCCGGTGTAGAAGCCGACGAGCGCCATCACGGCCACCACGGCGACACAGGTGAGGACGTAGCCGATCGAGAGAACCCCGATGACCTGGCCCATCGGGATGTACAGCAGACCGAGGCCAACCATCGTCGGATAGATGAGGTGCCCGGGGGTGATCGCGTAGATCGCGCGGGCCGCGCTTCGCACACTGGTCGGGACGATGTTGAGGATCTTGCACAGGACCGAGAAGATGATCAGTAGTACCGGCGCGGGAAGGCGGAGGAGCGGCTCGGCCACGCTCGCCAGGACGTACATGCCGCAGATCAGCAGGAGGCCCAGGGCGTAGTGCGGGCTTGAGTCCAGGGCGTGGGCCGGCTGATGGTGAGCATCGTGATCGGGCGTGGTTTCGGCGTCAGCGGCGCTACGCTTCGGCTTGACCAGCGTGCCGCCACCGTCCAGTGCGCTGCGGCGCTCGCCCAGTCGCTTGAGCAGTCCCGCGAGGACGACGGCGGTGATGTTCCCGATGACCGCTGCCGGGATGAGCTGCGCGACGAAGTCCGCCGACTCTCCTCCCAGAGCCTTGGAGTAGGCGGTGGAGAGCGGGATGACCCCTTCACCGATGCCGCCGCCGAGGATCGGTACGACGATGTAGAAGACGGCTCGTTGGAGGCTGTAGCCGAAGAGCATGGCGACGCCGGTGCCGATGGCCACCGCTGCGGCGGTGCCGGCCGCCAGGGGCACGAAGATGCGTGCCAGTGCCCGCAGGACGGTGGTGCTGTCCATGCCCAGGATGCTTCCGACCACGAGGGTGGCGATGACGAAGTAGAGGAAGTTGGCGTCTTTCATCAGCGCCGTAGCAGCACCGAGGATGTTCTTGTCGAATGCTCCCAGGTACACCAGCAGGGAGGGCACCATGAGGCAGACCAGGGCGCCGCCGCCGACTCTGGAGATGACCGGCAATCGGTTTCCCAGCGGGCCGAGCAGCATGCCGAGCGCGGTGATGACGGCCAGGCCGCCGATCATGTCGGCTGGAATCGCGTGGAGAGCCCCGGCCGTGACGACGACTGAGGCGAAGAGACCGGGGACGATCACGGAGGCACGACCGGGAGTGGACCGGGGAACTTGCGCCGGATCTCTTCGAAGGGCTGTCATGGTGTTCACCCAGGTTCTCGCTTCATCGGGAGAAGGGGGCCGGGCCTTCGGCGCCCGGTGCGGGGCCACTACTGCTTGATGACGGCGATCCGGGCCGCCAGGCGTCTGAGAAGTGCTTCCGCCTGGTCGATGGCCGCGGAGGTGTCCGGAATCATGTCGGTGAGGGCGCGTGCACCGCGCGGAAGCCGGGGCGCCGGGCCTCGGTCGGAAGCGCGTGGGAGCCCCAGATGGCGATGGTGGGGACGCCGTGGCGGTCGGCGGCCGCGAGCACGCCCACGGGCGCGTCGCCCTGGAGGTCCGCACGTCCAGCCGTCCTTCACGTCGGCGGTGGCTGCGCGGACCGTGCGATGGTCACCCCGGTATCCCGTTCAGGCCCGCCTGGGCGCTGATCTCCTCAGCGACGGCCTGTCCGAGGGCCCGTGTGCCGCCGTTGCCTCCGAGGTCCGGGGTCAGGACCCCCTTGTCGCCGCGTGCCAGGACGTTCTCGAAGCCCCGCTGGACTGCGGCGGCCGCCTCCTGTTCGCCGAGGTGCTCAAGCATCATGGCGGCGCTCCAGATCTGGCCCACCGGATTGGCGATGCCCTTGCCTGCGATGTCCGGGGCCGAGCCGTGCACCGGCTCGAACAGGCTCGGGAATCTGCGTTCGGGGTTGATGTTGCCGCTGGGGGCGATGCCGATCGTTCCCGTACAGGCCGGCCCCAGGTCGGAGAGGATGTCGCCGAACAGGTTGCTGGCCACCACGACGTCGAACCAGTCCGGGTGCAGCACGAAGTTGGCCGTCAGGATGTCGATGTGGAACTTGTCGACCTTCACCTCGTGATACCGCGCGGCGGCCTCCTGCACCCGCCGGTCCCAGTAGGGCATCGAGATGGAGATGCCGTTGCTCTTGGTGGCCGAGGTGAGATGCTTCGCGGGACGGCTGCCGGCCAGTTTGAAGGCGTAGTCGAGGACTCGGTCCACGCCGGTGCGGGTCATCACCGTCTCCTGGATCACCGTTTCCCGGTCGGTGCCCTCGAAGATCGTGCCGCCGATACTGGAGTACTCGCCCTCGGTGTTCTCCCGCACGACGTAGAAGTCGACGTCGCCCGGCACCCGGCCTGCGAGCGGGCTGTCCACCCCGGCCAGGAGCTTGACCGGTCGCAGGCTGATGTACTGGTCGAAATGCCGGCGAAACTGCAGGATGCTGCCCCAGAGTGAGACGTGGTCCGGTACTGCGTCCGGCCATCCGACCGCGCCGAAGAAGATCGCGTCGAAGCCGCGCAGCTGCTCGAACCAGTCATCGGGGAGCATCCGGCCGTGCTTGCGGTAGTAGTCGGCGTTCGCGAAGTCGAACTCGGTTGCCCTGAGGTCGAATTCGAAGGTCTCCGCGGCGGCTTTCAAGGCGCGCAGGCCCTCGGGGACCACCTCTTGGCCGATGCCGTCGCCGGCGATGACGGCGATGCGGTGGGTGCGTGTCATGAACTCGGCCTTTCCACTCGATCAGAAGGCAAGGTCGTCTCCCGCCCCACGTAGGCTAGGAGACAAGAAAGCCGCCATCGAGAGCCCTTGCGGCAAGGCATTGTTTCCTGAGTCGAAAGAAGTGGCGTGGATCTGGCATCGATCAACGATCTGGAGTTCTTCGAGCAGATCGCGAGATCGCAGAGTCTGACCGAGGCGGCCCGGACGTGGGGCAAGTCGGTCTCCTCCGTGAGCAAGCGGCTCGGCGCGCTGGAGGCCCGGCTGGGTGTGCAGTTGGTCAGGCGCAGCACTCGTCGACTGGCCCTGACCGAGGAAGGGCGCCGGTACGCCGAGGGCGCGGCGTCGATCCTGCAGCAGAAGGCGGACCTCGAGGACGGCGTGTCGAAGCACCGTGGCGAGCTCCGGGGGAGGATCTCGGTTCACTCGACACCCGGCATCGGGCGGGCACATATCGCGCCGCTGCTGGGCGAGTTCGCTCAGCGGCACCCCCGCGTCAGCATCGACCTGGAGCTTTCCGCTCTCCCGCTGAACACCTCGGGGACCGACTTCGACATCGCCGTCCGGGTGGGCTCAGTGCCTGACTCCCGGCTGACGGCACGGCTCCTCGCCCGCAACCGGAGGATCGTGTGCGCCGCACCGCGGTACCTTCGAAATGCCCCGGAGCTACGCACCATCGCCGATCTCGCGCAGCACAACTGCATTCTTCTGCGCGAGAACAGCAACGACTACACGCTGTGGCGGTTCGGGGCGGGCAGCGAACAGCAATACATGCGCGTCGACGGGAGCATGATCAGCGATGACGGAGACGTCGTGACCGGGTGGTGCCTGCAGGGGCTCGGGCTCATCATGCGCTCGACCTGGCACGTCGATCCGCTCATCCGCGAGGGAAGGCTTGTCCAGGTGCTCCCGAACGTCACCACGCCCGACGCCGACATCCTCGCCCTCACTCCTGCCAACCCGCAGACTCCTCGGCGGGTCTCGGCCGTCATCGAGTGCCTGAGGGAAGGACTCGCCACGCGGGATACGGCCGCACATCCGGGGGCGGAGGCGATGCGCGTGACCTGGCAGGGCGGCCCGGAATGAGCGCCACCGGGGGCCCGCCGGCTTCCGGTGCCGGTGACAGGCCGCCTCCGGAGCGGGCGGGGGAAAGAGGTCGCTGACACGCGTGCCCGCGATGAAAGGCCCGGTGCCATCGGCTCCGGGATGGTGCTCAAACGGCGAGATCGGGGAGGACTTCCGCGCCGGGGAGCCGGGCCAGCGCACTACCGGGGAGGATCAGCTTGCCCCGGCGCCGACCGCTGCCGATGAGGACGTAGGGGGCGTCGGCCACGGCCTTGTCGACCAGGAGTGGCCATGCGCGAGGCAGGCCGACAGGAGTGACGCCGCCGTACTCCATGCCGGTCTCGGTGACAACCGTGTCGAGCGGGGCGAAGGAGGCTTTACGCGCGCCCAGGTGCCGGCGAACGGCGTTGTTCACGTCGACACGGGTATGAGCGAGGGCCAGGCAAGCGGCCAGTGTGGTGCTCCCACCCCGCTTGGCGGCAACCACCACACAGTTCGCGGATGTCCGCGGCGCCACGTCGTAAGCATCGCAGAAGACCGCGGTGTCCGCCAGGCCGGGGTCGGTGTCCACATAGAGCACGGACTCGGCAGCTTCACGGGCCTCCCAGGTCCGCAGGGCCTCGGACACGGGGGCGGCCAGGCGGTCGCAGACCTCCAGTGCCGTGCTGACATCCGTGAAGTTCCCGAACGGAACGCGTACCTGGTCGCTCATGGGAAGACGATAGCGAAGCTTGTCACCTTCGCCTCAGCGGGGCTGAGCAAGGAGTCCCGACGCCTCACCGTCCGGTACGAACGCGAGGGATCACACACCTTCCTCGGCCCCGCGGCAGCCCTGGCTCGCTACAAGGAGCCTGGCGAAACCCGCCACGTGATACGTCCCCGTAGCTCATCGGGAAGGCCGCATCGTGTGATCCCGCAGTTCGGGAACGCGCGGCACCACCCTCCCTTTTGAGCTCAGGTGCCCCGCCCCGCTCTTCAACTTTACGGATCACCGAGGAAATTCATCGGGCCACCACTGTTTTATGAAGTGATGCCTTCCCTTTCACGCATCAGCAGCGGGAACACGGGGCAGTCATCTCCACAGGGCTGGCCGGGGAAAGGGAGGTCCAATTGTGACCCGAGAAGTCACCCGAGCCAATTGGACAGACGTGGTTCGATTGATAGCCTTCGGTCTGCTTCCCAACCTCGCCCAAGGTCCCGTCATCCGCCGTCCCCTTACCGTCCGGCTGGCGGCCGGACTGGACACCAACGCCTGGGGCTGCCGGTCCCTGGACCGGCTGCGTGAGCGCCACGGACCGGGCCCGGTGCTGGTCAGCGCCCTCGGCAGGCAGGGCCTCGTCCTCCTCTCGGCCGAGGACGCCCACCGGGTCCTCGGCGAGACAGGCACGTCGTTCACGACAGCCAACAAGGAGAAGACAGCCGCCCTTTCACACTTCGAACCCGACGGCGTGCTGATCACCGCGGGTGCCGCCCGCGGTGAGCGGCGCAGGTTCAACGAGGCAGCGCTCGACTATCCCGCGGTGGAGCACCGGTTCCACGACGCATTCCGTAAGGCCATCCAGGAAGAGGCCCGACCGCTGCTGGCCGGTGGCACCGTCACCTGGAAGCGGTTTCACGCCGCCTACCAACGCATCGTGCGCCGGGTCGTATTCGGTGACACCGCGCGCGACGACGAGCGCATCACCGAACTCCGGGACAAGCTGCGCGGCGATGGCAACTGGTTCATGCTGCACCGTAAAAGGGACCGTCTGCGCCGGGAACTGTTCGCCCGCGCACAGCGGTATATCGATCTGCCCGAGCCGGGCGGCCTGGCGCGCGCGGTGCGCGCCACCCAGGCGACGCCGGACATCAAGCCGGTGGCCCAGATGCAGCACTGGTTCTTCGCCTACGACGCCGCCCCGATCGGCGCCTACCTCGCGCTCGGTCTGCTCGCCGGCCATCCGCGGCAGGCGGCCAAGGCCCGTACCGACCCCGCGTACCTCCGGGCCGCCGTCCTGGAATCGCAACGGCTGTGGCCTACCTCCCTGGCCCTCCTGCGCGACACCACGGTCGAGACGCACTGGCCAGGCGGCGTGACACTCCCCGCGGGCACGGCGGTGATCTTCTGCAGCTCGTACTTCCACCGCGACGCCCGGCGCCTGTCCTACGCCGACCGCTTCGAGCCCGAAGCATGGCTCGACGGACGGGCCGAGGCGGACTGGGCCATCGCACCGTTCAGCCGCGGTCCCGCCGAGTGCCCGGGCCGGAACATCGTGCTGTTCACCAGCGTCACCCTGCTCTCCGAACTGCTCCGCCACGACTGGCGACTGTCCTCGGCGCACCGGCTGGGCCCCGGGCGCCCGCTGCCCCGTACGGCCGACCACACATCGCTGCGACTGGCGGCGGGGAAGCGCGTGGGACAGGGCTGATCCCACCTCCGCCCCGCGGTTCCTCCGCTGCTTGAACGAACAACGCGCATCGGCCGGCCCGGCTGGTGCGGGCGTCTCCTCATGTGAAGGACACCCATGGGACGGGTCAAGTGAAGAGAGCCGGCGCGCCCGGATCGCCATGAGCGATTCAGAGTTCACCTGGCGGTACCGCGGCCAGGTCGTAGCCCTCCGACAGCCTGGTCACCGTCGGCATCGATATCGTCGAGGAGGCGATGACGGACAGGGGCGGTACGCGCCGGCCGATGGCCGGCTCCGGGCGGACGGCCGCCGCATCCACCGGGTACGGCGCCTGGGCGTGCTCGCGGTGGAGCAGCGGTCTGCGGTATGCGTGCACCAGCTGTCGGGCCGGTCTTAAAGAACTCTTAGCGAGACTTGAGATACATGGTCGGAATCAACCGACTGGGCTGGTCATCGCCGGGATCCGCAGGGGTGTACCGCCCTGCCTCCCCGGGTACCGGCACAACCTGGAGTACAGCTGATGACGCACCTCGACACCGAAGCCTCTCGTGAGGCCCGCCGCCCCCGTACCAAGCGCTGGATCTTCATCGCGGCCGGGGCGGCCGTGCTCGGGCTGGTCGCCTGGCCGGTGCTCGACTACGCCGGGGTGTTCTCCGACAAGGGTGACCCGATCAGCTTCGGCCAGGACGGCAAGCCGGGCGGGACGGGCAGCGGCAAGGTGTCCCTGCCGACGGGACCGGAGGCGAAATTCACCGTCTCGGGCACGGTTCCGGAAGACGGCAGCAAGATCGCGGTCACGGAGTACGCGGGCAAGAAGTCCGGGTTCACGGGCAAGGTCTGGGTCTGGGTCCCGCCGCAGTACAAGGACCCCAAGTACGCGAAGAGCGGTTTCCCCGTGATGATCGCGCTGCCCGGTGGCGCGGGGTATCCGAACAACTACTGGATGGGTACCGACCTCAAGCTTGAGGCGAGCATCTCCAAGTGGTCGCAGGAGGGCAAGAGCCTGCCGTTCATCGTGGTCATGCCGGTGCTCAACCCCGAGAACCACGACAAGGACGCCAAGGACCCCAAGGCGGGTCAGTACTGGGACGGCAGTGACATTCCCGGCCAGCCGAAAATGGGTACCTGGCTGACCGAGGACGTCCCGGACCTGGTCAGGGAAAACTTCCGCACGATCGACTCCCGCGACGGCTGGGCCTTCATGGGCTCTTCCACCGGAGGCTTCGCCGGCCTGAAGTCCGTGCTGCAGAAGCCCGACAAATTCAAGGCAGTCATCGCCTCGGGGCCGGACATCGTTCCGGACTCCCGTCTGTGGGCCGGCCACAACACGGAAAAGACGGCCAACAACCCGAAGGCGCTCGCCCCCAAGCTGATCCAGGCCGGGAGCCCGGACGTCTATCTCGCCTTCCAGGTCGGCACCAAGGAAACCTCGGCCATGCCCCCGATCGAGGACTTCGTGAAGCGGTACACCAAGGGTCCGATCCACACCAAGCTGAGTGTCATACCGGGCGGCAGTCACAACGCGAAGACGTATGTGCCGAACATGGAGACGGGCGGTCTGATCCAGTGGATCAGTGAGCACATGCAGGGCCCCGTCCCCTCCTCCTGAACCCTTCAGCGGGGTTTCGGCTGTGCCCGCACATGCCGGTGTCCTTGGGCTGCGGGAGGCCCAAGACCGAGCACCCGGGCGTGCCCTTCTCCCGTCGGTGACCTCCGGCAGGGAATCCGCCGCCGCGTCCCACGACCGCACAGCGCATGTCCAATATCAGCTCTCGGATCCCGAGGTGACGAGACGTCATCCGGATCGGCTCCGCTCAGGCTTGCCGTTGCCGACCGTAGGCGTCGGGCTGCCGGGAGGATGGACTCGTGCCTTCTGGCGACGTACGGTTGGGCCCGGCAGGACCTCTGCGGCAGCCCGGACGCGAGTCCGAGGAGATGCCGGTCCCGTCGTCGCGGCGGCCCGGATACCGGCCGGCCGACGGCATTTCTTCCAACCGGGAATTCCGGTCGGCATCCGATTCGTGTTCGGCACCGAACCGATCGACTCTACCCCCTTCCCGTAAGCAAGCGAGATCACTGACGCCTACTGATCGGACACACGACATGAAGACCCCGAACCGCCTCACCGACTGCCCCGAGCGCCAGATGCTCGCATACATGCTTGACCACACCCGGGCCGAACTGATCGCCACGGTGCGCGGCCTGTCCGAAGCGGAGTCCCGGCGTCGTCTCGTCCCGTCCATGACGACGCCGATCGGACTGGTCAAGCATGCCGCGTTCGCGGAAAGGAAGTGGTTCCAGCACATCTTGGGCGGTCTGCCGGAATCCGCATGCGACGGCGCGATGGTGGGCGAAGCCAGTTTCACTGTCGGCGACGACGAAACGGTCGCCGACGTGATCGCCGAATTCGAGCGCGCGAGCCATCGCGCACGAACCATCGCCGCGGACGTCGATCTCGACGCCACGCGACAGCACCCTGCTTGCGGCACCGTCAGCCTGCGCTGGATCTACCTGCTCATGATCCAGGAATTCGCCCGCCACGCCGGCCACAGCGACATCCTGCGTGAACAGACCGACGCCATCCGTCGAGCTTGAGCCAGTCCGCGGGATCCCGCCCGGGCACCCCCGCAGAAGTGTCCTCAGCGAGGTCTTCTCAGCAAGTGAGGCTGACGGTAGAGGTGTTCGGCCCTGCGTGACCTCTGAAGAGCTCGCACAGCCGGCGGACGCTCTCGTACAGGAGCTCGACAACGGACAACAAGCTCGGCATCTACGACGTGGAGGGCCGGAAGGTCTTCATGAACGGCGTGCCGAACAACGCCGGTGATGTGGAGGTGCGCTGACCCAATCCGGCGTCATGGTTACCCGCGACCTCGCCCTCCGCGAACGCCTCCCGTCCGCCGCGCACGCGCCCGCGCGCTCCGTCAGTACGCGGCCGGGGGCGTCGGTTACAGCGTCACCGCCTGCCTGGCCGCGGTGGCACTCGCGGGGACGGGCCCTGGCGATCCTCGGCGGGGTGGCTCTCACGCCCGCGGTCACCGCGGTGAGCACGGGCGCGGAACGTCGTACGGCGTTCGGCGCCCGCACCAAGCCGGCAGACATCCAAAGTCCCGGACAGCCCCCTACGCGGGGAGCAGCGGCGGCAGTGACAGTCGTGCCGCCGGTGGCAGTGGGTCGTGCCGGTTGGGGGAGGTGGCGAAGGCCTGGATCACGAAGGCGGCGAAGCGGCGGGAGGCCGCGACGCGGGCGGCTGTCGACCCGGCCTGGATGCCACGGTTGGCCATGAGCATCATGATCAGGTCGTGCAGGACGAAGTCGGGGCGCAGGTGGCCGGACTTCTTGGCGCGGCGGGTGAGTTCGGCGATCGCCTTCAGGGTGTACGTGCGGTTCTCGGCGAAGTCCAGTGCCTTGGGGCAGGTCGTCATGAAGGCTTCGGTGAAGCCGCGGTCGCGTGCGTGTGTCTCGCAAGCCTGCGTGATCACGTGCTGGAGGCCGTGCCAGGGGTCGGGGTCGGCCAGGCCCTCGTCGGCGAGGGCCCGGCAGTGCCGCATCTCCTCCGCGAAGGCCGCCGTGACCAGGTCCTGTTTGGTCGGGAAGCGCCGGTAGAGGGTGGCGGGTCCGACCTCGGCCCGCCGGGCGATCTCCCGCATCGGCACGTTCAGGCCGGCGGAGGCGAACACGGCGCGGGCGGCGTCGAGGATGCGCTCGCGATTGTCGAGGGCGTCGGAGCGCAGTGTGTGAGGCAAAGGGGCGTTCACGGCTCTCACTTTACCGAAACGGACGGGGGCGTCCGTTACTGACTTTGTTGGTGTGGTGTCGTGAGGGTGAGTCCGGTTCCGGTGAGGCAGCCGTCGATGATTTCGCTGCGGTACTGGATTTCACGGAG
>NZ_JBIRVR010000042.1:0-25815 GCF_044387105.1 Streptomyces sp. NPDC020379
CTCATGACCCGCCGCCTCACCGGCGAAACCACCCCGAACTGGCGCGGAGCCTAAACCCCAGGACCAAACACGAATCAACGGACCAAACGCTCAGTTACTGCGGAGCGGTTGAGGCCCTCCTGCATCCCGCGCTGGAGGTCGTGCCCGCGTAGGTAGCGGGGACGAAGGCCGGGCGGGGGTACGGGTGCCGGGCGTGTCGTGCGGGTGCTGGCCGGTGAGGAGGCGGGGTAGCCCGTGCCGATGTGGCGTGCGTGGGTGAGGCCCGGTGCCCGGGGTTGCCGGGCAGTGGCACCGGGCCCGTCCTGCCTACTTCTTCTCGTCGTCCATGTCATCCATCAGGTCGGGCAGAGGAATGAGGCCGATGGGCCCGTAGGGGCCTTTCTTGGGCTTGCCCTCGCTCTCTCTGGCGATCCTGGCTGCTTCCTCGCGGAGCTTGAGTTCCTCGGCGGAGGGCACACGGTCGAGCTCTTCGCGCATCTTTTCGTAGGCGTCACCCATGATCGGTTCTCCTGAGCGGTGGGGTGTGTGGGGATTCCCACCCGGCCAGTGTCACCCCGCACCCTGGCTTGCGCACGGCGGCTCGCACAGGGACGGAGCCTGACGTGGTGAAGTGGCGTTTGCCGCGGTCGATAAAGATCTCCAGCGCGAACTGGCGCCCTGAGATCAGGCGGTGTTGAGTCCCTTGTAGCCGGGCCCAAGGCCCCGGCGGTGTCCGGTACGGGAGCCCATGGAGGGGCGGCTGCCGAGCGTGGCGACGATGCTTCGCGCGGCGCCGGGCGTCAGCCCCGCGCTGACCTGTCCATCGGCAAGCGGGCATAGGTGCTGAGCCCGTGGACGACGAGGGCCTCGGCGAGCACGGCGGCCACATTCTCAGCCGGCCCTTCACCCCACCCCTGATCACCATGCCGCGCATGGTCCGGGATCTCGCCGCGCTGTACGAGGAGCGTGGCCAGGGCCTGCGCGCCGGCGGCGTCCAGGGTGACGGTGACCAGTGCCGCTCCGAGCTGGTGGACGCGGTGCCGGGTGATGCCGTGCGCGGTCAGCGGCTGGCGCACTGCCGTGCTCGTCCCGACGGCGCTCCGGCCGGTGCCAGGTGGCGTACGCCTGCTCGATGCTGCCGCGCTTGAGATGCATCTCCGCGCCCGCGACCAGGTCCAGGGCGACGATCCGCGCATCGCTGAGTGCCTGGATGGTGCTGGATGCGTTCCAGCGGTGAACGCTCGAAGAGCACCGACTGATGGGTCAGGCTGTTTTCTGCCCGGGGCGGATCATGACGGTCAGGACGGGGGAGGTGTTCTGGGGCTGGGCGTGGGCGACGGGGACGTAGCCCCATTCCTCGTAGACGGCTTGGACCTTTCCGTTTCCGGCGAGGGGGCTGACCATGAGGGTGGCCCGGCCTGTCCAGCCGGAGAGCAGGTGGTCGTGGATTTTCCGGGCGGTGCCGGTGCCGCGCCAGGAGGTCAGGATGGCGATTTCGTCGATCCGGAACGTGCGCTGTCCGTCCTCCCGGGTGATGTCCGTCGGTGGTGGTGGGTAGGCCCTCGGCCACCAGGTGTTGTCGGGGCCGAGTGGGCAGCCGTAGGCGTAGCCGACGGGGTTTTCCCGCTGCCAGGCGACGGTGGCCACGCATCCGGGGCGCTGGGCGTGGCGTAGGAGTTGTGTGCGCATGCGGGGTAGCTGGTAGTGCTCGAGGTGCTGGAACTCGGCGCGGGCGTCGACGTAGACGGTGAGGATCGCGTCGATGGTCTCCTCGGTCAGCGGGGTGCGGATGAACTTGTCGGGCACGGTGGCTGTGGTCATCGGGCGGCTTCCAGGGTCGTGGTGAGGCGGCGGATGGCGGTGTGGACGCGTGCGCTGCCGGGAAGGCCGGCGGCGAGGTGGGCGGCGCGGCGGACGGTGTCGGCGGCGGCTCGCGTTCTTGCTGGGCGAGCTGGGCTTCGGCGAGGTGGACGCCGTAGAGGGCGCGGTCGCGGGTGTATCCGGCGCTGACAGCGGAGAGGGCGGCGTGTGCGTGGGCCTCGGCGTGCTGGGGCCTGCCCAGGACCCGCAGCGCTTTGCCGTGGAGGGAGTGGAGGTCGTTGTTTGTGTCTGGTGGTTTGTTGTGTGGTTTGTGGTGGTGTGGGGTTCGGTGGTTGTGGTTGTGGTGTGGGAGGTGTGGTCGGGGGTGTTGCTTGTGTTTGTCGTGTGTGGTCTGGCTGTGGGTGGGGCTGGTCGGGTGGTTTTTCTCCTGGGCGGGGTTGTGTGGTCTGTGGGGTCGGGGTGTGGAGGTGGTGGAGGTGGTGGTGGTTATGTGTGTCGGGAAGGTGGTGTGGGGGTGAAGTAGGTGCCTGGTGGCATGCCTACGCCTCGTCGGAAGGCCGCTATGAATGCGCTGGGTGACGCGTAGCCGACGTGTCGTGCCACGGCTGAGACTGTTGCTCCTGCTGCGAGCATCGGCATGGCTGCCTGTAGTCGCAGTTGTGTGCGCCATTGCCCGTAGGTCATGCCGGTGCTGGAGGTGAAGGCGCGTGCGAGGGTCTGTGTGCTCGCGCCTACGGCTGTGCCCCATTCGGTCAGGGTGCGCCCGTCGGCCGGGTTCGCGTGGAGGGCGTCGGCGATGCGGCGGGCGCGGGGGTCGGTGGGCAGTGGTGCGCGGACGGTTGTCACGGAGACGGGGTGGAGGAGGTCGAGGATGACGTCCTCGGCGCGTCGGCGGGGTTGTGCGGGGAGGGAGTCGGGGTCCTGTGCCAGGTGGTTGATCAGTTCGTGTAAGAGGCCGGAGACGGGGACGACTTGGGGCTCGGTCCAGGTCAGTGGGCAGCGGTCCGGCCAGAAGTAGAGGCTGCGCAGGAGGGCGGGTGAGGTGGCGCCGGTGGCGTGCCGGATGCCTGCGGGGATCCATAGTGCGACGGTCGACGGCAGTACCCATGTACGGCTGCGGGCGCGGACGGCGAGGACGCCGTGGGGTGCCCAGGCGAGCTGGTGGGCGGGGTGTTCGTGGTCGGCGAACCACTCGCCGTTGCCGAGGGGGAAGCTGGCGACGGCGACGGCGGCGCCGGGCGGGGAGACGAGGTGCGGCTGTCCGCTGGGGGGCCGTTCGCCGGGGGACTGTCCGTCGGGGGACTGGCTGTTGCGGGGTTGTCCTTTTGGCGACATGAGTTGACCTCCTGGCCCGTATACGACACCACTGCTTTCTTTCTAGCCTCGGTCACATGCCGATGAACCTCATTCACCGCCGTCTTTGCTCCTCCGGCCGGTGGGCCCGCACTGTACGCGATCATCTTTTGCCGTGGGCCCTGGAGGATGTCCCGCTGGGCGCGGACTGCCTGGAGATCGGGCCGGGTTACGGGGCGACGACGCGGGTCCTGGTCCGCAAGGCCGGGAGGCTGACGGTGGTCGAGTCCGACGCGACGTACGTGGCCCGGCTGCGGCTGCTCTTCGGCGACCGTGTCGACGTCGTCTACGGGGACGGCGCCGACCTCCCGCTGCCCGGGGAGCGCTTCGACTCGGTCGCGTGTTTCACGATGCTTCACCATGTCCCGGCGGCAGCCGCCCAGGACCGCCTTTTCGCCGAGGCCCACCGTGTGCTGCGCCCCGGCGGTGTCTTCGCCGGCTGTGACGCCCTCGGCGGTACCCGCTTCCGGCTGGTCCACCTCGGCGACACGTGCGTGCCGGTCCCCCCGCTGACGCTGGAGTCGCGGTTGCGCAGGGCGGGGTTCGGGGAGTGCGTGGTGACGGTGGGAGAGGGGAGTTTCCGTTTCGTGGCGAGGCGGGGGTGAGGTGGCGGGGGCCCTGGGTGGGGGTGTGCGTGCCGCGCAGGGGACGGCGCGCGCGGCTCATCCGGGGACCGGTGTCCGGTCGCTGCCGCGCTGGCGGCATGTCCGTAGCCCGCGTTCCTTCCGGTTTCTGCGCCCGGCTGACCGCCGCCCGTGGCGTGCTGGGCCTTGTTGTGGGGGTCTGGCTGGAGGGTGGCTGGAGGCGGGGCGGGGCGGGGTGTGGTGCTCTGGCCGGTCTCGTGGCGGCGGCTGGCCGTAGGGCGGCGCTCTGCTGCCCACCGGGGACTGCCCGTATGTCCGTATCGGCTGTATCGGCTGTGTCGGCGGCTGGGCGGGTGTCATCCGCCTGGTGGTGCGGGCCGGAGGTGGCCGGGGCTCTGGCTGGAGCCGGGGCGCGCGGTGCCTGTCCTGGTCGTAGGCCCGCAGCCTGAGCCTGAGCATGGCCTGTCCGCCGGTTGCTGAACCCGTCCAGTGCCCGGAGCGTGCCTTCCGGCCCCTGGCAGGCCGTTGGATGCATGGCCTGCCAGGGGCCGGAAGGCCGGAAGGCCGGAAGGTGTGGTCTCGTTGTTCATGCGCCGCAGAACTCGGCTTCGACGGCACGCTGTTCATGGACGTTCCAGTCGCCGTTGAAGTTCAACGACAGCACGTGTCTGCCGTCCGTGGTCGCCATGGTCTGCGATATGGAGCCCTGGATGCCGCCGTTGTGTCCCCATACGTCGATGCCGCAGGACAGTTTCATCTTCATCAGGCCCAGGCCGTAGGAGACGGCCGGCATCGTCTCGATCGGCTCGGTTGTGGTCATTTCCTCCAGTTGGCGCTTCTTGAGGAGCCGACCGGAGAGCAGGGCCTGGTAGAACCGGTTGAGATCACGGGTATTGGAGATCATTTCTCCGGCGGCGCCCGCGAGGGAGGGGTTGAGCTCGGTGACGTCGTACGTCGCGCTGTCCGGTGTTCCGGAGCCGGCGAGTTCCCCGGTCAGTTTCGAGTAGGCCCGTCCGCTGGGCCCTGGTACGCGTACCCGGGTGCCGGGCAGTGTGGTGGAGTCCATGCGCAGCGGGCGCAGGATCCGCTGCTCGATCTCGCGGGCGTAGGAGTGGCCGGTGACCTTCTGGATCACCATTCCGGCGAGGACGTAGTTGGTGTCGGAGTAGCCCCACTGGTCGCCGGGGGTGAAGGACGGCCGGTGGGTCAGGGCGAGCCGGACGATCTGCTCCGGTGTCCATGTGTCGTAGCGGTGCCGCAGGAAGTCGGTGCCGAATTCCTTGCGTGTGAAGTCCGCGTCGTCGGTGTAGCTGTAGATGCCGCTGGTGTGGTTGAGGAGCTGACGCAGCTTGATCTGGTTGCCGTCGTGCCCGTTGCCGCGGACCAGGCCCGGCAGCCAGTGGTCGGCCTTGTCGTCCAGGCTCAGTCTCCCCTCGGCTTCCAGCTGGAGCATCACCGTGGCCACGAACGTCTTGGTGATCGAGCCCACCCGGAACCGGTCATCGGCCCTGGGGAGCCGGCCGGTTGCCGGATCGGCGGTGCCCGCACGGCCTGCCCAGGCGTGGTGCCCCTGCTCGGCGTACGCGATCGCACCGGGCGGCCCGCCCTGGACCACCCTGTCCAAGGCCGCCTGGGTGGCCCGGTGTCCGGCCCGTGCCGTCGACGTCTGCCCGGTGTCCTTAAGGGCCGCCGCCGAGGCGGGCAGGGTGAATCCGGCGGCTATCACGGCCGTCGCGATCGCCCCGGCAGCGATGCCTCGCAACCTCCGCGTCCCGCGTCTGCCGCCGCCTCTCCTCCCGGATGAACGTGATCCGTGTGCTGCGTGCGCGTGCTCGTACACGTATGGCTCCTGTGAGGCGGGTGGGTGACAGCTGGTCTCGTGGGTCCAGCATGTGCGGGTGAGGCCCGTGCCCGGGATCCCGCCAACCACCCGTTTTCGGGTGGGGCCAGCCCCACCTGCACCACCGGTCGGCTCCGTCAGCGCCCGACCGGCGGTGCACCGCATGGCAGGCAAGGGACATATGCCGGCGAGAGTGCGCTGCGCGGCCGGTTTGCCGGGCGGATCCGGCCGGGACGTTCTCGGGGACTTCCGGGCGCGGCACCCTGAGGGCGACGGGCCCCTTGTGGCACCACCGGAGGGAAGCGGTGGTCTCCAGTCCGCGAAGGTGTCCGTGAAGGTGTCCGTGAAGGCGTCCGTGAAGGTGCTGTTCAGCCGGGGAAGCCGGTGCGGTCGATGTGCCTTCGCGCAGTCGGCAGGTCACCAGCACGCGGACCGGCTCTTCGCCCAAGCCGTGGGCGGCGTAGACCCGGCAGATGCGGTGCAGCGCCCGGCACCGTGGCGAGTGCCTGGTACTGGCCGGGCGTGCCGGCGGCACGGCGGGCCGTGGCGGGAAACATGGGGCCCGCCGCTGTCACGGGCCGACGGCGGCGATCGCCGCGAGCATGTGCGGGGTCAGCAGGAGCCTGGTCACCGTGGCTGTTCCGCGCCGGCTGCGGGGGAGACCGGCACGGGCCCGTGGTCGCGCCAGACGACGCCGCGGCGCTCGTGGGCGAACAGCTGCTCCACCGCGAGCGCGATTTTCGGCCCGGTCTCCCGTTCCAGCAGGTACAGGCCCAGGTCGAGGCCGGAGGTGATGCCGCCGGCGGTGACCAGGTCGCCGTCGTCGACGACCCGGCCGGGGGTGACCTGCACACCGCCCGCGCCCAGCAGGTCCAGGCCCTGGTGATGGGTGGTGGCGTGGCGGCCGTGCACCAGCCCGGCCATCGACAGCACCAGTGACCCGCCGCAGACCGTGGCCACCGTGGTGCCCGTTGCGGCCAGCGCGTCGGCCAGCAGTGCGGGGAGTCCGGTGGTCAGCGCGCGGCCGAGGATCACGGGTATCTGTTCCTCGCCGCCGTCGTGCGCGCCCTGCCCGGGGAGCCTGCCGGCCGCGCCCGGCACGACGACCAGGTCCGCCCGGTCGGGGGCCAGCGGGGCGGCGGCCGTCAGCGCGACGCCGGGTATTCCGCTCGGCACCTGCCTGGCCCCCTCCGCACAGACCAGTTCGGCGGTCACCCGGTCGGTGAAGGCCCGGGCGGCGCTGAAGACCTCGAACGGAGCGATGACATCCAACGGGTCGAAACCATCGAAGAGGACGAACTGGGCCGGCATCGGCGGCTCTCGTTTCTCCCGGTTCATGACTGCCGCGCTCACGCTAGGCGGCACGGCAGGCCCCGGCCATGGGCGTGAACGACACAACTCGACGAGTTCTCGCCACGTCGCCGGCCAGTGCTTGCGCGACCCTCAACTCCTCTGCCTGTGCTGTGTGTTGCGGCGGGAGGCGGGCGTAGTCTGCGTGGATGCACACCGTGGCGATTCTTGCGCTGGACCGGACGGTGGCCTTCGACATGGCCGTCCCGGTCGAGGTCTTCACACGTGTGCGCCTGCCGGACGGGCGCCGCCCCTACCGGGTGCGCGTCTGCGGAACCCGGCCGGAGGTACCGACCGAGGCGTTCACCATCCGGGTGCCCTGGGGGCTGGACGGCCTCGCCGGTGCCGACACGGTCATCGTGCCCGGCCGGCAGGAGCACGCGGGGCCGCCCCCGGCCTAGGCTCTCCAGGCACTGCGTGAGGCCGCCGCCGACGGCGCGCGTATCGCCTCGATCTGCGGCGGTGCTTTCATCCTGGCCGCCACCGGCCTGCTGGACGGCCTGGCCGCGACCACCCACTGGACCGCCGCCGGCCGGCTCGCCCGGCAGTACCCGGAAATCGAGGTGCGCCCGGACGTGCTCTACGTGGACAACGGCCCGCTGCTCACCTCCGCCGGGGCCTCCGCGGGCCTGGACCTGTGCCTGCACCTGGTCCGCCGTGACCTGGGCTCGGCCGTCGCGGCGGATGCCGCCCGACGGGCCGTCACCCCCCTGGAACGGGAGGGCGGTCAGGCCCAGTACATCGTCCACGAGCCCCCGCCGCTGCCGCGCGGCTCACTCCTGGAACCGGCCATGGCCTGGATCCAGGACCACCTCGGCGAGGAACTCACGCTGGAGGCCATGGCCGCCCGCTGTGCCATGAGCACCCGCACCTTCAGCCGCCGCTTCCGCGAACAGACCGGCACGACCCCGCTGCAGTGGCTGCTCCGCGCACGCGTCCGGCATGCTCAGTACCTGCTGGAGAACAGCGGTCATCCCGTCGAACGTATCGCTGTGCAGGCCGGTTTCGGATCCGCGAGCGCTTTCCGTGAACGGTTCAAGCGCGTCACCGGCACGACACCGCAGGCCTGCCGGGCGGCCTTCCGCCGTTCTTGCTGAAACCAGGATCACGTCCACCGGGGTGGTCTGCCGGCGGCCACCCGGCACCCCGGTGGTGCCGGTCACCTTGCGGGCCGGCGCCCGCGGGCCGGCCACCACGGTGGCCGAGTGCACCGCACCACGCGGCTCACACCGATCGCCGTGTCCTGACCGCGGCTGTGCCGTGGCGACCGGCGGTCGCAGCCGCGTGGGGTACTTCTGCTGAACTCGCGGGAGTCCGGTGGTCTGCCCGCGCCGCCGTCCACCCCCGGGTAGCGAAACCGGCAGCAAACCGCCCCGCGGCCCCCGGCCGGATGCCCTCGCGTTCAGGCGTCAGCCCGCCACCTTGCGGATCGGCACCGTGGAACGCGGCGTCCTCCGCCCGCTTCGGACGGGGCGGGGATGTCACCCTGGGGCACCTCTGGTTGTGGCCCGAGCGCGATGCCGTGACGCCGTGACGCCGTACACCGTGGAGCGCGAGCTCGCAGGTCTGCGGCGGCGCGACTCCCGCACCGGGCTCGCCGCCGCGGTCCTCGGGGTGGTCCTCGGGGTGGTGTTCATGGTGGTGTTCATGGTGCTGTGCGCGGGCCTGTTCCCACAGCACACCCCGCCCCGCCGCTGTGCCGGTGGGGCGGGGTGTGCTGTGGGTGGCGTGCCGGTGGTGGTCCGAGCCGGCCTGTGACCGGGCCGCGGCCGCGAGACGGTGGTCGCGTCCGGGCAGCGGGAACGGGAGGACGCCGCTCTTGTCCCGCCGGTCCGGCACCTGGTCTTCGCGTTCCTGGCACCGCGGTCCCACCCACCCTGCGGCTTCGCCTGCGGCTGTCCCGCCTCGCCCCGCGATCGTGACTGTGCCCTGGCCTGCGCACCGCTGCCGACCGTCCACCCGGGACCGTCCTGTTCCACGGCCCTGAACCGCAGGCAGCAGCATCACGTCCGGATGGGGCGCAAGCGCCTGCCGGGAGTCCCTGCGCACGGCTTCGGGGAACCGGGTTCCGGCGGCCGGCGGGCCTGAGGAAGGTGCCCCCGGCCGGACAGAGGCCGGCGGTCTTCTCGTATGGCGGGTTGGAAGGGGCCGTGCGGGAAAGGACCTGCCCGGAGCGGGAACCTCGCCGTGCGGCCTGCCCGGCCAGCAAGCTCAAGCGGTGGCGCGGCCTGGCTATCCGCTACGACAGGGCGGCAACGGTCTGGCGGGCGGTCCTGCATCTCGCGGCCGGCTCCACCTGGGGCGGGAGGTGATTGCTGAGAAACGGTCTGCGGGGTAACGGATGCGGTGAGGGCCTTCTTGACGGCGGCGACCGTGTGGGCCCTGAGTTCGGCCTTCAGGGGTGTGTCGAGAGCCGTCACCCCCGTGTCGGTCTTCAGCGTTCCATGTTCCGCCTGGTGGCCGGGCTAGTTGCGGTTTCGCCGAGGCGTTCGGCGAAGCCGATGGCCAGGGCTTCCGGGACCGGCCGGCCCGTCCGCCTGGCCCGGGGCCACGTCCTCTTTCCGCGTCCGCGCACTCGTCACGAGCTGGGTGCACCGGTCGGCGGACACCTTCTTGCCCTGCTCGGCCGCCTTCACCTTATGTATCGTCCGGGGCAGGGCAGCTCACGGCGCATGACGGTCCGGCGGACGCGCCGGCCGCTGTGTCATACGGCTGGGAGAAGATCTGACCGTGAACTCCTGCCTGGCGGAGGCTGTCTCCGTCGTTCTGCTCCTGGCGGTGCTGGCGTGTGCCGTGATCCGTCCGTTCGGCTGGCCGGAGGCGGTCGTCGCTGTCCCGGCGGCAGGTGTGGTCATCGCCACCGGAGCGATCTCGCTGGACCACGCCCGTGACGAGGCCGCGCGGCTCGGGCCGGTGATCGGCTTCCTCGCCGCCGTCCTGGTCCTGGCCCAGCTGTGTGACGACGAGGGTTTGTTCCATGCGTGCGGGGCGTGGATGGCCCGTAGTGCGGCAGGCCGTCCGCGCCGCCTGCTGGTCCAGGTGTTCGCCGCGGCGTCGGTGATCACGGCGGTACTCAGTCTGGACGCCACCATCGTGCTGCTCACGCCAGTGGTGTTCGCCACCACCGCCCGGCTCGGCGCCCGGCCCAGACCGCATGTCTACGCCTGCACCCACCTGTCGAACACCGCATCCCTGCTGCTGCCGGTCTCCAACCTCACGAACCTGCTCGCGTTCACCGCGAGCGGGCTGAGCTTCACCCACTTCGCCGCGCTGATGGCCCTGCCGTGGCTGGTGGCGATCATGGCCGAGTACGGGGTCTTCCGCTGGTTCTTCGCCGCCGACCTGGACGCCGGGGCCCGGGCCCCGGCCGTTGCCGAGCCGCGCGAGTTGCCGGTGTTCGCCCTGGTCACGGTGGCGTGCACGCTGGCCGGGTTCGTCCTGGCCTCGGCGCTCGGAGTCGACCCCGCCTGGGCGGCCCTCGCCGGCGCCGCCGTCCTCGCCCTGCGGGCGCTGGCCCGGCGCCGCACCACACCGGCCGCCATCGGGCGCGCTGCCGCAGTGCCGTTCCTGGCCTTCGTCCTGGCCCTGGGCATCGTGGTCCGCGCGGTCGTCGACCACGGGCTCGCGGCCGGGCTGGCCCACCTGCTCCCCGGCGGCACCGGACTCGCGGCCCTGCTGGGCATCGCCGCGCTGGCCGCGGTGCTGGCCAACGTGATCAACAACCTGCCCGCCGTGCTGGTGCTGCTGCCGCTGACCGCCCCGTCGGGGCCGGGCGCGGTCCTGGCGGTGCTGCTGGGGGTCAACATCGGCCCCAACCTCACCTACGCCGGCTCCCTGGCCACGCTGCTGTGGCGCAACATCGTGCACGAACACGACAGTGACGTCGAACTCGGCGCGTTCACCCGGCTCGGCGCGTTCACCGTGCCCGCCGCCCTGGGGCTGTCGGTGCTGGCACTGTGGACCTCACTGACCCTCACCGGAGGCTGACCGCCATGAAAGTCATCGCCTGGATCACCGAGGGCACCTGGCCCGCCTGCATCGACGCCACCCGCGCCCAGGCACCCCAGGACGCGGACATCACGCTGCTCCATGTCACCCCGGCCGACGTCCCGGGTGCGGCGCACGGTGCTTTCGCCGGGCTGCTGGGCCGCGGTCATCCCGAGCGTGATCCCGGCACACGGGTGGAGCGGCTGGCGGCGGCCTCCGGCGGCCGGCTCCTCACCGAGGCGGCGCAGCGGCTGGGCCGCCCGTGCGGCCGGGCCGAGCGCACCGGCCGCGTCGAGCGGGAGGTCGTGGCCGCCGCCGAAGGGGCCGGCCTGCTCATCCTCGCCCGCGACGGCGACCGCACCCGTCTCGGGCCCCGCAGCCTCGGCCCCGCCGGCCGCTTCATCGTCGACCACGCCCCCTGCCCCGTCCTGCTCGTCTGGCCCGGGACCGCCCCCGGCGTCACCACGATCCCGCCCCCGCCCCCGCCACCACGCCCTCCCCACCACCGATAGCCCCAGGCACCCCGCCGGCACAGCGGCCGCCCCCCGCGCGGCAGCTGACAGTCCGCGTCAGCGTACGTACGGGCGGAGCCTGCCCGGACGCTGCCCCGCCCGCGGGCTCCGCCGCGCTGGTGAAGAGGACCCTGCCTGCTGCGTATCGCCGTGCCCGGCACCGCCCTGTCGGCCGCGCCCACGCCCTGAGGCGCCCTCGGCCACGAGGCGGCCACGGGGATCCGCGATCCCGGGGCGACCCTGGCCCGTACCGCACCGGACGCCATGGGCACCGGGTCAATTGCCTGCCGGCTGCGGCGTTGCCCCGGCGCCCGGCTCGTGGCCTTCGCCTGCGCGGGGGCGGACGCCGAACTGCTGGTCAATGCCACTGCCGGGCACGACGCCCTCGATGCCCTGCACATCGCGGGGGAAGCGCACCTGGCCGGCAAGACGCTGATCGGCACCGTTGTCCCCAACGGCCTTCACCACCACCGTTGAACGGCCCGTGCCCCCCCTCTGGGGGATCGGTGTCCCGCTGCTCGATCCCGTGGGTGGCGTGGGTGGCGTGGTCAGGCCGGCGTTCGTCTTTGTCGTCTTTGTCGTCGTATGGGGTGTCGCCTACCGCGTTGTGGAGATTGTTTTGGTCCTCCGCTACCGCGGGATGCCGGCTGCGGGTGCACAACCGGATGTGCGGTTGATGTATCCGGTGGATTTGCGCCGTGCTTCCGCGCACGACGACGGCGACGACCCCCGCCATGCCCGGCCTGCCCGTGTCTTTCCCCGTGCGGATGGCCGGCACCGGCAGTACAGCCGCCTCACGGATGAACGCGTCGGCGGTTGTCTGTCCGGTTTGAGGCAGGTGTGATTGTCGGTAGTGGGCCGGGGCTGAACGTGCGTATCGCCCGGCTGGCCTGCCCGGGCGTCATCGGAGTGGGCCAGGAACATCTGGCTCTTTTCCGGTCATGGATGGCGCATGCGTCGTGAGGTATGCCAGCGTTACCTCTTGCTGGATGTCCTCGCCGCCGTGGCCGAAGCCGTCGCGCGGGCATACCGTCAACTCGGCTTGCCGGCTTGTCCGGCGTGCGGGTGCAGGCCGTTGTGAACAGTGTCCCCGCCGTGACGGCGGAACCCGGCCGGGCACTGCGGCAATGTCGTGGTGGCCGGGGGCGGCTCATCCCGGTGAAACGCTACGCCCTCCTCATCAGGGCCTTCGCCGGTGTCGTCGCCTCGCATCCGGACTGGCGGCTGCGGTTTTTCGGCAGAGGCGGCACCACCGGCGGCGAACGGCGCGCCCTGACCGCCCTCGCCGGCAGTCTCGGGCTGGACGGCCAGTCATCCTCGACGGCCATGTCAGCACGCTGGAAGCCGAGTCGGCGAAGGTGGCGTTCCTGTTGGGTCCTGTGCCCGGTGAGGCGGAAGCCGGGCGGGCCCGGGCGGGCTCTGGTGCGGTGAACACGAATTCGCCGGGTGGTGTCCGGGAGATCAAGGTGCTGTGTTGCGAGCGTCATTATGCCCATCTCATTCCTGAGCAGCGGGCCGAGGCGGCCACGCGGTTCCCCGCCGGCCACCAGGCGCAGATGGCGTTCTTCCTGGCCCGGTACGACAACAACACCCGGCTGCTCGCGACAGTCCTCGGGACGAGTGCGCGTGTGGTGCGTCGTCATGCCCGTGGCGCTCTGCTGCTGCCCGGGCCCCGGCTGCACCCGGTTCTGCGGCGCCGGGTGCTGGATCTGGTGTGTCCGGGGTGCCTGTCCGACCGGCCGGCAGAGGAGGCGCGTCAGGCGGAGCGGGATGCCCGGCGCGCGGCCCGCCGGTGTGCGCGGGCGGTACCCGGGCTGCTGACCGCCGGGCTCGGTGGCGGGTTACGGGCCCTGACAGGCCCTGTGCCTCTCGTGGAGGCCAGGCGCAGGGCGCATTTGTAAGTACTAACCCCCAGGTTTGATGCGTTATTTGCATCATTTTCGGGTATGGTGGGGGTATGGGTATGGGTTTGGGGTTGGAGGAGTCGTTGCGGTTGACGGTGGCCGCGTTGATGCAGGCGACAGGTGATTCGCAGCGGGCGCTTGCTGCGGTGCTCGGGTTGACGCAGACACAGGTCTCGCGCCGGCAGTCCGGTGCCACCTCGTGGACTCTGCGGGATGTCGATGTCCTGGCCGGGCATTACGGGATTGCTGCGCTGGATCTGCTGGCGGGTCCGACCCGGGCGTGTGAGACGCTGCCTGCCGCCCGGCGCCGCGGTGCACGCGCCGCCGAGAAGGGAGTGGCCCGGTGAGTGACTTCGATGCGATCGACTCGCTGCTCGCAGCCGTCGGTCCGGAGGCCGAGCTCCCCGCCCCCAAGGTCCGACAGGAACTGCGGGAGCAGGCCCGGTTGTCGAAGGCTCAGGTGGCCCGGGCGCTCGGGGTGAGCCCGAGCACGGTCACCGCCTGGGAGAAGGACAGGGGCCCGGTCGGCGAGATGCGGACCAAGTACGCGTACCTGCTGGAGGGGCTGGCGGCCAAGTTCGCCGCCGACAGTGTCCCGGTGGTGCCGTCTGCCGCCGAGGCCGTGGTGCAGGCTCCTGCCGCGGCCGGCACTTCTCCGGCTTCCCCGGTGTCCGGAGAGGGCGGAGAGGGTGATGAGGTGGAGACCCTCACCGCGCCCGAGCCGTGCGTGCTGTGCGGGCGTCCGGCCGGGAGTCGGGTGGCGGGGTTCGCCCAGCACCTGGACCCGGCCGACTGCCAGACAGCCGCTGCCGCGCCCGACAAGCCCACCGCGCCGCCCGCCCAGCCCGAGACCGCTCCGGCCGGGAAGCCGCCGTCGCGCGCATCGCGTACGGCGGCGCGTCCGTCCGGGCGTTCCCAGGGTCCGGCCCGGCGTGCGTTCCAGGAGCCGTCCGGCCCCGGCGACTTGATCGGCGAGGCGGTGCAGGCTGCGCTCGCCGAGCACCACGGTGACGTCGAGGCGGCAACGGCCGCGTTGCTGAAGCGGGCGATCCCGGATGCGATGCGGCTGCTGGACGAGACCCGCAAGGGTGCCCGTTACGACGTGATCGCCCACCCGTGGATCCCCGACATCCTCAGGAAGCAGACCTCCCGCGGCGCGGACCAGATCTGGGAGGCCCGCCCCAAGTGGACCCGGCATGAGCTGCCGCCTGGCCATCACGAGGTGACGGCGCTTGACATCAACGGCGCCTACTTGAGCGCCCTCAAGACGCACCTGCCGCTCGGCCGGCTCGAGCACTCCGCCGGCCTCCCGCACGACCGGCGCCGCGCCGGTGTCCACCTGATCACCCCGCCCGTATGGGAGCACGAGGCGGTCCTGCCCAACCCGATCGGCCAGCGGGACGAGCCCGGACCGCTGTGGGTCACCGAGCCGACCCTGCGCCTCCTGCTGCGCCTGTCCGGCCCGAAGCACGGCTTGTGTGACCCGCCCGAGGTCCACGAGTCCTATACCTCCGGTGCGACGGAGAGTTTGCTGGAGAAGTTCCGTATCGCGCTGAAGGACGCCCGCGACATGGCCCTTGCCGAGGGTGACGAGGTGACGTTGGAGTATGTGAAGGCGATGTACTCGAAGTTCGTCTCGACGATGGGGGAGTCGAATTACAACCGGGAGCTGTACCGGCCGGACTGGATGCACATCATCCGTTCGCAGGCGTTCGCGAACCTGTGGCTCAAGGCTCTCAAAGCGCATGACGAGGGGCTGACGGTTGTGCGGGCGATGGGCACCGACGAGCTGCATGTCATCGGTGAGTGGCGGCGTGTCTTCGCCGAAGGCCGTGGTGTTACCGAGGTCAAGGTCAAGGACGTCTACACCGCCGGGGCCGGTGTCGATGGCTTCGCCGGGGAGGGGCAGGGGTAGTGCCGGAGCGGAATATCGAGTTCGGGAAGTTCGGTGCGAGGGGGGTGAGGGGCAGCGAGCTGGTGGCGCGGAGGCTGGACGAGCTCGCGGGTGGCATCGTCACTCCTGTCACGGTCAGGCGCGGTCTGCTGGCGCGTCTGCACTATCTCACCCGCACCAAGCATGCGCGTGCGGCGGCACGGGAGGCCGGGCTGTCGGTCACCGGCCGGACGCTGAAGGCGTGGCTGGAGGGCGGGAGGAAGCCGTCGAAGGCGAACCTGGAGCGTATCGATGCGGCGTATCGTGTGGTGCGCCGTCAGAATGTCGCCCGTCACCTCCTGGCCCGCCTGGACCGGCAGGGGCGCGGGACGAGGGTGGAGTTCCATCCGCTGAATCAGTCGCAGGTCGCCCGGCCGCACCAGCGCGTCATCGAGTACCGGTCGATGAACGTACGCCGCTGGGAGCGGATCGTCGCGGCGTGGGCGGCCGGGGACGAGCAGGGTCTGGACGACGCGTGGACCGCGGATGTGCTGCCGGATCTGGGAAGTCAGTGGGGCCAGTACGAGTTCTGCACCAGTGTGGGCTTCGCCGCGTAGAGGACCTGTAGGTTCTCAGATTCCGTGTCATTTTCTCAGGTCCGATGTCAGGCGGATGTCATGTTCTGAGAACGTGCTGGTCACGGCTTCGGGGCTGCGTGCCGGGGCGAGGATCTGACACGGGGCATGAGAATTCCCCGGGGTGACACGGCCTGAGAATTCTGCAACATCCCTGGTCGTGGCGTCGGCACATGACATGGCGGATGAGAACCTACTGGGCTGCTGCTCCTGGCTGCGGGGGCGTTCTTACGCGGGGTGTCAGATCTGACGTCATAGTGAGAATGGCTGGTCAGCTGGCTCACCCGATCGGGTGACGGGTCCGCGAAAGGGGCGTCTGTCCGGTTCAACTCATGCCAGCGTGGCGCGGGTTGGGGCGGAGAGGGGGCGCGGATGCCTGGGCCGGAGCGGGATGTCATGTCGGTCAGGGTGAGCGTCCGTCACCGCGACGGGGGGATCGAGGAGCGGGCGTGGGACACGGCGCCTGCCACGTTCTTGCATCCGGCGGCACCGTGGCGGACGTTCCGCTGGTACGAGGGGCAGCGGCATTACTCGGGGACGTACTGGTCTTCGACGACGAGTGATCACGTCATCTACGAGTCGCGCCTGGAGCTGGCGAGGCTGCTGTTCGCGGATTTCGACCCGTCGGTACGCGGCATCGTGGCCCAGCCGTTCCTGCTGACGGCCGTGGTGGACGGCCAGCCGTGCAGGCACATCCCGGACTATCTCCTGACCGGTGATGACGGGCCGGTGGTGGTGGACGTCAAGCCCGCCTGCCGGCTCTCCCGGCCGGAGGTCGAGCGGACACTGGGCTGGACCCGGCAGGCGGTTCAGGCACGCGGCTGGCGGTATGAGGTCTTCCAGGAGCCGTCGCCGGTGGTGCTGGCGAACATCCGGTTCCTGGCCGGCTACCGCAGGCCCTGGCTGTTCAGCCCCCAACTCGTGGAGGAACTGCGCAGCGCCCAACTCGATGGGATGACTCTGGGCCACGCCGCGGCATGCCGGCCCGGCCGGCCCGGGCCCCTGGTGAGGGCGGCGGTCTACCACCTGCTGTGGAACGGCCACTTCACGGTGGACCTCGGCCGGCCGCTGAGTTCGTCGCAGGTACTGCGGAGGGCGTCGTGAGCGGGGCCGCAGCGCGGGTGGGTATCGGGACACGTTTCCGCTACGACGGTGAGATGGCCGAGATCGTCGAGATGACCGCGACCGCGGCGGGCAGCGAGGCCGTCCTGAAGGACGGCAGGGGCCGGCTGGTGCGCCTGTCGGTGAGGGAACTGCTGTTCTCCGGCCGTGCCGAGATCATTCCCGAGGAGGCGGGACCGTCCTCGCAGGACGTGGGAGAGATTGCCTCCGTGGTGCTGTCCCAGCTGGACGACGCACAGCGCCAGCAGGTCATGGAGCGGGCCGGTCACGTCCGAGAGGTACTGACGGGGTACACGGCGGGAAGCACGGAGCTGGCCCGTTGCAGTGAGCCCCGGCCTGAGTACGCCGCTGCGGTGCCGCTGGAGGCCCGCTACCGGGCCAAGGCCGCAGAGCTCGGCGTGAGTGACCGCACGATCCGGCGCTGGGCCGCGGCCTACCGCCACCGCGGCGAGGCCGGACTGGCAGACCAGGTGCGCGGCACAGGGAAGGCGGCCGGCCGTGTGGATGACCGCTGGGTGGCAGTAGCGCGGGAGGTGATGGCCGAGCACACCGATGCCTCGAAGCCGTCGCGCAAGAGGGTCATTGAGCTCACCCGGGCCAGGGCGGCGGCCCGCTACGGCGGTGAACGGAAGGTGGCGCAGCCCAGTCAGGCCACCGCCTACCGGGTGCTGGCTCAGCTGGAGCGGGAGCACCCGCTGTTTAGGCTGAGCACGAAACGCAACCGGGACATCGCCGCCCGCCCGCCGGGCCCGTACGGGAAGCTGCGGCCGGTGCGGCCGGGGGAGTACCTGCTGATGGACTCCACCCGCCTGGATGTGTTCGCGTGCGATCCGCTCACGCTGCGCTGGGTGCAGGCGGAACTGACCGCCGGCATGGACTGGTACACCCGATGCATCACCGGGATCCGGCTGACCCCCGTCTCGACGAAGGCGGTGGACGTCAGCGCGGTGCTGTACCAGTCTTTCCGCCCCCGCCCGTCCGGCCCCGGCTGGCCGGGGCATGCGGTGTGGCCGGAGCACGGCATCCCCCGCACCGTGCTGGTCGACACCGGCGCCGTCCAGGGCCCGGGGCTGTCCGGGCCGCCGCTGGTGCCCGAAACCCTGGTGGTCGACCACGGCAAGGTCTACGTCTCGCAGCACCTGACCTCGGTCTGCCGCCGGATGGGCATCTCGATCCAGCCCGCCCGGCTGCGCACCGGCCGGGACAAGGGGCCGCTGAAGCGGTTCTTCCGCACGCTGCGCGAGGACCTGTTGCAGGCACTGCCCGGCTACAAGGGTCCCGACCTTGCCTCCCGCGGCAGCAGCCCGGAGGGCGAGGCGTTCTTCTTCCTCGACGAGCTGGAGACGATCATCCGCCAGTGGGTGGCGGTGGTCTACCACCACCGCCCGCACCAGGGCCTCGTCGAGGCGGGCCTGCCGGGCCTGGAACTGTCCCCGGCGGCGATGTTCGAGCACGGCATGGCGCGCTCCGGCTACATCGAAGCGCCCAGGGATCCGGATCTGGCGTTTGAATTCCTGCGCACCGAGTGGCGCACCGTCCAGCACTACGGGGTGGAGATCGGCGGCCGCCGATACCGCGGGGCCGGCCTGCCCGCCCCCGGTACACGGAGCCCGTACAACGGGCCGGGTACGAACACATGGCCGTTCCAGGTGGACCCCGATGACATCACCCGGATCTACTTCCGCCACCCTGATGACCGCCGCTGGCGCGCCCTGTTGTGGGAGCATGCGCCGCCGGACGGGATGCCGCTGAGCGAGGAAGCGCTGGCGTTCGCCCGGAAGCTGGCCGCCTCCCGCTACCGCTACCCGGACGACCGGTTGGCCATGGCCGACCTGTTGGAGCGCTGGCGGCTGGGGCTGGGCGACACCCGCGCCGAACGGCGCATGGCCCTGCGGCTGGCCCGCGAAACCGCGATCGAACTTCCCGAAACCGTCATGCCCGCCGAGGGCGCGGCTGCTCCTGCGCCCGGTTCCACACTCCTTGGCCGCCCGGGCCCGCGGCGGCCCGCGGCCGATGCGCTTCCTGAGACCGGTGATGACGACGCCGCCGACTTCGGTGACGGCTTCGATGAGGACGACTTCTACGCCGATGCCCTGGAGGACGTGTGAGCAGCACGGCGGATACGCCGGACCCGGGCAATTTGGCGCTGTCGCGCAAGGAGGACTTCCGTGCGTTCGCCGACGCCCCGCGGCGCGACCGCCCCGAGCCGCTGACCAGTGCCGAGCTGTCCGCGCTGCACCCGAGTGCCCGGGCCGCCTACCACCGGCGGCGCCGCGTGTGGCACGCCAACCTCGGCCCCGTGAGAACGCCGCAATTAGCCGCGCTGCACGAGGACTTGTGGGACATCGTCGACAGCAACCTGCAGGACGGCGACAAGGCCAAAGGGGCCGTGGCCGTCGACGCGTTCCCGGGCCTGGGCAAGACCACAGCGGTGCTGGCGTTCGCGCGGGACTTCCACCGCAGGGAAACCGGCGAGCAAGGAGCCCTGACCAGCAAGGGGCACGAGCGGTGGCCGGTGTGCCGCATCGGGCTGACCGGGAACACCGGCATGAAAGACCTCAACCGGTCCCTGCTGGAATTCTTCGGCCACCCCGGACGTGACCGGGGGACCACCGCCCAGCTCGGCAAACGTGCCCTGGACTGCGTGCTCTCCTGTGAGACCCGCCTGCTGATCCTGGACGACCTGCACTTCCTCAGATGGCACCACAGCAGCGGCATCGAGGTCAGCAACCACCTGAAATGGATCGCGAACGAGTTCCCGGTGACCCTGCTGATGGTCGGCGTCCACCTCGCCGACAAAGGACTGTTCACCGAAGGCGGCACCGCCCAGGAGACGGTCATGGCCCAGACCGGACGCCGCACCACCCGCCTGGACATGCGCCCCTTCACCATCGGCTCCGAGACCGGCCGCCGCGAATGGCGCCAGCTGCTGCTCGCCCTCGAACAGCGCATCGTGCTCACAGACGCCTACCCCGGCATGCTCGCCGACGACCTGTCCGACTACCTCTTCGCCCGCTCAACCGGCCACATCGGCTCACTGATGACCCTGATCAACCGCGGCTGCCAGCGAGCCATCCGCACCGGCACCGAACGCCTGGACCGCGATCTTCTGGAGACGGTCAAGAACGACGAGGCCGCCGAACAGGCCCGCCAGGAACTCCAGGCAGCCCTCGAGCGGGGCAGACGGACCAGCCGCCCCCGCCAGGCGCGCAGGAAGGCTGCCTGATCCGGTTACGGTGCGCACCTTCCCCCTTCGTGTCGCCCCGCTGCCCGGTGAGGCCCTCGACTCCTGGCTCGAGGCGATGTCCGCGAGAACGGACACCCCTTTCGGGCAGACGCTTCACCATCTGGGGTTCCCGGCCAGGACCCAGGGCTCCCGCGGCGCCGGCGATCTTAGGCCGCCCGACTGGACGATCCTGCTGCGGGATGAGGAAGTCCACCGCCTGGCCCGCGCGAGCGGTCTGGTCCCCGAGACCATCACCACAATGACCCTCGCCCGCTACTTCCCCCACGCCATTCACCTCGACCTCAAGCACCGGCACGTCGACCGAAAAACACTCTGGGGACGGGGCAGCGGGTCGCGCTACTGCCCTGACTGCCTCCGCGAACACCACGGGCGATGGCAGTTGTTCTGGCGCCTGGGCTGGGCGTTCGCCTGCACGCGGCACCGTCGGCTCCTCGCCGACTGCTGTCCGGATTGCGGCCGCTTCCCTCGCCACCGGCCCCACTCCGGACAGTCCGTTCCACGCCCCGGACTCTGCGGCCACGCACCCCGTCAGCCGGATGCCCCGCACACCCGAGGATGCGGGCATGCGCTGGCGGACACTCCATCACTTCAACTCAGCGCAGACCACCCGGCGCTACAGGCGCAGAAGCAACTCGAGGAGATGATCGAGAACCCGACAGTGATCACCGCTGGCGCCTACACCCATCGCCCGCAGCCCGCCCGTCAGGTCCTCATGGACATCCGGGCCGTCGCCCAGCGCGTCCTGACCGACCTGCCGGACGAGTACCTGCTCGAGCTGCTGCCGGACGACCTGGTCACCGTCTATCTCACGTCCAAGCCGTCCGGTTCATCGGTCCCGCACCATCCTCGGCCAGGGTTCCTGCTGCCAGGAGAACCTGCCCGCCGCCCCGGATTCATGGCTCCGACCCGCGCCACCAGCACCGCGGTCGCGGTCACCATCGCCTTGCACATCCTCAACGACCCCGACGTCCAAACCGGCGGGTCACTGATCCGCACCATTCACCAGGCCCGCCGCCCGCACCTGGCCCAACCGGTCATCGCCAGCAGCATCGAGGACTGGGGCCGCGAGCTGAGCCCGGTGCTCGAGGCCATCCACCTCGCCTCGATCGCTCCGGCACTTCGCCCCAGCCTGCAACTGCGCTATCGCACGGCAACCGGCTTCCCCCGCCGGCCGGGGACGGACCCTTACCCAGCAAGGGAACGGGCGAGGAAAATCCCGGCGATCTGCTGGCCGTCATGGACAGCGCGACTGGGCACACTCGACGGATATCCGGCCGACACGCTGGCCTCCGCTCTGTCCGTCCTTCTCCTGACGGCGGGGCAGGAAGTGACGTACAAGAACGCCATCGAGATGCTCGGCTCGCCGACCGACCCCCTCACCGTTTCCCGGGTGACACGGCGCCTTGCCCGCCAGCAGTCATGGAACGACTTCTCACTCGCACTCACCCGCCTCGCCGACCACCTCGATGACCGCCCCGCGGTCATCGACTATGAGCGACGCCGCACCCTCAACTACGAGCACCTGCTTCCCAGTCACCGGTGGCAAGCGATCCTCGCCCAGACCGCAGCCCCCGAAGACCTCTCGCGACTAACCGAAGCCGCCCGCCACGGCTTGATCCGCAGGATCAGCGGGACTCAACAGGCACTACCAACCTGCACAGTCCAACTCCGTTCCCAGCAAGCACAGTTCAGAAGACTTGCTCCACCGGAAACGCTGGTCATGCTGGAACGGGAGGCAGAGGAATTCCTGGCCGGACAAGGGATCAAGGGCGAGCCCGTCGCATGGTCGCCTCCGCTCCACCTGCTCGACGGCCTTCGGATCACCGGCACCGACAGTGCAAGCAGGACCATCCCGCTGCCACACGCTCTCGACACCTACGGGCTCAGTTCCGACAGCGAGCAGTACCGGAGCGGCTTCACACCCGAATCCACCGGCTCGACCGACCTGTCGCCGGCCGAAGCTCTCGCACCAGCCATGACCAGCCGCTATGCATGGCTGCGCCTTGAACGGTTCGCTGCCGCCACCGCCTACCCCTCAATGATGCAAGCCGCCGGCGAGACCGGCGTCCCCGCCCGACAGCTCTCCGACCACGCCCTGCGCCTTGAACGAGAACTTGGCCGCCGGCTCCTCATCCGGGCGACACCCAAAACCCCGCAACGGCTGACTCCCGATGGAGAACGGCTCGTCGCGGCCATCCGCGCGGTCTCTGCCGAGGAAGTGACACGTCTTGTGAGACGAAAACGCCGGGCAGCTTCTGAGACAGACGACGAAGCAACTGTTCAAAGCGATGGCTCATGACGTAAAGCGCGAGACCCTACAGACCGGCCCCGGCAGGATGTGGTCAGCGGCGTCGGCTGTAATGGCGTACGGTGGGGGCTGCCGACGCGGGGTGGAGCAGCTCGGTAGCTCGCTGGGCTCATAACCCAGAGGTCGCAGGTTCAAATCCTGTCCCCGCTACTGGTGAGGAGGGCCCGGGTCTACAGATCCGGGCCCTTCCGCATTCCAGGCTCTCTACCGTGGGCTCTTGCCCGCCGCGCCACTGGTCCAGCGCATCCCCAACTGGTCGAGGTCTGTGCGGCGTTGTGCGGTGAGTTTGTCGGCGCGTTTGCGGATGTTGTCGAGGACCATGCCGAGCTTGACCGCCACAGGCCCCTCGGCGCTGCCCTGACGGCCTGTCGGCCCGCCTTCCGGCTCCAGGTGCTCGATGTGTTTCCGGGGCACGTTCAAGTGCCCTTCGCGGGTGTGGAACTGGCGTGCCGCCCGAAGGTTGAGCGCCCACTTGTCTTCCTGCGTGCGTTTCGCAGGCCGTTCGTCCTCTTCGGCCGGGGTGAGGCCGAGGACGTTCTCGAGGAGCCACTGCTGGACGGGCATGAGCGCGTCCCAGCCGAGGCGGCATGCCCAGGCCCAGCGGCCGAGGTCTTCGCCCTGCACGATCACCTCACCCGCCGCCGTCGGCACCGCTCCGCCGTCTCCGACGTGGGCCTGGGTGAGGCGGAAGCAGCGCTGCCACCCCACGTCCCATGCTGGGCACCAGGCGGGGTCGATCTCCTCCAACGCCTCGCGCCGTGCCTGGGTGAGGGCTTTGGCAGTGGATCCGGTAGAGAGGCCGGCCTCGCGCCGCTCGGCGATGGTGTCCGCGAGCCGGGCCGCGGTCCGTTGGTTCTTCGCCCAGGTCCCCACGGGGTAGCCATCCCAGACGGCGGTGGCCGGCGGCAGGAAATGCCCGTGGACCGCAGCCCAGTTGCGGGCGGCAGCGAGCCCTTCCTCGAACGCGACGTCCTGGTGCGACCAGACCATCCCGAGCCCGTCCAGCTCAGCAACCCGGGCCGCGGCCAGGCGCTCGGCCTTGTTGAAGCGCCGCTGGTCCGCCAGCCACGTCCCTAGTGGAAACCCTGCCGGCGACCAGTCGTCGGGCGTGACGAAGCCGTACGGCACCCGCAACTGCACAGCGCCGGTCTCCTTCACATACCGCACGCACGCTTCGATCCCACGCCGCCAGAAGCTGTTCTCCGGCTCGATCACCCGCAACTTCACAAACCGGGCCAGCAGCGCCGGATCCCGCGGCACGGAGAACTTCAGCAGCTCCCGCGCGGGCGCACTCGGCCCCTGCTCACCCTCCCGCTGCTCCTGGCCCTCTTCACCGGCTTCCTCCTTCGGCTCGTAACTCCCGCTGCGCACACGGGGGTCGGCGAGGGCTTCGATGGTGTCGGTGTCGTGTGCGCGGAGCGCTTCGAGGATCTTCGCCAGGGTGCCGTAGGCCGGAGAGGTCAGCATTTCGTCCGGAGTCTCACCTGGAGCGAGGAATACTGGAACGATCAGCGAGGCGATTTTCCCTTCCCCAGGTTTCACCCGGAGTGCGCGGCCGACCATTTGCACGATATCGATCATCGATCCCCGTGCATCACAAAAGGCGACGGAATCACAATTCGCTGTGTCGACCCCTTCGCCCAGTACCTTCACGGAGCTGAGCAGGCGCAGCGCGGCCGGCCGTAGCCCGTCCTGGTCCTCGATGACGTCGGAGGCGAACTCGGCGAGCACGGCCCGCCGGTGGCCGGGGGAGTGGTCGCCGTACAGCCAGTCGGCCCACACCCGCTCCGGCGCCGGGAACCGCCGCGGATCGTCCTCCCACAGCCGCTCGGCGGCGCCGACGACTCCGGCGGCCATGGCTTCGGCCTCGCTGACCTTGCTATGGAACGTCAACACCTTCCGCAGACCCTCCTGCGCCGCCGCCGTCAGCACCCCCGCCTGCAGCGCCGCCAGCCGCGCCCCTCGCGCAGTATCCGACCCGGGGCCGGCGACCTGGTGCGCGTCGTGGAGCTCGGGATCGGTGATGTCGACGCACACGACTTGGTAGGGGGCGACTAGTCCGCGGCTGACGGCCTCGGACAGGGTCAGCTTGAACGCCACGGGGCCGAAGACGGGGGAGTCGGGGTCCATGCTTGCGATCAGGCGCGGCTCCTCGTCGCGACTGCTCCCGGCCGCCTCCCAGACGCGAGCTGTGGCGGTCATGTAGAGCCGGCGGGCCGCCGGGATCTTGGTCTGGTCGTGCACGGCGGCCCAGGGCTTGCCTGCGTCCCCGCTGGTCCGGTGGGCTTCATCGACGACCATGAGGTCCCATACGGCCAGGCCCTGGGCGTGGGCGCGCTGGAGGATGCCGAGGCCGACGGCGGCGTAGGTGGCGAACACCGTCACCCGGTCCAGCCCCCGCATCCACTCCACGAGCTCGGCTGAGTCTGTTGTGCAGGGCATGCCGTCGGAGTCCTCGGGCCGCAGGCGGCACACCCCCAGCATTGCTCCGGTGCGGCCGCCGTCGCGCCATGCGGCCGCGGTCTGTGTCAGCAGATCCAGAGTCGGCACCAGGATCAACACCCGCTGTGCGGCCAGCCTTTGGGCTGCCTCGGTGGCGATCAGCGTCTTGCCCGAGCCGGTTGCTGCGATGACCTGGGTTCGCAGGCCCTCAGCCGGCGTGTGTCCACCAGCGGGTGTCTGCAGTGCGCGGAGGACGGCGTCGACGGCCTCCACCTGATGCGGGAACAGTTCTTTCCCCGGCATGCAATTTCCCTTTCTCGCTCGCTTCTGACGCTTTTTCGGGTCCGCTGGGATCCGGTTTTTCCGGAATCCAGCGGGCTGGACGATTGGATCTGGTTCCTCTTTTTGAACGGTTTTTTGGTCCGTACTTAGCATCCCACCTGGGTCTCTGGGACCTGTAGCGGGGGTGGCTCGTCTCTCCATAAGGTAGCGGGTCTGGAAGGATGACGCATGCGGCTTGTTTGGTGTGTTCTGATCTGTTTGTTTCTGCTATCCTGGAACCCTGTGGTGAACGTTTCCCGGCATTTTTCGTCTGTGCTCGCCCCAACAGCAGGCGGAGATCAGTCCACTGATTTCCCGTCACCCGACGCACCGCCACCCTCATACCCTCTAGCCAGCCCTAGGAACGCGCGGAGCGTGTTCCGTCAGGCCGGATCGCGGAGCGATCCGAGCCCGAGGCCAACGGAGTTGGCCTCCTGGGCCACGGAGTGGCCCGGATTCCGGGACGAAGTCCCGGGCCATCACGGAGTGATGGCAATGGGGTTTCCGTCGCGTAGCGACGGCGCGTCGTGTCTGCGG
>NZ_JBIRVR010000043.1:0-24586 GCF_044387105.1 Streptomyces sp. NPDC020379
AGACTCCGTGAAATCCAGTACCGCAGCGAAATCATCGACGGCTGCCTCACCGGAACCGGACTCACCCTCACGACACCACACCAACAAAGTCAGTAGCCGACGGGGCGACGGAGTGGGGCCCCGTCGTCGTCAGCTGGTGTGGGTTCGCTTGGGTAGCAGGAGCATCAGCGCCCACATCGTGAGGAGCGTGCCGATGACGTACCAGAGGATGTTCGCGATGGCGGAGGCCATGGCCGGGCCGCGGGTGTCGGCGCCGATGTGGTGAAGAGGACCAGGGCGGTCAGGGCGGTGCCCAGCGCGATGCCAAGCTGTGTTCCGGTGTTGAACAGGCCGGAGGCCGACCCGGCGTGCTGGTGGGGGACCTTGCCGAGGGTGAGGTCGGCGAGCGGGGCGCCGATCATGCCGAGGCCAAGGCCGACGGCGAGCATCGGGCCCGCGGCCAGGGCGGCTCCCATCCCGGTGCCGTCAGCGGTGATCAGGTGGTGGTAGCCGGCCAGGGTGGCGGCGGCGAGGAGGGCCCCAGCCTGCGGCACGGCTCGTCCGTAGCGTGCGACGAGGCTCATGGCGAGCCAGGCGCCGCCCATCTCGCCGAGGGAGGCCGCGACGAACCCGGAAGCGGCCTGGCCGGGGGGGGAGGAGGAGGAGGAGGAGGCCGAGGCCGCCCTGCACGAACAGGGCCCAGGACAGGAAGAAGGCCCCGGACAGCAGGCCGAAGGCCAACTGGGTGGCGAGCCCCGCGCTGAAGGCGCGGCCGGCGTGCCGGAGCCCGTTTTGAACGCGGCCATCTCGTCGAACGCCCCGAGCTCGCGGCCTGACCTGCCCGGTCACGGCTCCGTGCGCCTGCTGACGCTCCCGCGCGGCGCCGTCATGCCCCCTGTGCCGCAGTGTGCCGCGGGTACGCCGCGTGGGCACCTCTGCGATCGGGAACGTCTGCAGCGCCACGGCTGTCGCATGCACACGAGGGACGTCATGAGCATCGTGATCCCGAAGAGGTTTTGCTGCCCGTTCCCGCTCGCCATCAACCCCTACACCGGCCGGGTCGCCGGACAGATGTGGGGCTGGATCGACAAGGAGAACCAGGCTCCCACCGAATCCGCGCGCGAACGCGCACGACGCTCCTGCATTGACCTGGCGTGCTCCTTCACCTGGCCCGATGCTGAACGGGATGTCCTCTTCGAGGGCGTGAAGTGGATGTTTCTCTTCTTCCGCTTCGATGACCAGCTCGAAGAAGGCGCGGTGAAGGGCGATCCCGAAGCCGTGCGCCGCGGCGTGGATGAACTTGTCGGGATCCTGCAGGGCGCCGGGCAGCCCAGTGACAGCACGCTGTCCCAGGCACTCGCCCGGACCTGGGAACACACCCAGCAAGGCCGCCCCCGGGACTGGCTCGACCAATTCTCCCGGCACTACTGCGAGCTTCTGCTGTCCTATACCGACCAGTCACGCTACGAATACGTGCCCGGTCGCCGCGATCAACTGGGCATGGCCGACTGGGAGGACTGGCGCGAGATCAGCTTCGGCATGGACTGGTGCTACGACTTCATGGAGCCCGCGCTGGGCTCCTTCCTGCCCCACGAGGTCCGGCAGTTGCCCTCCATGTTGCGGCTGCGCCGCTCGGCCTCGCTGCACATGGGCATGCTCAACGATGTCTTCTCAACCCCACGTGAAAGCTTCCAGGACCGTCAGTTCAACAGCATCGCCATCATCCAGCGCGACGGGCGATGCACCCCGCAGGAGGCCGTCGAGGTGGTCTCAAGGATCCTTGCCGAACGAGTCGACCAATTCCACGCCGCTCGCGAGGACTTGCTGCGGGACCTCGCCAAGATTCCATCCAGTAGCGCGGACCGAGCAGCAACCGAAGCATTCATGGACAACGTTGCCGAGATGATTCGAGGAAACCACGACTGGCACTACCTCGTCATGCGCTACGAGACCGACGACGTCGCCAGTCGGGATGGAGCATTCCGCTACCCAGACGACCTCGGACACCCACCCAGCACGCCGTGATCCACAGGTATTGACAATAGCTCTCCTGACCCGGCGCTACCGTCCATCCATCGCTGGCTCGTGACGAGGAGGTGGGCATGGGATCGCACGGAGAACCGCCTCCGCAGAACCGGCCCTTCCGGTGGGGAGAGGACCCCAGCATGTGGGCGTCCCTTGCCTACGACGTGCACCAGCCACTGACCACCCAGGTCGACGACGGCCACCCCGGCCCCGAAGGCGGAACCCTGCCCACCAGCTCGATCAGCGCCATGGACTCCGTCTTCACCATGCTCGCCGCCGCCGACCTCGCCCCGGAGGCAGCCACGTCGGACAGGAAGATCCTCGACATCGGCACGGGCACCGGCTACAACGCGGCCCTGCTGTGTGAGCACGTCGGCGACCACAACGTGGTGACACTCGACATCGACAAGGACCTCACCGAATCCGCCCGCGAACGTCTCGCCACAGCTGGGTACCACCCCACCGTCGTCGCCGTGAATGGTGAGAACGGCTGGCCGGAGGGCACCCCCTACGACCGGACTCTGTGCACCGCCTCCCTCCAGCAGGTGCCCTTCGCCTGGCTAGAACGTGTTCGAGGGGTCAGCCCTAGATTCGGTTCGCGATCGCCACCCCCCACTCCTGTGAGTGATTGCAATAGCTGCCCCCACGATCAGATAATTTACCTCGGAGTGCACGTACACGGCAGCGACCGCACTTGGAGGCCACCCATGCCATCCCTGCCCTGGCTCGCCCGTACCAGCAGCGTCATCGGATCAGTCGGGCTCGCGGTCGTCCTCGCGACAGCCGCCTCAGCCGCTCCTCTAGCCACCTGCTCACTGCAAGTCGACGACGGCACGACCGTCAGCTCTCGGGAAGTCAGCGTCGGGCAGTGCGTCAATCCCTCCCTGACCACCCACATCCAAAGCGTCGCGGTTGGCAGCAGGGCGGGTAGCGGGAGTATGACCGTCTTCCAGTTCCGTAACTGCACAGGCAACGTCGTTAGGCAGGGCCCAAGCCCCATGTTTTTCAACCCGTCCGTGACCATCGGCTCGGTCCGCATTGACTCCTGCCCCTGACATCGGCGGGTCAGCCGGACGGGCCGATGGCGTTTCCCAAGGATCGGTGCCGGACAGCCCGCACCCGGGGCGGGGGCCTCCCTCACCGGCGGAGGACGCGCGCCGTGGTGTTCGTGGGCGGATGGAAGGAAGGCCGGCCACCGTTCCCGCGTAAGGGTTCTGGCGGCCCGAGGCGAATTCCTAGGTGTGGCTCCCGGCCGTCCGTCTACTCGCCCACAGTCACCTCGCGTGGCAGGGGGAAGGCTCTCTGCTCCTGGTAGAGGGCGCCATGCCGGAGGCAGTAGTGCAAGCCGGTGATCAGGCGGCCGAAGAGGTTCCGCAGCGCCATGGCGTACCGGTCGCCCGCCTCCCGGCGACGGTCGTAGTGGGTGCGGCAGCCGGGTGAGCGGGTGAGCGAGGTGGACGCCCACAGGTGCCCGACGGCCTTCAGGTTCTTGTTCGCAATACGGCGGTGGGTGACCTAACTGGTGGACCCGCTGGCCCAGGTCAGCGGGGCCGCGCCGGAGTGCGCCCGAAGTCCCTTGGCGGTCGCGAAGCGCGACGGATCATCGCCTATCTCGGCCAGGAGCCGCGCCCCGATCAGCGGACCGCAGCCGGGGAAGCTCAGGTGGACCGGTGCATGCGGGTGGGCGAGGAACGCTGCCGTGGCACGGTCGGTGAGATCGTCCACGGCTCGGCATGCCTGGTCCAGCAGGGCGAGCAAAGCCAGCGCCTGCTGCCCCATTGCCTCCTCGACGGCCAGCGGCTGCCGCAGCCGCTTCTCCTGGAACACCTCCCGCCAGGCTTTCGCCTGAGCAGCCAACCTACCGGGGGCCACTGACACTGGCGTGCGAGCGAGCTCTCCGGGGCAGGCGGGCCTGCGTGCGCCCGGTGGCCAGGTTCAGGTGGTGCCGATGCTGAGCTGAACCCGCAGGGCATGGGTCACCACGCCCTCGCCGGCCGACGGGGGATCGGCGCCGTCGGCCGAGATGAGTGTCCGGCCCCGAACTCGGCAGCCTGGAACTATCAGGGGTGCGTCCACTCGCGGTGGTCGCCCGGTCGAGCAGGACTCGCCGCGCACGGTCGGCCACCCATTCGGCCTGGTCTGTGCAGCCTGCAACGACGGTCACTTGGTACACGGGGTGGGCGTCCTCGGACCGATCGCCGAGCGGGGCGCCGCTGATGTCTCCGCACAGCGGGTACAGCACCAGGTACGGCAGCGATGCCGGGTCCCCGTTGACCGTGGGCAGGGCGCCGACGCCGCAAGGCTTTCCCACGGCCTTGCTGAGCATCGCCCGCACGGCCTCGGTGACGGGCGCGCGGTCGATCACCCGTCGCCTCCGTTGGTGAAGTCAGCGCCCGCGAACCCCTCGATAGCGGCGGCGCCGTACTGGCACATACCCAGGGAGTCCCACTCGGTCAGGCCCGGGGTGGTCAGGAGGGTCAGGGTGCGCTCGCCGTCATCGTCCAGGATTTCGGCCACCACGACGGCGCGAGCAAGCATGCCCATCTCGGCCTCGCCGATCACCATGGCCGGGGAGGCGTCCAGGTCCTCGCAGAGCCACTTCACAGGACTGCCCTTACGGCCGTGCCCATCTCGCGCGCGATCGTCGGCCCGGCTTGTCGGACGGCGGGCCCCAGGTGCGGGAGGGGCGGCTGGTGGTAGACGCGGCCGAGGGAATCGGCTCCGGCGAAGCCGTACTCCAGCCGTCGCGCCCGCGGGGCGGAGCTTCCCACCACTCCGGTCACCGGCGGCCCGGCCCCGGAGACCTCGGCCTGCCACGACGCCCTGTACCGGCCCGTGACGACGTTCGGGCCCGGCCGGCCGGAGACGTTCTGCTGCACGCGGGACTTCAGCGACTGCGCGCCGTGCTCCATCGCTATGTGTACGGCCGCCATGGCGGCGACGCCGTTGCGCGTCAACGCTGCGGCCAGCGCCGCCGGGCTCGTGAAAGTGCCGCCGCTCACGCCGCGTTCTCCTCTCTGTTGTGCTCCTCCAGCCAGACGGTGCGCAGCACTGGGATCGAGGAGACCTCGCCGAGCGCGGCGACTCGGTACGTGCGGCCCACCGCCTGTTCATCCCGGGCCTTCGCAACGGGCACCGTGTCGTTCTCCCGGAGCTCCGCCGCGCTGAGCGGCAGCAGCATCCGGTACCCGATCCGTACCTCCTCGGCCCAGGCGCCGTCGTGCCCGTTGCGGGCACGGACGCGCTCCCGGCCCCGGTACAGGCCCGCCTTGCCCGAGTGCACCACCAGCGGGTCGGCGGGCATGAGATCACCCGTCACCGGGTCCAGGGCGTCTTCGCCTGTACTGCGCGTCACCAGCACCTGGTCCGGCATCAGGTTCCGCTCCGCGAACGCGGAGATCTCCTTGACGTCAAGCACCAGCAGCCCACTCCCGCAGCTGGGACAGGACGCCGCGGGTCAGCTCGCCCGGCTCCCCGTCGAGCTCGTCGCGGGCCGGCACGGCGGTGTCGAGCTGCCGCCGGTCGATGCTGCCGAGGCAGTCGTGGACGACGTGCCGCAGGTCGGCTGGCTCGACGACGACTTCGGCCATGCCCTTGAACTCCAGGCTCTTCCAGCCCGGCTGGATGTACAGCGTGACCTCCGGGTCGCCGTCCACGGTCTGCGTGATGCGGTACGCCTCGACACCGCTGGCGACGTCGTGCCCGTCGACCTCGATCGTGACCGGGGTGTCGGGGCGAGGGGCACAGATGCGGACGCTGCGGGCTTCGGGGTAACTGTTCATGGGCCCGACCATAGGTATGTGAAGCGGAAATTTGGTCGGTGTGGCCTGCCGCCGGGCGTCCGGGAGCCGGGTCAGATCGCGAGGGCGCGCGCGGCGAGGAGGAGCCCGATCGCGGTTCCCGCCTCCGTGATCTTCCCGTCCCGCACGGCCTGGACCGCTGCCTCCAGGGGCATCCACTTCACCGTCATGCGCGCCTCCGTCGAGTCCCGGCGCACGACACCGTCCTTGAGGGCGGTGGTGAAGAAGAGATAGGTGCTCGCGGAGGTGGTGGCCGGCAGCGGGTGGAAGCGGGCGAGCAGGCGCAGTTCGCCGGGTCGCTTGAACTCCCGCCGTGCCCTGGTCTCAGGATCCTCGCCTGGTCGAAGTCCGCCGCCGGCCGGCGCGAGTTGGCGACGGCCCTGGAGGTAGAGGTCGTCCTCGACGAGAGGTATGTTGCCCGATGCGTCGACGGCAACAATGCGGGCGCCCTCGTTGATGGTGACGTGCTCGTACGTTCCCGGCGCCCCGTCGGGCTGGACTGCCTGGTCACGGTGAACGATCAGGAAATCGCCGCGGTGTACGACCTCGCCGCTCAGTCGTGCCCAGTCGGACGTCCGGAGGTGGTTCTCCACCGCGCGGTTCCCGTTCACGCCTCGCCCCCTTCGGGAGTGACCCGAACGCGCTTGAGCCGCGCACTGTCCTCCAGGCGCGGCTCAACCATGTGTGCCCAGCTATGCGGCATGCATGTGGTCGGCGATGTACGGCTCGCGAAGGGCGGTGGGAATACGCCCGCTGGCAGCGACCTTGATGCGGCGCCGCTTCGCCCAGGCGCGGATCTCGCTCGTGGTCGGCTCGACGGTCTTCACGTCGGATGTGGCCCTGGTGGCCTTCCGGGAGCGGCGGCGCGACTGGACCGCCCGGCCGCGAAGTACGGCGCCAGCTTCTCCTCTAGTTCGGCGTAGGAGTCGTCGCCCAGGTCGATGACGACGCGGCGGCTATCGAGCGAATCACGTGTTCCTTCACGCTCTCGTCGCGCTCATCGGTGAGGTCGTCCACGAAGTAGGTGTCAACGCGCTTGGTCATGAGAGTTTCCCTTCCGTTCGGCGCAGAACGTACCCCACCGTTTTCAATTGACGGCGATTTTTGGGGTAGTTCAGAAAGGGGTTGCTAAGTGGTCGGCTCCGGAAGTCCTTCGAGGGTTGACCCATGGGCGGGACTGCTGGGCTGCGCGGACCCGAGCGGACGCCGAGGTGGGAGTTCGCTCTCTTGACCCGCCCGAAGAGCCAAGACAGCGTTAAGTAGCGGACGTTTCCGGTCCCGTCACTTTTGTAGGGGGCCCGAACCAGTGGTTCAGGACTCCGCGCAATTGCTGGGCGGCGGTGCGGTGGGGTGCCGAGGGTGTTCCTGCCCAGGCGGCGTGGCCGTCCGGGCGGACGAGTATCGCGGGCGTACCTGGCAGGCTGTCAGGCCGCGCCGACACCACTGTCACCCGGTCCGCCCACGGCCTTGCCGCCTCCTGCAGCGAGTCCGCCCCTGTGCTCTCGTCCACCAGCAGCGCTCCGCCACCCGTGAGGGCCAGCAGTGGCAGCAGCCTGTCTCGTTTCAGCGGGACGTCCGGCACCATCCTCCCTTCCCAGGGATGGCCGGAGCCGTGGTGAACCGGGTAGCGGGTGCCGACGCCGGTGATCGCCTCGGCAAAGTATCCGGCCGTCTCCTCGGCCTGTGCCAGTTCGGCGAGCAGGTCGCGCACCGGTGCCAGCCGTTCGCCCTCCACGGCAATCAGCGTCTGCGCCTGGGTGTTGCGCAGCAGCCTGGCGCCGGCCGCATGCCGCTCGGTGTGGTAGGTGTTCAGAAGGCTGTCGGGGGCTTGTCCGCGCGCCACCAGGCCGAGCTTCCAGCCGAGGTTCATCGCGTCGTCGATTGCCGCGTTGACGCCGATGGCGCCGGCCGGGGGGTGGATGTGCGCGGCGTCGCCTGCCAGCAGCACCCGGCCGTGTCGCAGTTGTTCGGCCAGCCGGACCGCATCCCCGAACCGGGTGAGCCAGTGGGCTTCGGCTATCTCCACATGCCGCCCCAAGGCCCGGTCCAGCGTGTCCTGGAAGGCGGGAAGTGTCACCGGCTCGTCCCGGTTGTCCGGCGGCTGAGGGTCGTGGGTGATCAGCCGCACATAGCCGGGCCGGGGTATGGCGAACACCGTGCCGTTCGCGCCGGCCGTCACCCCGAACGGGATCGCCTGCGGGTCTGCCAGGACCACGTCCCCGAGCAGGGTGAAGCGGCGTGCGGGCGTACCGGGGAAGCCGATCTGGGCCAGCTTGCGCACCGTGCTGCGGGCGCCGTCGCAGCCGACCAGCCAGCCTGCGCGTAGCAGTATCCGCCCGTCCGGGGAGTCGACCTCAGCGCGCACCCCGCTGTCATCCTGGCGCAGTCCGGTCAGTCGGTGACCGCGCAGGATGCGCACGCCCAGTTCCGTGGCGCGCTCAGCGAGGATCTCCTCCACTCTGGTCTGTGCGATCCCCAGTACGTAGGGGTGTTTGGTGCGCATGGCGGCCAGGTTGAGCTGGGCCGCTCCGGCGAACGCGGTGGTCGGCACGGTGGGGCCCTCTGCGAGGAAGCGATCAGCGAGGCCGCGGCGGTCGAGCAACTCCAGGCTGCGGGCGTTGAGGTTGAAGCCGCGGCAGAAGCCGGGCGGGGCCGGATGCCGCTCAAGCACCACGGTGCGTACGTTGCCCAGCCCCAACTCGCAGGCCAGCATCAACCCGGCGGGCCCGGCTCCCACCACCAGGACGTCTGCGTCGCCGTCCGATGTGTCTGTCGGCGGCGACGGTATCGGGGATTGCAAGGCGGTCGGCGGGCCGCTGGGTATCTGCGCGATGGGTGAGCGCTGCTCGGCCCGTTCTGTCGCGGGCACAGTTGTGTCAGGCATTGTGGGAGACCCTCGGCCATTCCAGGGTGCCCTGCTCGATCTCCTCGGCTGTGCACAGTACCCACTGCAGCTCCGCTTGTAGCATCGCTTGGGCGTACTCCGCCTCGATCACAAACAGCCGCGGCGCCTTGTGCTTCTCCCTGGCAGCCCGATACGCCTGCTCACCCTCGGAGATCCGGACCTTCAAGGCCGCCGCCCGTTCACGCAGCGCCCGCGCCGCCCGTTGCTGTCCCAGTACCCCCAGGTAGCTGACGGCGGACAGGAACTTGGGGTACTCCCGGGACGGCTCGCGGATAATTTCGTCCAGCCACTCGGTGAAGCACCGCTGCCCCTCGCGGGTGTGCCGATAGACGGTGCGCGTCGGGCGGCCGCCCACCTGCTCGGTGTCGGTCGCCTCAATCCAGCCGTCTCGGGCCAGGGCCCGCACCGTGTCGTACAGCGACCCGGTTGTCAGTTTGAAGGCCAGGTCCATCTGCCGCTCCCGAAGTGCGGTCGCTATGGCGTGGGGGTGCATGGGCTGCTCCAGCAGCAAGCCCAACACGGCGAGAGCCAAGGGGTTGGCGGGTCGTTTGGCGGTCATTTCACTCCACAGTCAGGCTTGGGATGGCAATAACTCGGATCCTACTACTCGGATCCGACTTTCGTGTCGGGCGTTGTTCCTAGCCGCTGCCGTACTGGCGGCGCTCCGCTGATCACAGCGACCTCGGCTGCGGCGCCAACGAGTGGGCGGTAAACCGGACCGCGGCGGCGAGCCGACTCGACGCGGCCGAGGCCGCCGCGCCGACGGCCTCCCACACCTGGACGAGGAACGTCCGGTTACGGCAGGGTTCGACCCGTCCTGATTCACTTCTCCCGATCGGCCCGCCTGCCATGCCCGTTGCCCCGGCCTGCCCGATAGTTGCGACCGCTGCCGAGCGCGAGCGGTTGAAGAAGATGGCCTACGGCCACAAGACCGAGCACCGGCTGCGGGTACGCGCAGGTCGTCCTGCACGCGGCGCGGGGGCGCTCCAACGTGCGGATCGCCCGCGAGACGGGCCTGCACCTGGATACGGTTCGAGCCTGGCGGGGCCGGTTCGCCCGCGGTGGCCTGTCGGCCCTGGCCGACCGCAAGCGCTCAGGGCGCCCCGCCCGTTTCACCCCCGTGCAGGTCGCCGAGGCCAAGGCGCTGGCCTGCCAGTTACCCGCCGAGACCGGCGTGCCGCTGTCGCGCTGGTCCTGCCCGGAGCTGGCCGCCGAACTGACCGCGCGCGGGATCACCGACAGCGTCTCCGCGTCTACGGTGCGCCGGTGGCTACGCGAGGACGCGCTCAAGCCATGGCAGTGCCGGTCCTGGATCTTCATCCGCGACCCGGACTTCCGCGCCAAGGCCCAGCGCGTCCTGGACCTGTACGTCCGCATGTTCGAGGGTGTCCCGCTGGGCGAGGATGAGTACGTCGCTGGCCTACCTGGCCGCCTACGACGTCCACCGCGCGAAGGTGTTCGGCCGCTGCGAGTCGAAGACCGGCATCACCCAGGTCATGGCCACCGAGCCATACACGAGCGCCAGACGCGTCTTCTGGATCGTCGACAACGGCTCCTCCCATCGGGGAAACAAGGCCATCGGCCGTCTGACCAAGGCGTTTCCGAACGCGGTCATGATCCACACCCCCGTGCACGCCTCGTGGACGAACCAGATCGAGATCTTCTTCTCGATCGTTCAGCGCAAGGTCGTCCGACCCAACGACTTCACGGACCTCACCCAGGTCCGGGATCGGCTTCGAGTATTCGAAGACCGCTACAACGCCACGGCACAGCCGTTCCAGTGGAAGTTCACCACCGCCGACCTGGACGATCTGCTGGCCCGGCTCGACCGACATGCACCCACCGACCGACAAGAAGAATCCTCCGTCGCCCTGGCAGCCTGATCAACCCCCCGAAGGACTTCCAGCGCGGACCACTTAGCGTTAACCGCTGTACCGATGTTCCCCGAGGCCGTGATTGGATTCGTAGGCCGCGAGCAGCTTGTACGCGGCCAGGCGGCGCACCGCTTCCTCCGGCAGCCACGTCGCCTGGACCTCCGGGCCCGGCGCCCGGTGCGGTCGGCCGTCGTACGTGGAGGCCATCACCGGCTTGTAGTTCAGCCACGACCAGGCGTCGATTAGTAAACGGGGCAGGCCCACCAGCGCATCCGTCTCGTCGGCCCCACGCCCGCCTTCAGCGTAGGTGCACCCGCGCTCTGGCACGTCCATGTGCTGTCCGGCGAGCCGCTATCAACTACCTGAGCCACCCCGTCCCGCACCGTGAACCGACAAGGGTAGCGGGCTCCAGCGAAGGCCCGAGAACAGCCCTGAACGCCCCCTGCGAGCCCGACTAGGCGATCAAGGAATCTCGGATGTTTTCGAGCGACGGAAGGCGCTGACGGCGGCATTCACGCCCTCGTCGGCTACAGCCGAAAGCGGCGTGCGAAGCGTCAGCCGGAACGTCACCGGTGGGGGTAGGGGGAACTTGGTGAGGGTCTCATTACCGACTCCCGCTGGCGGAATCCACCGCCTCGCGCGCCGCTGTGGAGGTTTCTGCCGTGCTGCCGCCCGTGGCTCGGAGGGGCGCCGGGAACTGCGGCAGGGTGAGCCCGAGGTCGTCGAGCGCCCTCGGCGACCGGCCTCACGAAGACCGAAGGAAGAATCATGCGTACCCAACCAACGGCGCAGACTGTACGGACCGGGGCGGTGGGCTCTGCGGAGCAGCCGCAGCCGACGGACGGCCGCCGCTGGCTTGCGCTCGGCGTCATCGCCATCGCTCAGCTGATGGTGGTCCTGGACGCCTCGATAGTGAACATCGCGATGCCCTCGGCCCAGATCGACCTCGGTATCTCCGACGCCAACCGGCAGTGGATGGTCACCGCGTACATGCTGGCCTTCGGCGGACTGCTCATGCTCGGCGGGCGGATCTCCGACTTCGCCGGCCGCAAGCGGATGTTCCTCATCGGGCTGTTCGGCTTCGCCGCCGCCTCGGTTCTGGGCGGCGCGGCGACCGGCGAGGCGATGCTCTACGCATCCCGCGCCCTGCAGGGTGTCTTCGCCGCGGTACTGGCACCGGCCGCCCTGTCGCTGCTGACCGTGACCTTCACCGACGCCAAGGAACGAGCCCGGGCGTTCGGCGTGTACGGGGCAGTCACCGGTGGCGGTGCCGCGATCGGCCTGATCTCGGGCGGCGTCCTCACCGAATACTTGAACTGGCGCTGGTGCATGTACGTCAACGTCCCGATCGCGCTGGTCGCGGCCTTCGCGGGCGTGCGGCTCCTGGACGAGAGCAGGGCCGACGGGCGCACCAGGTACGACGTACCGGGCGCGGTACTGTCCAGCACCGGCCTGGTGGCCCTGGTGTACGGCTTCACCCAGGCCGAGCAGAACGGCTGGTCGTCCCCGCGGACGTGGCTGTTCCTGGCCGCCGGGGCCGTACTGCTGGCCGCCTTCTTCACCGTGCAGGCGCGGTCGGACCACCCGATGCTGCCGCTGCGGGTGCTCACCGACCGCAATCGCGCCGGGGCCTTCCTCACCTCACTGCTGACAGGTCTGGCGCTGTTCGGGTTCTTCCTGTTCATGACCTACTACTTCCAGGTCGTGCTCGGGTACTCGGCGCTGCAGTCGGGCTTCGCCTACCTGCCGTTCTCCGCCGGAATGACGCTGGCGGCGTACGTGGCGAGCTCCCTGCTTCCCCGGTACGGCCCGCGGCCGCTGATGCTGACCGGGTTCCTGCTCGCCATCGGCGCCATGGTGTGGCTGGCCCGGCTCACCCCCACCTCGTCCTACGCCGCCCACGCGCTGCCGGCCATGGCCGTGCTGGCCTTCGGCATCGGACTGAGCTTCGTCCCGCTGGCCAGCACTGCCCTGATCGGCGTCGAGAACCGGGACGCGGGCATCGCCAGCGCCCTGGTCAACTCGACGTACCAGATCGGCGGCTCGCTGGGCACCGCACTGCTCAACACCCTCGCCGCGTCGGCGACGGCCGGCTACCTGGCCGCACACCCCGCGACCGGACCGACCGCGACCGCCCGACAGGTCCGGGATCAGGGGCTCGTCCACGGATACTCCGTCGCCTACCTGTGGAGCGCGGCCTTCCTGCTGGCCGCCGCGGCGGGTACGGCACTCCTGATCAAGGCGTCGCCCAAGGAGCTCGACTCCATGGAGCAAGCGGTCGCGATGCACTGAGCGGCCGGGCAGGTACGGGCCGGGGCCCCGCGCGCGGATGTCCGCCGTGGGGCCCCGCCGTACGCTCGTAAGCGCACCGCCCTCCGTCGAAAGGGTCGATACAGTGGGTTCCCCCGCAGAGGCCACGCCCGGTGAGCAGCACGAACAGCTCGTCCGTGAGCTGCAGGCCGATGGCCGGGCTCCCTTCAGCCGGATCGCCCAGTCCCTCGGCGTCTCGGAGCAGACGGTGGCGCGCCGCTACCGCCACCTGTACGGCATGGGGCTGCGCGTGGTGGGTCAGCCGGTCCCCGACCGGCTGGGGAGGCTGTCCTGGCTGCTGCGGCTGCACTGCACCCCGGACGCCGCCGCCAAGATCGCCGACGCGCTCGCCCGCCGCCCGGACACCAGCTGGATCACGCTCGCCTCCGGCGGCACCGAACTGTACTGCGGGGTCACCACCCGTACCCACGAAGAGCGTGACGCCCTGCTGCTGCACCGGCTTCCCCGCACGCCCAGCCTCGTGTCGGTGCAGGCCTACTGCCTCCTGCGCGCCTTCACCGACACCCCCGCCACCAGCAGGTACCCCCAGGAGCCGCTCGACCGGCCCGGCCTCCCGGCGGACGACGAGCTGGTCGCCCTGGACACGACCGACGAACTTCTGCTGGCGGAACTGGCCGAGGACGGCCGCCGCCCCCTGCCCGAGCTGGCCCTGGCGGTCGGCAGATCCCCGTCCGGCGTCAAACGCCGCCTGGAACGGTTGCGCTCCACCGGCGCGCTGGAGTTCGTCGTGGACTTCCCCCCGCAACACTTCGGCTACTACATGCCGGTCCGGCTCTGGCTGCGCGTCACGCCGGGCGAGCTGAGCACCATCGGCACGACCCTCGCCGGCCACCCCGAGATCATCTTCGTCGCCGCGATCACCGGTCCGTCCAACCTCGTCGCCACCGGCCTCTTCCGCGGCAACCACGACCTCTACGCCTACCTGAACGACCGGATCGGCGCTCTCCCCGGCGTCCAGTCCGTGGAGACCGCCCCCATTCTCCGCGAGGTCAAACGCCTGCTGTACGGACCCCTGCGCCCCTGAGCCGGCCCGGCGATGCCCTGCCTAAGATCGTGTCCTACATGGCGAGTTTGAGTAAACGTTTGTAGCAGCAGATGGCTGCGGCGAGGCCGAGAAAGGCCAGGTAGTTGGCGGGTTGGCGTTCGTATCGGTGGTTGATTCGGCGGTAGCCGGTCAGCCACGACATCGTCCGCTCGATCACCCACCTTCGACGGCCGAGGCGTTCGCTGGGGTCGATGCCCTTGCGGGCGATGCGGACGCCGATGTGCTTGCCCCACAGCCATCTTCGCAGGTGGGGGACGTCGTAGGCCTTGTCGGCGTGGAGCCGCTGCGGTTTGGATTCTGCTGCGTGGGATTCGTGTCCCATGTGGAAATGGGAGAGCATCGGCTTCAGGGCGAGGCTGTCGTGGGCGTTGGCGGCGGAGAAGCCGACACGGAGAGGCAGTCCGCCCGCATCGGACAGGATGTGCATCTTGGAACCGGGCTTACCCCGGTCCACGGGGCTCGGACCTGCAAGTTCGCCCCCTTTTTTCGCGCGGACGTGAGCCGAGTCGAGGACCGCACAGGACAAGTCCACCAGGCCCTGCTCGTCCAGGAGCTGGAGGGCCCTCTGGTGCAACCGGCCCCAGACCCCGGCACGCGACCAGAGGAGGAAGCGGCGGTGCACGGTCGACTTCGACGCCCCGAAGCAGGGCGGCAGAGCACGCCAGGCGCACCCACTGACCAGTACGTAGACGATCGCGGCGAAAACCGCCTCGTCATCAATGTTCGCGACGCCACCACCCTGCGGACGCCCCCGCGCCGGCGGCAGCAACGGCCTGGCCAACTCCCAAAGACCAGCCGGAACGATCCAACCCCACAGCCCACTCCCCATAACTCACCCAACGACTGGTCTTTGCCGCCATCGGCCTTCCGGCCAATCTGAGCAAACACGACCTGCAAACGCCCCGCCCGGCACTACCGTCAGGCCCGTCACCCCTTCCATGCCCTCGATGAGGAGGAGCACGATGGCGAGAGGCGGTAAGGACGACGGCAAGCCCCCCGCGCATGGGAAGCCGGACGGTCCGTCGATCGGTCAGAAGCCCCACCCCGACGGCAGTGGGCCTCAGAAGGGGCCGAAGCACGGCGGCGGTGGGAGCGACACGAAGTGACCGAAGCCCAGGAGTTGTCGAGCCACGGCCCGCACCGCCTCGTTGACTTGCTGGCCGAGCAGGGGCTCCTTACCGAGCCGTGGCTTCGGGCCGCGCTCGCGCACGTCCGCCGACACGAGTTCCTGCCCGACCGGGTGTGGCTCGATGACGACACTGCCGCAGGTGGGTACGCCCTGGAAACGCACTACGACAAGAAGAAGGGGGGCGGCGGCCTGATGTGGGACGTCGGGCGCACGCCGGTCAAGCAGGCACTGCGGACGTAAATGGACTGCTCGGCATGACCGCACCGACCACCTTCAATGGGTGGTCGGTGCGGTCGTGTACGCGTGTCACGCGCTCTCAGCAGTGCCCCAGACCGCTCGGCGGGTCATGCGGAGTATTGACGTTGCCACCCCAGGAATAGACGTCGTAGTAGGTGTGGTTGCCGTCGATGACGACGCCGCGGTACCAGACGTCGGTGTGGTGCTTGCCGTCGTCGTAATCCGAGCCACGGGTGTAGCACTCGACCCAGAAGCTTGCCCGGCTCTCGGTCACACCCGCCCTCTTGCTGGACAGATAGGGGCCCCAGCGCAGCTGGCTGTTGGCATCGATGCTCGTACTGATGGCCGTGGCGCTGTCCTCGCCTCGTGGCTGAGCATGCGCCGTCGGAGCCATCGCGGTGAGGCCGACAGCCGCAACGGCCACAGTGATGGCCGCGCTCAGACGTTGTCGCCTGACGAATCTCATGAAAGCTCCTTTGTTCCGTCAGTACCGGGGGGTGCTGTCCCACTGGCGCCCGCCGTCCCAGAAGTATTGGGCGTTGGAGGTGATGTCTTTGTCGTTGACCATGAGGGTGAACACGTTGGTCTTGCCCGAGCCGGTGACAGTCGCCTTGTAGGCGTCGCCGTTGTCGTTGTCGACCTTGATGTAGCCGGAGCCGCGGCTCCACTGGAGCCGGGCCCAGGCGGCACGGCAGGAGGGGCTGTACCGGAGCTGTATCTCGCCGGTTCCGCCGCCGACCTCGACCGTTCTAGCGTCGTCCGCGCAGGTTGTGCTGCTCGGGTCGAGGCCGGTGCAGCTGCTGCCGTAGCAACTCGTGGCGGCGGAGGCCGGTGAGGCTGCCACGACCGCACCGGGGATGGCGAGAGCCAGGATGGCGCCGATCGCGGCCGGGTGACGTGGTGCGAGAAGCATGATTCCGTCCTGTGGGTTCGGGAGCCGGGCCGCCGTCGTCGGAGGGCCGGGGCTCAGGTCCCGCACGGGGCACCTTGCCCCGTGCTCGGCGGCAAGTCTGCCGCCGAGCACGGCGACGGGGTTGATGGTGCGTGCCGCGAAGTTGGCGGAGAGCGCCGACCTCGCGACTCACGTGGCGCTCCCCCCTGCCAGCTGTTGGCCGTATGTGCCCAGTAATTGACGGCACGTGCCAATGACTGCTCGACCGTGCTTTGGGATTCGACGGAACCGGCAGGCTGAGCGCGAACACCCGTCGGTAGACCCCTGGAAGGACGGCGACAATATGTCTACGAACCCGGCCGCCCCACGGCCGCTCCGTGCCACAGTGACCGCGCTGACCGCGGTGGTGCTCCTCGCGGCCGGCTATGCCGCGCCCGCCGCCTCGGCGGCGGCCGCTAAGCCCTCGCTGGCGTCCTGCTACGCCTCCAGCTGCACTGGCAAGGACCCGAACAAGTACACCTGTTCACAAGATGTGCGGGACCTCGACGTGGTCTATGACCGGAACTACGCCACCACCTTGAGACTGCGCTACAGCCCCTCCTGCCGTGCGGTGTGGGCGAGGGAGGACGACGGTAGCGTCGGCGACTACTTCTGGGTCCGTAACAGCGACAACAACACCGAGACCCAGCACATCCACTCGGGCACGAGCAACCGCACCTACATGGTCAACGACAAGGACATCACCGCGGCCGCCTGCCTGATGATCGTCGGCCGCACGACGTTCACCTGCACAGGCTGGCACTGATACGCCGAGTCCGGCATCCCGGCGCCACTGCCGTGGTGTGGTGCCGAAGGCGGAGCGAAACGCGCGACTGAAGTCCGCCGGGTGAAGGAACCCCCACCGCGCCGCTATCCACGCGATGGTCTGGTCGGCGTAGCGCACATCTGCCAGTTCACTGCGGCAGTGTTCCAGTCGGCGCCGCCTGATCCAGGCGCCCGGACTGGTCTCCTGCGTTGCGAAGATCCGGTGCAGTTGCCGGAGCGAGATGTGATGCGCCTCGGCGATGGCGGACGGCCCCAGTCGGGGATCGGCCAGATGGTGTTCGATGAAGGTGTGAATACGTCTCAGCAGTGCCACCTGGCGTCCCGCGGCCGGTAACGGGTCCGGGACGGCGAGTTGGTGGCCGATGAACACGGTGGCCAGGTCGAGCACGACGGAGCCCAGACGCACCGCGTCACGTGGAGCCCAAGCCTCGGCCTGAGCGACGAGGGCCTCAAGAAAAGATGCGAGCATGCTGCTGGCGCAGCTGTCGCCCGGCAGACGCTGTCCGAGTATCTCGGCCACCCGGTCCTCCGCCAGGGCCAGGCTGGACGGCGCCAGCTTCACGACGATCAACCGTGCCGGTCCGTGCTCGGCCAGGGCCCATGCGGCAGAGGGACGCGAGGTGTCGCACAGCAGGAAGTCACCGGGTGCCAGCCGCGATGCCCCCTTCCGCCCGTACAGGTCCACGGCCCCCTGTGTCACCAAGGTGAGGGCGAGTGCGCAGTGCTCCGGGTACTCCGGATCGGGCAGCGGTACCGGCGAGGCGCTATGCGGTGTCCGCGCTGGGGGGACCGGCAGCACCGACACCCGGACGGCACCCAGGTCGAGATGTGCGACGCCGGCCCAGAGGTCCGGACGCGGCTTGGCGGCAATCATCCTCAGCCGCAAAAACGGAGGCCGTCGGGCGGATCTTTCCTCGTATTGACGTTTCCGCCCCACGAGTAGATGTTCGGATAGATGTGATCGCCGTCAGTCACCGCACCGTTGTACCAGACGTCGGTGTGGTGTTTGCCGTCGTCGTACCAAGAGCCCCGCGCGTAGCACTCGATGACGAAGTACGCCCTGCTCCGTGTCACACCCGCTTTCGCGTCCGACAGGTGGGGCCCCCAACGCAGCTGACTGTTGGCGTCGATGGTCGTCTCGATGACTGCGACGGCGCGTGGCGTATCCCGGGGCTGGGCCATGGCCGCTGGAGCCAGCGCGGTGATTCCGGCGATTACGGCCGCCACGACCACGGCACCGCCTGAACGGCAAGGTCTCTCCACTCTCATGAAGGCTCTTTCGTCGTCGGGGCTCTTCACCGGGACCTGAAGCTAGTTGCACGCTTCTCACCCCTACAAGGCTGTGTTCGGCCATGCGCCTGTCCGTGGTGTGGCGCCCTGCGGGTGCGGGCCCGAACTCCGCCGTGACGGGCGCATCGCCGACGATCCGCAGGGGCTGCCCGTCGTACGGGCAGAAGCGACCGCACCCATGGAGGCCCGCCATGACCCGCATCTCCCTCACCGCCCACCCCCCTCGCCCGCCTGATCCGGTGGTATTGCAAGCGCAGCGAAGGGGCTTACCGGGTATAGGTGATCTTCAGTTGGGGCGGGTTCGCCTGCCCGACGCCGTGGGCGCGGCCGTAATAGGGGTCGGAGGTGCTGTTCGGGTCGAGGGCGATGCCTCGGGTCTTCGCCGGGTCGAAGAAGCTAGTGATGTCCACCCACTTGCCTTCGTTGCGGCCCCAGCTCACCGTCTTCGAGGCGCTGTTGCTGGCGAACGAGGACGACCGTGATCCGTGCCCGTGCGTCTTGAGCACAGCCGTGCCGCCGCTGGAGCTGTACCAGTGGTCGAAGTAGAGGTAGACCCCGACGCGCTGGATGGTCGCGCCGGACAGGTCCTTGGCAACGTCAGCCGGGAAGCCGGTGAAGGCGGACGACGTCCCGCTCGCCGACGTGGCCGCCGCCGCGTACCCGTTCCCGGACCACGGCACGGTCGTGGACGTCGGCGGCGGCCGCAGCGGCCTGCGCCACCCCGGCCTGGCGGGCGTCCTCTTCGACCAGGCGTCGGCCCTGCGCGAACCCCTGCTCGCCTCGGAGCAGTTGACGGGACGCTGGCGGGCAGAACCCGGGGACTTCTTCACCGTCGTCCCGAAGGGCGACTTCCACCTCCTCAAGCACGTCCTGCCCGACTGGAGCGACGACGACTGCGTCCGCATCCTGCGCTCCTGCCCCCAGGCCCCGGTCCTGGGCGGCCGCGTCCTGGTCATCGACGCGGCCCCGCCGCCGGGCAACGCCCCGCACCCGGGCAAGGACCTCGACCTCATGATGCTGACGGCTCTTCGCAGCAGCACCCGCACCCCCGCCGAACTGCCCACCCTCTTCACCCGAGCCGGCCTCCGCCACGTCCGCACCCTCCCCACCCCGGCCTTCGCCTCAATAGCGGAGGCGAAGGCGGCACCCCTGCATCAGTCCCCGGAGGGGGGCGATCCCCACCGGGCAGGAGACGCCCGTGCCGCCGATGCCGCAGTAGCCCGTCGGGTTCTTGGCGTCCGACAGGAACTGCTGGTGGTACTCCGCTCCCGCTGTCAGCGCGCAATTACGTGCGCTGGCAGCCGAAGGGGAGGGCATGACCGACGCGCTCGACATGGCCTCGGGCGGTGCAGACCGTGTGGAAAGACCTCCGCAACGTGGCCGGGCCGAGTGGGTGGTTGCGGCACACACGTGCGCCAGCCCACCCGGCCAACACGCCACCGTGGCTGATGTGCCGTGGCTCAGGGCCAGCCGTACCAATCCTTCGTTGAGGCGTCGTTCATCGGTTTTTGATCCGTTAGTGCTGTGCTGGCGGTGCTCAACTCGGTTATAGGGATGGGGGAACGGTGTCAAGACGTAATCATAAAAGGGTGGCCATGGCGCTGACTGCCGTCGCGGTACTCTCCGTGCTGCCTGCGGGCGGGGCCTTTGCGGCCGACCAGGCTGCTTCTGGAGCTGGCGGGCCGTCAGTCCCGGCAGGGAAGGCGCCTGGGGGTTTTGCTTCATGGCAAGCACTGATGTCGGAGCAGAGCAAGATAGACAGGGCGGCAGACCGTATTTCTGAGGCTGTACGCAAGGATAAAGACAGCGGATACGCCGGGATCAAGGTTTCGGCAGAGAAACGGGAGCTGGAGCTGTATTGGCGGGGCGTGAAGCCCAAGCAGATAGAAGACCTCCTCAAGAGCCTCCGGTCGTCTGTCAAGGTTGTTGAGCTGCCCGCCCGTTACACCCGGGCAGCTCTGAAAGTCGAGGCTGAAAGAATAATCAAGAATGGTGATTCGGAGATCGCAGAGAAGAGAGATGTGGTCTCCGCAGGGCCCCGTGAGGACGGCAGCGGAGTTTCGATTGATGTTAGCAGCAGCCTGGATAAGCAGAAGAAAAGTCTGGCTGCGGCGACCGCACCGTTCGGCACGAAAAAGAGCTCCAGAGGGATCCCTGCATTCGTGGAGAAAAGCGAAAAGTCGACGCCTATCTCACGCAGTGACCAGCAGGCGCACGCCGGTGCCTATCTCCAGTCAGCCGGACTCCCGGCGGGAAACCGATGCTCTACCGGGTTCACCATCAGTGTCAGCGACTTCGTGTTCAGTCAGCGCCTCCAGCTGACAGCTGCTCACTGCGTCACCGGGCTAGGGGACAACGTACGTAATGCGAGTGGCGGATGGTTCGGGGGAGTCGCCTACTACAACAGGTTCCTCGACATTGCCGCCATCTCAAACAACAGCTTCTTCGATAATCTCATGTGGGACGGCCCTTGGCAGGGTGATGGCCAATTCCTCAAAGGGGTCCACGGTTTGCGCAAAAACTACGTCGGCGACTACGTGTGTACCTCCGGTGCGGCCTCAGGGGCTATCTGCAACATCAAGATCGATGCAGTTGACCAGACCGTCCGTGCTGATAGCGGAACTCACGGGCCGGTGGTTATAGCCCGACAGCAGACCGGTAATGCCCCTGCCGCGGGCCAAGGGGATAGCGGGGGCCCGGTTTTCTCCCTTGACGGTGCGGGCGTCATTGCGCGAGGAATCGCAAGCAGTGGTCGGGATAACGTGCCGTGCCAGGGGCATCAGTTCCGCACCTGCTTCTCGACTCTGGAATGCATCGGCATAGATGACGCAATAGCAGGCGTGCAAAGTGGCATGAATCAGCCCTGGGCCGACATATACAGAGGAGGCTGACCGGCACCCGGTGCAGAGGAGAGCCAGGTGACTTTCGCACATGTGCGCATAGAGCCGGCTACGGGCGTAGGTGGCAGCCGCCATCGCTCCGCTGCCGAGTGCCGGCAGGTGCCTCCCGTTCTCGTGAACATCGATCCCCGCGGCCGACGGATGCCTCCCGAAGCCATCAACATCTGTTGTCGGGACTCGGATCAGGCACACATTTCCGTGAGGACGATCACCGGGATTCCGCGACGGTGACGTAGCGTCATATGGGACCGTGGTGTGGTGTGACGAGCTCGTCAGTGTGCTGTTCCCGTACCTCGACACCGTGCGGGTAGATCCCGTCTTCCTGGCGGACGACGCGGTCCACGTTGTGGCCAGAACCCGGGACGCCGTCGTGAGATGTCCTGACTGCGCGGTGCCTTCCGAGCGGGTGCACAGTACCTACGACCGGCATCTGGCCGATGGTCCGGTGGGTGATCAGGCGGTACGGATCGATCTGGCTGTCCGGCGGTTGTACTGCGAGAACGCCGCTTGTCCGCGCCGCACGTTCGCCGGGCAGGTCGGCGGACTCACTGTGCGGTACGGCAGGCGGATGCCGGCTTTCCGCCGGGTACTGGAGGCGGTGGCTGTCGCTCTCGCCGGCCGTTCCGGGGCTCGCGTCACCCAGGCCCTCGACAGCGTCGTGAGCCGTATGACGCTGCTCCGGCTGGTGATGGCTGTGCCCGATCCCGCCTGGGCCGTGCCGGAAGTGCTGGGAGTGGACGACTTCGCCACCCGGCGAGGGCAGCACTACGGCACCGTCATCATCGACTGCGAGACCGGCCGGCCCCTGGACCCGCTGCCCGGACGGGACGCCAGGACGCCGGCCGCCTGGCTGCTGGCCCATCCGGGCTCGGAGATCATCTGCCGGGACCGGGCCGGCTCCTACGCCGATGGCGCCCGCACCGGAGCACCCCACGCGGTCCAGGTCGCAGACCCCTTCCACTTGCTGCAGAACCTCGGCACCGCGGTCGAACGCTGTGTCCGCCGGCACAACGCCTGCCTCAAACCGCCCGACGCCGACGCGAACGGCATCGTGAACATCGCCTTCGCCGGGCCGGAGAGCACGACGAAGGAGATGTCACCCATCGAGGCCCGGCTGCGCGAACGCCACGCGATCGTCCACTCCCTCCTTGACCAGGGACACGGCATCCGGGAGACCCCCCGGGAACTGCACATGGGCGGCAAAACCGTCCGCCGGGCCGCCCGCGCCGAAACGCCCGAGCAGATGCTCAACGGCCATCACCAGCCCCGGCCCAGCCAGATCGACCCCTTCCAAGCGCACCTGGACCGACGCTGGGCCGAAGGCTGCACCAACGCCATTCATCTGCACGCCGAGCTCAAGAAGCTCGCTTACTGTAACCAGTGGTCCTGGGGCATGAATCGCGCAGATTAGGAGGCGGCCCAGTCGGTGACGTCGGCTGCGGGGTTGCCCGGCGCGTGTAGCTGACGTGGGAACTTCAACGGTGTCGTAACCAATAAGCGGCTGCCACCGCGGTCACCAACGTGACAGCGGCGGCCACCGCGGCGGTGACGTCCAGCGCGTCGACGAACGCGCTGCGGATCGCTGCGGTTACTGCGCGGCCGATCTCCGGCGACAGCTGATCGGTGGTCATGCTGCCAGGGAGGCCCCGGCCCGTCGGCCGTGAGGCGGACGGAGAAGTGAGGTGGAGGTCTGTCAGCCGACGGGTCAGCTGGTTGGTATAGACCGTGGCGAGAACCGATCCCTGCACCGCGACACCGAGGGAGGCCCCCACCTGGCGGGTGGCGTCGTTGAGGGCCGAACCGAGAGCGGCGCGGTCGGGAGGGATCGCGCCTATGACCGCCTCGGTCCCGGCTGCGGATACCAGCCCCACCCCCAGACCTGCCACGAGCTCGACCGCGAGCAGGCGGCCGTAGCCCGATCCGGGAGTCGTCAGCGCCCAGAAGGAGAAGGCCGCCGAGGCCAGGAGCAGGCCGAGGATGATGGGCATCGCCGCTCGGCACCGATTCAGCAGCGGAAGAGCGGCGACCGCGCCGGCCGCCATGGCAGCCGACTGCGGCAGTGTGCGCAGCCCCGCTTCCAGAGGGGTGTAGCCCAGGATGTTCTGCAGATACAGCGTGAGGACGAACAGGGCGCCGAGAACGGCGAACGACATCATCGCCAGAGCCACGGTGCCGCCGACGATCCGCCGGTCGCGCAGGAGGAACGGCGGCAGCATGGGCGCACGGGCACGGGACTGCCAGATGGCGAGAGCACCCAGGAGCACTCCGGCGGCCACGAACGCGATCAACACGGGCTGACTGGTCCATCCCTTGGTGGGGGCTTCGATGACGGCCCAGACGAGGATGGTGAGTCCGGCCGCCGAGAGGACGGTTCCCACGATGTCAGGCCGTTCGGCGCGGCCGGCGCGTGTCTCGGGGACCAGGACAAGGGCGAGCAGGACAGCGGTCAGCGCGAGGGGAACATTGATCCAGAAGCCCGCCCGCCACGAGAAGCGTTCCACCAGGACACCGCCGATCACCGGTCCGGTAAGTGTGCCGAGGCCGGCCACGGCCGACCACGCGGCGATCGCGCGCCTGCGCAGGGCGGGTTCCGGGAAGAGGTTGCGGATGATGGAGAGGGTGGCGGGCATGAACAGCGCCGCACCGGCGCCCATGCCGCCCCGGGCGATGACGACGACTCCGGGGGAGGTGGCGAGGGCTCCGATGACCGAGACGGCCGCGCACAGGATCAGACCGCTGGTGAAGGCGAGCCGCCGGCCGATGCGGTCGGTCACGGCGCCGGTGGAAAGGACCAGCCCGCCGAGGACGAGCGCGTAGCCGTCGACGATCCACTGGGCCTGTGCCGTGCTCGGGTGCAACTCCTTCTGGATATCGGGCAGTGCCACATTGAGCACGGTCAGGTCCATGCCGAGCAGATACAAGCCCAGGCAGATCGTGCCGACAGCGGCGGGACGCCGCACCCGTGCGACGGAGATCGGTGCGAGTGGGACGTCCAAGGACCCCTCCCAGCGACGACGGTGAAGTGGAGCACGGGCAGTGGACCGGCCGCGAGCGGTGCGCCCCGCTGAATCATCGCCGCAAACGCAGATCGCTATTCCCGAGCGGCTGATGGATGACGCCGAAGACTGATATGGCGAATGCCTGCGCGGGCATTCGGTTGTGATGTGTGGTGTCGAGGGAAAAGAATGGGGTCAGGCTGGTCCGCGGGCGGCGTGATTATGGAAGTGGCCTCTGATCTCCTGTATGCCTCCCTGGGGAACTTAGTGCTCGATTCCTCTTTCGGTGTACACATATCGGCGTCGTAGTTGGCGGGTTGGAGGCGGGGGCCTGCCCCATACCCATGGACGTGCACGC
>NZ_JBIRVR010000044.1:0-17709 GCF_044387105.1 Streptomyces sp. NPDC020379
AGAGCGAACAGACCACACTGCGTGAACACCGTCTCGTCGAGAGCGTCGCCACCCTCGAACACGACCTCACGCAGGGGTTGTTCCAAGTCGAACGCCGCACACACCTCATCAAAAGCCTCGGCGAACACAGGGAAGGCTTCATACAGCTCCCGCCCCATCCCAGCCCGCTGGCTGCCCTGACCCGAGAACACCAACGCCAGCTTCCCCGGACCCGAGACACCCCGGACCACACCAGCAGCAGGCTCACCCGAGACCACCGCACCCAAACCAGCGGCGAAAGACTGCGCCTCACCGGCCAACACCACCGCACGATGCTCAAACGCCGTACGGGTCGTGGCCAGCGAGAACGCCACATCGACAGGCGCCACGGTCTCATCCCGCGTCAACGACAACAGCCGCTCCGCCTGCGCACGCAACGCAGCCTCGGACCTGGCCGACACCACCCACGGCAGCACCGGTACCGGCAGCTGGCCGGCCTCCTCGGCAATCGCGGTCTCCTCCTGCGCCTGCTCCAGGATCACATGCGCGTTCGTCCCGCTGATGCCGAACGACGACACACCCGCTCGACGCACCCGACCGCTCTCGGGCCACGGCGCGGCCTCGGTGAGCAGTTCGACGGCGCCCTCCGACCAGTCGACGTGCGGCGACGGCTCGTCCACGTGCAGCGTGCGCGGCAGGGTGCCGTGGCGCATCGCCAGCACCATCTTCATGATCCCGGCGACACCGGCGGCCGCCTGGGTGTGCCCGATGTTGGACTTCACCGAGCCCAGCAACAGCGGCTGGTCCTCGGGCCGGTCCTGGCCGTACGTCGCGAGCAGCGCCTGCGCCTCGATCGGGTCACCCAACTTCGTGCCCGTACCATGCGCCTCGACCGCGTCCACCTCAGCAGCCGACAACCCCGCACTCGCCAACGCCGCGCGGATCACCCGCTGCTGCGACGGACCATTCGGCGCCGTCAGACCGTTGCTCGCGCCGTCCTGGTTCACCGCGGAGCCGCGGACCACCGCCAGCACCTGATGGCCGTTGCGCCGCGCGTCCGACAGCCGCTCCAGCAGCAGCACGCCGATGCCCTCGGCGAGGCCCATGCCGTCCGCGGCCGCCGCGAACGCCTTGCAACGGCCGTCCAGGGCCAGGCCCCGCTGGCGGCTGAAGCCGATGAGCGCGCCGGGGTTCGGCATGACGGCGACGCCGCCGGCGAGGGCCAGCGAGCACTCGCCCTGCCGCAGCGACTGCACGGCCAGGTGCAAGGCCACCAGCGACGACGAGCACGCCGTGTCCACCGTCACCGCGGGGCCCTCGAACCCGAAGGAGTAGGCGACGCGGCCGGACACGACGCTCGCCGCGCTGCCGGTCATCAGGTGGCCCTCGGAGCCCTCCGGCGCCTCGTGCACGCGCGGGCCGTACTCCTGGTAGTTGGAGCCGATGAAGACACCGGTCCGGCTGCCGCGCAGGGACGGCGCGGGCAGGCCGGCGCGCTCGAGCGCCTCCCAGGAGGTCTCCAGCAGCAGGCGCTGCTGCGGGTCCATGGCCGCGGCCTCGCGCGGCGAGATCCCGAAGAACGCGGGATCGAACTCGCCCGCGTCGTAGAGGAATCCGCCTTCCCGCACGTAGGTCTTGCCCGGGGCGTCCGGGTCCGGGTCGTAGATGCCGTCGAGGTCCCAGCCGCGGTCGGTGGGCAGCCCGCCGATGGCGTCCCCGTCGGACATGATCAGCTGCCACAGTTCCTCGGGCGATGTCACGCCGCCCGGGTAGCGGCAGCTCATCGCGACGATCGCGATGGGGTCCTCGTCGGACACCGCGGTGGCGGCCTCCGTGGTCACGTCGGCCACCACTGTGCCGGCCGGCGCCCCGAGGAGCTGCGCCTGGATGTGGTCGCTCAGCACGGCGCTGCTGGGGTAGTCGAAGACCAGAGTGGCGGGCAGCCGCAGGCCGGTTGCCGCGTTCAGCCGGTTGCGGAGCTCCACCGCTGTCAGCGAGTCGAAGCCGAGGTCCCTGAAGGCGCGTTCGGAGTCGACCGCGTCCTGGGTGTCGTGCCCGAGGACGGCCGCCACCTGCTCGTGGACGAGGTCGAGGACGGCGTGGCCGCGCTCGCCGGGGGTCAGCGCGGCGAGCCGCTGCCGCAGCCGCGAGGCTGTGTCGGTTCCCGCGTCCGAGGTGTCCGGCGTGCTGTCGGCGCTCTGCCGCTCGATGCCGAGGGCCTCGGGCAGTTCTTCGAGCAGGGGGCTGGGGCGAGCCGAGGTGAAGACGGGGATGAAGCTCTCCCAGTCGATGTCGGCGATCGCCAGGTGCGTCTGGTCGTGGTCGAGCGTCTGTCGCAGCGCGGCGATGCCGAGGTCCGGGTCCATGAAGCGCAGCCCGCGGCGGCGCAGTTGGTCCAGGTCCAGGCCCTCGGGGATGTTGTCGCCGACCGCGTCCCACACGCCCCAGGCCACGGAGGTGGCCGACAGGCCGTCCGCGCGCCGCTGCTGGGCGAGCGCGTCCAGGTAGGCGTTGGCCGCGGCGTACGCGGCGTGGTCGCCGACGCCCCAGACGGCGGAGACGGACGAGAAGAGCACGAACGCGTCGAGCGGTGTGTCGCGCAGCAGGGCGTCGAGGTGTGCCGCTCCCGCGGTCTTCGCGTTCATGACGTCGGCGAAGTCCGCCGTCGTCGTGTCGGCCAGCCCGGCCAGGTCGATGTAGGCGGCGGCGTGGATGACGGCGGTGAGGGGGCAGTCCTCGGGTACGGCGTCGAGTACGCGCGCCAGCGCGTCGCGGTCGGCGACGTCGCAGGCGGTGACCGTGACCCGGGTGCCCTGCTCGTCCAGCTCGGCGACGAGGGCCTCGGCGCCGGGCGCCGCGGGTCCGCGACGGCTGGTCAGGACGAGGTGCTCGGCTCCGTTGCGGGCCAGCCATCGAGCCAGATGGGTGCCGAGGGCTCCCGTACCGCCGGTGATGAGAACGGTGCCGCGGGGCTTCCAGGTGCGCAGGGGGCGGGCCTCGCCGAGCGGGGCCGGCTCCAGTCGGCGCAGCATGACGCCGGAGCCGCGGATGGCCACCTGGTCCTCGACGGTGGTGCCGGCCAGCACACCGGCGAGCCGCGTCCGGGCCCGGCCGTCCAGCTGCTCCGGCAGGTCGACCAGACCGCCCCAGGTGTCGGGGTATTCCACCCCGGCGACCCGGCCCATGCCCCACACCGCCGCCTGCGCCGCACTGATCAGCGGGTCGCCGTCACCGGTCGACACCGCGCCCCGCGTGGCGCACCACAGCGGCACCCGGGCCGCGAGGTCGCCCAGCGCCTGGATGAGGGTGAGGGTTCCCACGAGGCCGGTCGTGGTGAAGGGGTGCTCCGGGTGCGGGGTCTCGTCCAGGGCGAGCAGCGACAGGACGCCGGAGAGGCCGTCGGTCGTGAACTCGCGCAGGCGTGCCGCGGTCGTGGCGCGGTCCGTCCCGTCCGATGCGAGGGTCACGACGTGGGCGCCGTACGCCCGGAGTGCCTGCTGTACGCCCACCACCAGCGGGTCGTCGCTCCGCGAGCCCGGCACCACGACGAGCCACGTGCCCGACAGGGAGGGCTTCGTCGCTCCGCCGGTGGGACGCCACACCACCCGGTAGCGCCAAGCGTCCACGGCCGACTCGGAGCGCCGCTGCCGGCGCCACTGCGCGAGCGCGGGCAGGACGGCGTCCAACGACTCCTGCTGCTCCGCCGAGTCGACACGCAGCGTGGCGACCAGCGCCTCGCGGTCCTCGTGCTCGACGGCTTCCCAGAAGACCGCGTCCGAACCGTCGCCGACGGCCGCCTTGGTGCTCTGCCCCGCCTTCGTGCTGGTCAGCCAGTAGCGCTGGTGCTGGAAGGCGTACGTCGGCAGGTCGACGTGCCCGGCTCCCGTGCCGTCGAAGAGCTTGGCCCAGTCGACGGAGGCACCGCCGACGAAGGCTTCGGCCGCGGAGGTGAGGAAGCGTTCCAGGCCGCCCTCGTCGCGGCGCAGCGAACCGACGGCGGTGACGGTGGTGTTGTGGGCTTCGGCGGTCTGCTCCACGCCCATGGTCAGGACGGGGTGGGCGCTGGACTCCACGAACAGGCGGAATCCGTCGTCCAGGAGCGCCTGGACGGCTTCCTGGAAGCGCACGGTCTGGCGCAGGTTGCGGTACCAGTAGCCCGCGTCCAGGGTGCTGGTCTCCAGCACGCCACCGATCACCGTCGAGTAGAACGGCACCGAGGCCGGACGCGGGGAGATACCCGCGAGGTCGCGCAGCAGCGCGGCTTCGATCTCCTCCACGTGCGCGCAGTGCGAGGCGTAATCCACCGCGACGCGACGCGCGCGGATACCGTCCGCCTCACAACCGGCGAGCAGCTCCTCCAGCGCGTCGGCGTCACCGGAGACGACCACCACGGCCGGGCCGTTGATCGCTGCTACGGCCAGCCGGCCCTGCCACTTCGACAGCCGCTGCTCGACCGCTGCCACGTCCAGGGAGACGGAGACCATCCCGCCGCGCCCGGAGAGTGCCCGCAGAGCCTTGCTCCGCAGCGCCACCACCTTCGCCGCGTCTTCCACGGACAGCGCACCGGCCACACAAGCCGCCGCGATCTCGCCCTGTGAATGACCGATGACAGCGGCCGGCTCCACACCGGTCGAACGCCACACCTCCGCCAACGAAACCATCACGGCCCAGAGCACCGGCTGTACGACATCGACCTGCTCAAGCCAGGCGTCATCGTCACCACGCAGCAGACCGGTCAACGACCAATCCACATACGGCGCCAACGCCGCCGCACACTCTCCCAGACGCTCCGCGAACACCGCCGAGGAATCCAGCAGTTCGGCCGCCATACCGGCCCACTGCGACCCCTGCCCCGGGAACACGAAGGCGACCCCGGTGCCACGCCGGACGACGCCTTCGACGAGGCCCTGTGCGGGTCGTCCCGCGGCGTACGCCTCCAGCTCCCGCACGGCTGCCGCGCGGTCGGCGGCCAGGACGACCGCGCGGTGATCGAAAGCGGTACGCGTGGCGGCGAGGGACAGGCCGGTGTCCGTGGCGGGTGCCTCGGGGTGGGCCTCGGCGTGCGCCAGGAGTCGTTCGGCCTGGGCGCGCAGCGCCGTCGCGGACTTGGCCGACAGCACCCACGGCACCGTCGGCAGGGTGGTCGTCGCCGGACCGGACGTGGTCTCGTCGCCGGCCTCCGGGGCGTCGGCCTGCGGGGCCGGTGCCTGCTCGATGATGGCGTGGGCGTTCGTGCCGCTGATGCCGAAGGAGGAGACGCCCGCCCGGCGGGGCTCCTCGCCCTCGGACCAGACGGTGGGCTCGGTGAGCAGCCGGACGGAGTCGGCCGACCAGTCCACGTGGGGGGACGGCGCGTCGATGTGCAGGGTGCGTGGCAGCACGCCGTGCTGCATCGCCAGCACCATCTTCATGATGCCCGCGACACCGGCCGCGGCCTGGGTGTGCCCGATGTTGGACTTCACGGAGCCGAGCAACAGGGGCTTGTCGCCGGTGCGTTCGCGGCCGTATGTCGCCAGCAGCGCCTGGGCCTCGATCGGGTCGCCGAGCTTGGTGCCCGTGCCGTGTGCCTCCACAGCGTCGACCTGGGCGGCCGTGAGGCCGGCGTTGGCCAGGGCCGCGCGGATGACGCGCTGCTGGGACGGGCCGTTGGGGGCGGACAGGCCGCTGCTCGCGCCGTCCTGGTTGATGGCCGTGCCGCGGACGACGGCGAGGACGCGGTGTCCGTTGCGGCGGGCGTCGGACAGGCGCTCCAGCAGGAGCATGCCGGCGCCCTCGGCGGGACCGAAGCCGTCCGCCGCGGCCGCGAAGGGCTTGCAGCGGCCGTCGGGGGCGAGCCCGCGCTGGCGGCTGAAGCCGATGAAGGTGCCGGGGGTGGCCATGACGGTGACGCCGCCCGCGAGGGCGAGCGTGCACTCGCCCTGGCGCAGGGCCTGCACGGCCAGGTGCAGGGCCACGAGCGAGGAGGAGCACGCGGTGTCGACGGTGACCGCCGGGCCCTCCAGGCCCAGGGTGTAGGCGACGCGGCCGGACACGACGCTGATGGCGCTGCCGGTCACGAGGTGGCCCTCGACGCCGTCTGGCGCTTCGTGGACGCGCGGCCCGTAGTCGGGTGCGACGGCGCCGACGAAGACGCCGGACCGGCTGCCCTTGAGGGAGGCCGGGTCGATGCCCGCGCGCTCGACGGCCTCCCAGGACGTCTCCAGCAGCAGGCGCTGCTGGGGGTCCATGGCCGCCGCCTCGCGCGGGGAGATGCCGAAGAAGCCGGCGTCGAAGTCGCCGGCGTCGTGGAGGAAGCCGCCTTCGCGGGCGTAGGTGGTGCCCGGCCGGTCGGGGTCGGCGGCGTAGAGGGAGTCGGTGTCCCAGCCGCGGTCGGCGGGGAAGGGCGTGATGGCGTCCCTGCCCTCGTGCAGCAGCTCCCAGAAGTCCTCGGGGCCGCGCACCTCCCCGGGGAAGCGGCAGCTCATGCCGACGATCGCGATCGGCTCGCGGGCCGCCGCCTCCATCTCCTGGAGGCGGCCGCGGGTCTGATGCAGATCAGCCGTGACCCGCCGAAGGTAGCCGAGGAGCTTTTCTTGTTCCGACATCAGGACCTCACGAGCTCGGGAAGCTGGGCGTTCGACGGGGCATGGGTGGTGTGGTGGTGCGGGTCGTTCATGAGGGAGATCAAGCGGATCCGAACTCCTCCGACGTGCCGAATTCCTGGTCGATGAAGGCGAAGAGCTCGTCGGCCTCCGCTGTCTCCAGGTGCTCGGTGACCGCGGTGGGAGCGTCGGCCGCCGTGCCGTCGCCTGTCACGTCCCACGCGGAGACGGTGGACAGCAGGTCCTTGAGCCTGGCGGTGACCATCTCGCGTGTGGTGGCGTCCGGGTCCGCGCCGGCGTCGCGGAGTACGGCCTCCAGCTTGTCGATCTCGGTGCCGAGCCCGGCTCCCCCGGCCGCCTCCCCCGGCGCGGGCGCGATCTCCTCCTCGACGAGTCCGGCGAGTGCCTCGGGGGTCGGGTAGTCGAAGATCAGGGTGGCCGGGAGGCGCAGCCCGGTGGCCGCGTTGAGCCGGTTCCGGAGCTCCACGGCGGTGAGCGAGTCGAAGCCGAGTTCCAGGAAGCCCCGGTCGGCCACGACGGCGGTCGGCGATCCGTGGCCGAGGACCGTGGCGGCGTGGTCCTGGACCAGCCGCAGCAGCGTCCGCCGTCGCTCCGCCGGGGCGAGCCCCGACAGGCGCCGCGACAGCGACTGCTCCTCGGACCGCTCGGGTTCCCGGGTCACGGCCCGTCGCGTCACCGTCGGCCGCCGTACGAGGCCGCGCAGCACGGCGGGCAGCGGGGTGACGGCGTCCGCGGCCCGGTCGGCCAGCGCGCCGGTGTCCAGCCGCGCGGGCACCACCAGGCCCTCGGCCAGGCCGCCTGCCGCGTCGAAGAGCGCCAGGCCCTCCTCGGAGGAGAAAGGCACCAGGCCGCCGCGCGTCATGCGGGCCAGGTCCGCCTGGTTCAAGTGGCCGGTCATGCCGGTGCGTTCGGCCCACAGGCCCCAGGCGAGGGACACCGCGGGCAGGCCCCGGGCGCGCCGGTGCTGTGCCAGGGCGTCCAGGAAGGTGTTGGCCGCCGCGTAGTTCGCCTGGCCCGCGGAGCCGATGACGCCCGCGGTCGAGGAGAAGAGCGCGAACAGCGCGAGATCGGAGCGGTGCGTGAGCTCGTGCAGGTTCCACGCCGCGTCCGCCTTCGCGCGGAGCACCGTGTCGACGCGCTCCGGGGTCAGGGACGCGAGGGTCGCGTCGTCCAGGACACCCGCGGCGTGGACCACACCCGTCAGGCCGTGCCTGTCGGGCAGTTCGGACAGCAACCGCGCGAGCGCGTCGCGGTCGGCGACGTCGCAGGCGGCGACGCGCACCGCCGCGCCCGAGGCCGCCAGCTCCGCCTGGAGTTCCGGCATGCCGTCGGCGGCGGGTCCGCGCCGGCTGACCAGCAGCAGGTTGCGCACGCCGTGTTCAGCGACGAGGTGCCGCGCGACCAGGCCGCCGAGCACGCCTCCGGCGCCCGTGATCAGTACGGTGCCGTCCGGGTCGAGGGCGGCTGGAACGCTCAGCACCAGCTTGCCCACATGGCGCGCCTGGCTCATGAAGCGGAACGCCTCCGGGGCCCTGCGCACGTCCCATACGCGCGTGGGCGGCAGGCGCAGCTCGCCGCGCGCGAAGAGCGCGAGGATCTCGGCCAGCATCGCGCCGATCCGCTCCGGGCCCGCCTCACCGAGGTCGAAGGCCCGGTAGGTCACCCCGGGGTGCGCCGCCGTCACGTCGGCGGCGTCCCGGAGGTCCGTCTTGCCCATCTCGACGAAGCGCCCGCCCTCACCGAGCAGTCCCAGCGAGGCGTCGATGAACTCCCCCGCGAGGGAGTTGAGAACGACGTCCACTCCACGGCCGCCCGAGGCGGCGGCGAACCGCCGCGCGAACTCCACCGTGCGCGACGACGCGAGGTGCGCGTCGTCCACACCGAGGGCCCGCAGCACGTCCCACTTGGCCGGGCTCGCGGTGGCGAACACCTCGACACCCCACGCGCGGGCGAGCTGCACCGCCGCCATCCCGACGCCACCCGCGGCGGCGTGCACCAGCAGCGACTCCCCGGACCGCACGCGGGCCAGCTCGCGCAGCGCGTACAGCGCGGTCACGTACACCACCGGGACCGAAGCCGCCTCGGTGAACGACCAGTCGTCCGGAATCCGCGCCAGCGTGCGGTGGTCGGTGACGACCAGCGGGCCGAAGCCACCGGACCAGATGCCCATCACCCGGTCGCCGACGGCGAGCGAGGAGACCCCGGGGCCGGTGGCCACCACCACGCCCGCGCCCTCGCCGCCCATCAGCGCCTGGTCGGGATACATCCCCAGGGAGATCAGCACGTCGCGGAAGTTCAGCCCGGCGGCGCGCACCGCCACCCGCACCTCGTGCTCGCCCAGTTCACGGGTGGCGTCCGGGGCCGGCAGCAGGGCCAGGCCCTCCAGCGTCCCGGCCGCCGAAGCCTCCAGCCGCCATGCCGAGGCGCCGGCCGCGGGCACCAGCACCCCGTCGGCGGCGCCGCCCGCCAGGCGCGGCACGAGCGTCCGTCCCTCGCGCACGGCCAGCTGCGGTTCGCCGGTGGTCACGGCCTCGAACAGGGCCTCCAGCGAAGCCTCGGCACCGTCCACGTCCGCCAGGGCGAACCGCTCCGGGTGCTCGGCCTGCGCCGACCGGACCAGCCCCCACACGGCACCCGCGGGAAGGTCCTCCAGTTCCTCGGCCGACGCCGCGGCGACCGCGCCACGGGTCACCAGCACCAGCCGGGCCGCGCCGAGGCACTCCGCCGCCGGCCACGCCCGTACGACATCCAGTGCCCGGTGCGTGACCTCCCTCGTCGCTGCGGCGACGTCCTCGGACGGCTCCGAGGCGAGGCTGACGAACACGAGATCCGGTGCGGGAGAACCGGAGCGCACATGCTCCTCCAGCGCCGCGAGATCCGGGTATTCCTGCGGGGACCGCTCCGCCGTCTTGAGCGCCCCGAGCAGACCGTAGGGGTCGGCTCCGACGACGGCACAGCTGCCGCCGGAAGCGGATGCGGAAGTGTCGGGTACGGCGTTCCACGCCACCCGGTGCAGCACATCGCTCATCCCGGCCGGGGACGCGAACTGCTCGCTCGCGACCACCCGGGTCACCAGCGCGTCCGCCGCTGCCACCGGCATCCCCGCGGCGTCGGCGACCAGCACCGACATGCCGTCGGCACCGGCCGGCGCCAGCCGCACGCGCAGCGTCGGCGCGCCGGTCGCGTACAGGGACACACCACGCCACACGAACGGCAGCCGGACTTCCTCGCACTCCGGGCCGGTGCCGGTCAGCCAGGCGTGCAGCGCCGTGTCCAGCAGAGCCGGGTGCAGCCCGTACAGACCCGCTTCACCGCGCGCCTCCTCGGGGAGCGCGACCTCGGCGAAGACCTCGTCACCGCGCCGCCAGGCGGCCAGCAGCCCACGGAACACCGGGCCGTACGCCAGGCCGGTCGCGGCGAGCCGCTCGTAGAGCCCGTCGATGTCGACCGTCTGTGCTCCCGCCGGCGGCCACGCGCTCAGCTCGGCCACGTCGTCCCTCGCGGCTCCGGGGACGAGCACGCCGGAAGCGTGCCGGGTCCACGATCCGCCGGGCGCGTCGGCACGGCGGGCGTACACGCTCAGTTCCCGCCGCCCGTCGCCCTGCGGGCCGTCCACGACCAACTGCACGTCGACCGAGCCCTCTTCGGGCAGTACGAGGGGAGCCTCCAGGGTCAGCTCCTCCACCTGGCCGCTGCCGACCGCGTCCCCGGCCCGCAGCGCGAGCTCCACGAACGCCGTGCCCGGCAGCAACACCGTCTCACCGACGGCGTGATCGGCCAGCCACGGGTGCGTACGCAACGACAGCCGCCCTGTCAGGAGCACGCCGTCGGAGGCGGGCAGGGTGACCGCGGCTCCGAGGAGCGGGTGATCGGCGGCCGAGAGTCCTGCCGACGTGACGTCACCTGCGGCAGCGGGGACCGGCTCCAGCCAGTAACGCTCGCGCTGGAAGGCGTACGTGGGGAGGTCGACGCGACGGGCACCTGTGCCGTCGAAGAGCTTGGCCCAGTCGACGGAAGCCCCGCCCACGAATGCCTCGGCGACGGAGGTCAGGAAACGGTCCAGACCACCCTCGCCACGACGGAGCGAACCGACGGCCGTGATGGTGTGGGTCTCTGCGGTCTGCTCGATCCCCATGGTCAGAACCGGGTGGGCGCTCGACTCCACGAACAGGCGGAAACCGTCATCCAGGAGAGCCTGGACGGCTTCCTGGAAGCGCACAGTCTGACGCAGATTGCGATACCAGTAGGCAGCATCGAGTGTGTCGGTCTCCAGCACGCCACCGGTCACCGTCGAGTAGAACGGCACGGAGGCCGGACGCGGGGAGATACCCGCGAGATCACGCAACAACGTGCTCTCGATCTCCTCCACATGCGCGCAGTGCGAGGCGTAATCCACCGCGATACGACGCGCACGGATGCCATCCGCCTCACAGCCGGCGAGGAGTTCATCGAGGGCGTCCGTGTCTCCGGACACAACCACCGTGGCGGGGCCGTTGATCGCGGCCACAGACAAACGATCGTCCAGGCGCTCCTCGACCGCTGCCACGTCCAGGGAGACGGAGACCATCCCGCCGCGCCCGGACAGCGCCCGCAGAGCCTTGCTCCGCAGCGCCACCACCTTCGCCGCATCCTCCAAGGACAGCGCGCCCGCAACACACGCCGCCGCAATCTCACCCTGCGAATGACCGATGACAGCAGCAGGCTCCACACCGGTCGAACGCCACACCTCCGCCAACGAAACCATCACGGCCCACAACACCGGCTGTACGACATCGACCTGCTCAAGCCAGGCGTCATCGTCACCACGCAGTAGATCGGTCAACGACCAATCCACATACGGCGCCAACGCCGCCCCGCACTCCGCGATCCGCTCCGCGAACACCGGCGAGGAATCCAGCAGCTCCGCCGCCATACCGGCCCACTGCGAACCCTGCCCCGGGAACACAAAGACCGTCTGTCCGCGCGAGCCCGCGACGCCTCGCACCACGCCGGGCACCTCGCGCCCGTCCGCCAGCGCGCTCAAGCCCTCCCGATGTCCCGACAGGACCACAGCACGGTGCTCGAACACACCCCGAGCAGTCGCCAGCGAGAAACCCACATCCAGCGGCGACAACTCCCCCACACGCGCCAGCAACCGCTCCGCCTGCGCAGCCAGCGCACTCTCCGAACGGGCCGAGACCACCCACGGCACCACCACCGGCGGCTTCTCGTCCCGATCGCGCTCGTCGGTCGCGGTGTCCTGGGGTGCCTGTTCCAGTACGGCGTGGGCGTTCGTGCCGCTCATGCCGAACGAGGAGACGCCCGCCCGTCGCGGCCGTCCCGTCTCCGGCCAGGGCGCGTCGTCGGCCAGGAGCCGCACCGAGCCCTCGGACCAGTCGACGTGGGGCGAGGGCTCGTCCAGGTGCAGGGTCCGAGGCAGCACACCGTGCTGCATGCCGAGCACCATCTTGATCACGCCGGCCACACCGGCGGCCGCCTGCGTGTGACCGATGTTCGACTTGATCGAGCCCAGCAGCAGCGGCTGGTCCTCCGGCCGGTCCTGGCCGTAGGTCGCGAACAGCGCCTGCGCCTCGATCGGGTCACCCAGCTTGGTGCCCGTGCCGTGCGCCTCCACGGCGTCCACCTCGGCGGCCGACAGCCGCGCGTTCGCCAGCGCCGCGCGGATGACACGCTGCTGCGAGGGGCCGTTCGGCGCCGTCAGACCGTTGCTCGCGCCGTCCTGGTTGATCGCGGTTCCACGGACGACGGCCAGCACCCGGTGCCCGTTGCGGCGGGCGTCCGAGAGCCGCTCCAGCAACAGGACGCCGACGCCCTCCGCCGGGCCGAATCCGTCGGCGGACGCGGCGAACGGCTTGCAGCGGCCGTCAGGGGCCAGGCCGCGCTGGCGGCTGAAGCCGACGAAGGTCCACGGCGTGGACATGATCGCGGAGCCGCCGGCGAGGGCCAGCGAGCACTCGCCCTGCCGCAGCGACTGCACGGCCAGGTGCAAGGCCACCAGCGACGACGAGCACGCCGTGTCCACGGCCACGGCCGGTCCCTCGAAGCCGAAGACGTACGCGAGGCGGCCGGAGGTGACGCTGAGCGCGTTGCCGGTCACCAGATAGCCCTCGACGCCGCTCGACGGGTCGTGCGGGCCGGTGCCGTAGCCGTGGGAACCCGCGCCCATGAAGACACCGGTCTCGCTTCCCCGCAAGGACGCCGGGTCGATGCCCGCGCGCTCGAACGCCTCCCAGCCGGTCTCCAGGAGCAGCCGCTGCTGCGGGTCCATCGCCGTCGCCTCGCGCGGCGAGATCCCGAAGAACGCCGGGTCGAAGCCGCTCACGTCGTCGACGAAGCCGCCGTGCCGGGTGTACGTCGTGCCCGGGTTGTCTGGGTCCGCGTCGTACAGCCTGTCAAGGTCCCAGCCGCGGTCCCGGGGAAGCCCGGAGATCGCGTCACGGCCCTCGGTCAGCAGCTCCCACAGGTCCTCGGGCGACCGCACGCCGCCGGGCAGGCGGCAGCTCATGGCCACGATGGCGATGGGCTCCTGGTCCGTCGCGGCCCGGACGGCGGGCGGGGCGGCCACGGTCGCCTCGTCCTGGAGGCCGAGCAGCTCGGCGTGCAGGTGCTCGGCGAGGGCGAGCGGTGTCGGGTGGTCGAAGACCAGGGTGGCCGACAGCCGGTGTCCGGTGGCGGCGTTGAGCCGGTTGCGCAGCTCCACGGCGGTGAGCGAGTCGAAGCCGAGCTCCTTGAAGGGGAGTTCGGGCTCGACCGCGTCGGGTGTGGCCTCGCCGAGGACGGCGGCGGCCTGTTCCTGCACCAGCCGCAGCAGCACGCGCCGCCGCTCCGGCTCGCTCGCCTTCCGCAAGTCCTGCCGCAGGGAGTTCTCTTCCGCGTCCGATGCGGCCTGGGGCAGCGCACGGCGCGTCACGGCCGTACGTCCCGATCCGTCGGCCGTACGGGCGTCGGTGCCGGGGGCGGCCGCCGCCAGCTGCTCCGGCGCCACTGGGCGGGCCACCAACGCGTCCGCACGCGCGACCGGGACACCCGTCGGGTCGGCGATCAGTACGGACACAGCGTCGCTACCGGCCGGCGCCAGCCGCACGCGCACCGTCGAGGCGCCGGTCGCGTGCAGGGACACGCCGCGCCACACGAAGGGCAGCCGTATGCCGTCGGCGACCTCACCGTCGAGCGGGCCCAGACCCGCCTGCACCGCGGTGTCGAGCAGGGCGGGGTGCAGCCCGTACCGGCTCACCTCCGCGCGCGCCTCCTCGGGGAGCGCCACCTCGGCGAAGATCTCGTCGTCCCGCCGCCAGGCGGCACGCAACCCGCGGAACACCGGGCCGTACACGACGCCGGAGTCCGCCAGACGCTCGTAGAACCCCGACAGGTCGACCGCTCGCGCCCCCGCAGGCGGCCACACGCTCAGCTCCGCCGCGCCGGCCGCCGCGCTGCCGTCGGCGGCGGAGACCAGCACACCGGAGGCGTGCCGGGTCCAGGGCCGGTCCGTACCGTCCTCGATACGGGCGTACACGTCGAGACCGCGCGCACCACTTCCGTCGGCGCCGCTGACGGTCAACTGCACCTGCACCGCGCCCTGTTCGGGCAGCAGCAACGGTGCTTCCAGCGTGAGCTCCTCGACGCGGTCGCACCCGACCGCGTCCCCGGCCCGCAACGCCAACTCCACGAAGGCGGCGGCAGGGAACATCACCTGGTCCCGCACCGCGTGCTCGCCCAGCCACGGGTGCGTCCGCAATGCCAACCGCCCTGTCAGCAGCGCCCCACCCGAGGCGGGCAGCGTGACCGCGGCACCCAGGAAGGGGTGGTCCGCGGCCGACAGCCCGGCCGACGTGACGTCGCCCTGCGCCGCTGCGGAGGGCTCGATCCAGTAGCGCTGGTGCTGGAAGGCGTACGTGGGGAGGTCGACGCGACGGGCACCTGTGCCGTCGAAGAGCTTGGCCCAGTCGACGGAAGCCCCACCGACGAAGGCTTCGGAGACAGAAGTCAGGAAGCGGTCCAGACCACCCTCGTCACGACGGAGCGAACCGACGGCGGTGATGGTGTGGGCTTCGGCGGTCTGCTCGATGCCCATGGTCAGGACCGGATGGGCGCTGGACTCCACGAACAGCCGGAAACCGTCATCCAGGAGGGCCTGGACGGCTTCCTGGAAGCGCACGGTCTGACGCAGGTTGCGATACCAGTAGGCGGCATCGAGAGCGCTGGTCTCCAGCACCGACCCCGTCACCGTCGAATAGAACGGCACCGAGGCCGGACGCGGAGAGATACCCGCGAGATCGCGCGACAACGCGGCCTCGATCTCCTCCACATGCGCGCAATGCGAGGCGTAATCCACCGCGATACGGCGGGCACGGATACCGTCGGACTCGCACCGGGAGAGGAGTTCGTCGAGAGCGTCGTTGTCGCCCGAGACCACGACCGTGGCAGGGCCGTTGACGGCCGCCACCGCGAGTCGGCTGTCCAGCCGCTCCTCGACCGCTGCCACGTCCAGCGATACGGACACCATGCCGCCCCGGCCGGACAGGGCCCGCAGAGCCTTGCTCCGCAGCGCCACCACCTTCGCCGCATCCTCCAAGGACAGCGCACCGGCCACACACGCCGCCGCTATCTCACCTTGCGAGTGACCGATGACAGCAGCAGGCTCCACACCGGTCGAACGCCACACCTCCGCCAATGAGACCATCACAGCCCACAACACCGGTTGTACGACATCGACCTGCTCAAGCCAGGCGGCGTCCTCCGCACGCAGCAGACCGGTCAACGACCAATCCACATACGGCGCCAACGCCGCCGCACACTCTCCCAGACGCTCCGCGAACACCGCCGAGGAATCCAGCAGCTCCGCCGCCATACCGGCCCACTGCGACCCCTGCCCCGGGAACACGAACGCCACACGGCCATCCGCCCCCGCGACACGACCCCGCACCACACCGGGCACCTCACGCCCGTCCGCCAGCGCGCTCAAGCCCTCCCGGTGTCCCGACAGGACCACGGCTCGGTGCTCGAACACACCCCGAGCAGTCGCCAGCGAGAAGCCCACATCGAGAGGCGACAGCTCCCCCACGTGCGTAAGCAGCCGTTCCGCCTGCTCCCGCAGCGCCTTCTCGGACTTGGCGGACACCACCCACGGCACCACCGGCGGCTCGATCGGTGTCGGCACCTCTTCGGGAACGGCCGTGGGCGCCTGCTCAAGGATCACGTGTGCGTTGGTGCCGCTGACACCGAAGGACGACACTCCCGCCCGGCGGAGCCGACCGGTCTCCGGCCATGCGATCGAGTCCGTCAGCAGCTCGACGGCACCGGCCGTCCAGTCCACGTGGGGCGAGGGCTCGTCGACGTGGAGTGTGCGCGGCAGGGTGCCGTGGCGCATCGCCAGCACCATCTTCATGATGCCCGCGACACCGGCCGCGGCCTGGGTGTGGCCGATGTTCGACTTGATCGAGCCCAGCCACAACGGCTCGTCGCCCGAACGCTCCTGGCCGTACGTCGCCAACAGCGCCTGCGCCTCGATCGGGTCACCCAACTTCGTGCCCGTACCGTGCGCCTCGACCGCGTCCACCTCAGCGGCCGACAGCCGCGCGTTCGCGAGAGCCGCGCGGATGACGCGCTGCTGCGAGGGGCCGTTCGGCGCCGTCAGACCGTTGCTCGCGCCATCCTGGTTGACGGCGGAGCCGCGCACGACCGCCAGCACCTGGTGACCGTTGCGCCGCGCGTCCGACAACCGCTCCAGCAGGAGCAGACCGACACCCTCGCCCCAGCCCGTGCCATCCGCGGCCGCCGCGAACGCCTTGCAGCGGCCGTCGGAGGCCAGGCCGCGCTGACGGCTGAACTCCACGAAGAGTTGGGGCGTGGACATCACGGTGACACCGCCGGCCAGGGCGAGCGTGCACTCGCCCTGCCGCAGGGCCTGCGCCGCGAGGTGCAGGGCGACCAGCGAGGAGGAGCACGCGGTGTCGACGGTGACCGCCGGGCCCTCCAGGCCGAAGGTGTAGGAGATACGGCCGGAAACCACACTGGCGGCGCTGCTGGTGACCAGGTGTCCTTCGACGTTCTCGGGGGACGCCTCGCGCAGACTCGTCGCGTAGTCCTGTCCGTTGCTGCCGATGAACACACCGGTGGGGCTGCCGTGCAGCGCGGCGGGGTCGATCCCGGCCCGCTCGAACGCCTCCCAGGAGGTCTCCAGCAGCAGCCGCTGCTGCGGGTCCATCGCCGTCGCCTCGCGCGGCGAGATGCCGAAGAACTTCGGGTCGAAGTCACCGGCCCTCGCGAGGAAGGCACCCTCCCGGACGTAGCTCTTGCCCTGCTCGTCCGGGTCCGGGGCGAAGAGCGTGCCGAGGTCCCAGCCACGGTCCGCGGGGAACTCGGTCAGCACCTCCCGCCCGTCGGCCAGCAGGTCCCACAACGCTTCGGGGGTTCGGATGTCGCGGGGGAAGCGGCAGCTCATCGCCACGATGGCGATCGGCTCGTCGTCCGTGGCCACGGCTGCGGGCAAGGCCGGTCCCGCGTCGGACCGCAGCCCCAGTGCCTCGCCACGCAGGAACCTCGCCAGGTCCCTCGCCGTAGGGTGATCGAAGAGCAGCGTGCTCGAAAGGGTCAGCCCCGCGGCGGCGTTGATGCGGTTGCGCAGGGTGACGGCCGCGAGCGAGTCGAAGCCCAGCTCCTTGAAGGCACGGTCGACATCGACGGCATCCGGCCGGCTGTACCCGAGCACGGCAGCCACATGGGACCGTACGAATTCCAGGACGGCCCGCTCCTGTTCGGCAGGCGCCAGACCGCTGATCCGCTGACGGAGGGACCCGTCGGCCGGGGTGGAGCCGCTCTCGGCGAACTCGCGTGAAACGTGCTCGGTCAGTTCCTTCAACAGGGAGGACGAGCGCGCGCCCGCCCTGGCCTGCGCAAGGGTGTCCCAGTCGACGTCGGCTACGAGCAACGAGGCCGCCGCCGGGTCGTTGACCGTCTTCGCCAACTCGGCGATCGCCGCCTCGGGAGCCATCGCGGGCAGGCCATGCCGCTCCCAGCGCTCCGCGAGGGAACGGGCCATGCCGTCGTTGGCCCAGGGGCCCCAGGCGATCGAGGTCGCGGGAAGACCCTCACCACGCCGCAGCTCCGCCAACGCATCCAGATAGGCATT
>NZ_JBIRVR010000045.1:0-12487 GCF_044387105.1 Streptomyces sp. NPDC020379
CTGGGCGGGTGTTTTTGCGGGGGGGGGGGGGGGGGCGGGGGGGGGGGGCGGGGGGGGGGGGGGCGGGGGCCCGGGCGGGGGGGGGGGGGGGGGGGGGGGGGGGGGCGGGCCCCCCCCCCCCCCCCGCCCCTCCGGCCGTACGGCGTCAGTACGACGAGCCGCCCGCGCCCAGCGAACCCGTCGGGTGCCAGACCGTGCGCGTCTCCAGGAAAGCCGTCATCCGGTCGAGGCCCGGCGCGGCGGCCCAGTCCACAGCCTGTGGACGGAGCACGCGCTTGAGGTTGTCCGCCGCCGCGATCTCCAGCTCCTTCGCGAGCCCGGCGTCCGCGCCCGCGAGGTCGATCGCGTTGACGTCCTGGTGCGCGGCCAGCGAGGGCGTGATCTCCGCCGTACGGCCCGAAAGGACGTTGACGACACCGCCGGGGACGTCGGACGTCGCCAGCACCTCGCCCAGGGACAGCGCGGGCAGCGGCGCCCGCTCGGAGGCCACGACCACGACCGTGTTGCCGGTGGCGATCGCCGGGGCGATCACCGAGACCAGGCCGAGGAACGACGACTCCTGCGGGGCGAGCACGGCGACGACGCCGGTCGGCTCCGTGGCGGAGACGTTGAAATACGGGCCGGCGACCGGGTTGGCGGCACCGGTGATCTGGCCGATCTTGTCGGTCCAGCCCGCGTACCAGACCCAGCGGTCGATCGCGGCGTCGACGACCGCGGCGGCCTTCGCCTTGGACAGGCCCTCGGCCTCGGCCACCTCGCGGACGAACTGGTCCTTGCGGCCCTCCAGCATCTCGGCGACGCGGTAGAGGACCTGGCCGCGGTTGTACGCGGTCGCGCCGGACCAGGCGCCGAACGCCTTACGGGCCGCGACGACCGCGTCCCGGGCGTCCTTGCGGGAGGACTGCGGGGCGTTGGCGAGCCAGTTGCCCTTGGAGTCGGTCACCTCGTACACCCGTCCGCTCTCGGACCGGGGGAACTTGCCCCCGACGAACAGCTTGTAGGTCTTGAAGACACCCAGTCGGCCCGCAGCGGAGCTGCTGATGGACTCTTTAGACATCGAGGTACGCCTCCAGACCGTGACGGCCGCCCTCGCGGCCGAAGCCCGACTCCTTGAAGCCGCCGAACGGCGAGGTCGGGTCGAACTTGTTGAACGTGTTGGCCCAGACGACACCCGCGCGCAGCTTGCTCGCGACGGCCAGCATCCGCGAGCCCTTCTCCGTCCAGATGCCGGCGGAGAGGCCGTACTGCGAGTTGTTCGCCTTGGCGACCGCCTCGGCCGGGGTGCGGAAGGACAGCACCGAGAGCACCGGGCCGAAGATCTCCTCGCGGGCGATCCGGTGGGCCTGGGTGACGTTGGTGAACAGCGTCGGCGCGAACCAGTAACCCGCGGACGGCAGCTCGCAGGCCGGGGCCCAGCGCTCGGCGCCCTCGGCCTCGCCGCTGTCGGCCAGCTCGGTGATCCGGGCCAGCTGCTCGGCGGAGTTGATCGCGCCGATGTCGGTGTTCTTGTCCAGCGGGTCGCCCAGGCGCAGCGTCGACAGACGGCGCTTGAGGGCGTCCAGCAGCTCGTCCTGGACCGACTCCTGGACCAGCAGGCGGGAGCCCGCGCAGCAGACCTGGCCCTGGTTGAAGAAGATGCCCTGGACGATGCCCTCGACGGCCTGGTCGACGGGTGCGTCGTCGAAGACGATGTTGGCGCCCTTGCCGCCCAGCTCCAGCGTGAGCTTCTTGTCCGACCCGGCGACCGTGCGGGCGATGGCCTTGCCGACCGCCGTGGAGCCGGTGAACGCGACCTTGTTCACGTCCTCGTGGGCCACCAGCGCCGCACCCGTGGTGCCGTCACCGGTGACGATGTTGACGACGCCCTTCGGCAGCCCGGCCTGACGGCAGATGTCCGCGAAGAACAGCGCCGACAGCGGGGTCGTCTCGGCCGGCTTCAGGACGACGGTGTTGCCCGTCGCCAGCGCCGGGGCGATCTTCCACGCCAGCATCAGCAGCGGGAAGTTCCACGGGATGACCTGGCCCGCGACGCCCAGCGGGCGGGGGTTCGCGCCGTAGCCCGCGTGGTCGAGCTTGTCGGCCCAGCCCGCGTAGTAGAAGAAGTGCGCGGCGACCAGCGGGAGGTCCGCGTCGCGGGTCTCCTTGATCGGCTTGCCGTTGTCCAGGGTCTCCAGGACGGCCAGCTCGCGCGAGCGCTCCTGGATGATCCGGGCGATGCGGAAGAGGTACTTCGCGCGCTCCGCGCCGGGCAGCGCCGACCACTTCTCGAACGCCTTGCGGGCCGCCTTCACCGCGCGGTCCACGTCCTCCGCGGACCCCTGCGCGACCTCGGACAGCACCTCCTCGGAGGAGGGGCTGACCGTCTTGAAGACCTTGCCGCCGGTGGCCTCGGTGAACTCACCGTCGATGAACAGGCCGTAGGACGGGGCGATGTCGACGACCGCCCGCGACTCGAGGGCCGGTGCGTAAGTGAAAGACATGATCAGTCCACCGTGACGTAGTCGGGACCGGAGTAGCGCCCGGTGCTCAGCTTCTGCCGCTGCATCAGCAGGTCGTTCAGCAGGCTGGAGGCACCGAAGCGGAACCAGGTGTTGTCCAGCCACTCCTCGCCCACGGTCTCGTTGACCAGGACCAGGAACTTGATCGCGTCCTTGGTGGTGCGGATGCCACCGGCCGGCTTCACACCGACCTGGACGCCCGTCTGCGCCCGGAAGTCGCGCACGGCCTCCAGCATCAGCAGGGTGTTCGCCGGGGTCGCGTTCACCGCGACCTTGCCGGTCGACGTCTTGATGAAGTCGGCCCCGGCCAGCATCCCGATCCAGGACGCGCGCCGGATGTTGTCGTACGTCGACAGCTCGCCGGTCTCGAAGATGACCTTGAGGCGGGCCTTGTCGCCGCACTCCGCCCGGACGGCGCGGATCTCCTCGAAGACGTCCATGTACCGCCCCGCGAGGAACGCCCCGCGGTCGATCACCATGTCGATCTCGTCCGCCCCGGCCGCGATGGCGTCCCGGGTGTCGGCCAGCTTCACCGGCAGCGCGGCGCGGCCGGCGGGGAAGGCGGTGGCGACGGACGCGACCTTGACGTCCGTGCCCTTCAGGGCGGCCTTGGCGGTCGCCACCATGTCCGGATAGACGCAGACCGCGGCGGTCGTGGGCGTCGTACGGTCGGTCGGGTCGGGGTGGACGGCCTTGGTGGCGAGCGCCCGGACCTTGCCCGGGGTGTCTGCGCCTTCCAGCGTCGTCAGGTCGATCATCGAGATCGCCAGGTCGATGGCGTACGCCTTCGCCGTCGTCTTGATCGAGCGGGTGCCGAGCGAGGCGGCGCGGGCCTCCAGCCCGACCGCGTCGACGCCCGGGAGGCCGTGCAGGAAGCGGCGCAGCGTGCTGTCGGAGGCGGTCACGTCCGCCAGCTCCTTCAGCCGCCCCGCGGCGTCGTTGCCGTGTGCGGGAACTGTGGTGGGCATGGTCACCAGATGAGCATATCTACGCGCGTAGCGCGTGTCACCCCCCTGTGGTGGATCCCGATTCGCGACGCTCCCGCCGTCCCCCCTCGGGACGTGTGGTGCACAATCGCCGCATGACGAGCCCGGACGACTCCTCCGCCCCGCAGACCTCGCACGCCGACCGGTGCTACCGCTCGCCCGCCGGGATCGCCGGCGGCGTGCTGCTGCTCCTCCTCGCCGCCTGGCTGGGCGGCGACGCCGTCCTCCGCGGCTCCGGGCGCACGCCGTGGTTCGCCCTCGCCGTACTGCTCTGCGTCGTACCGCTGATCGTCGCCTTCACGCTGCGGCCCGCGGTGTGGGCGGGCGAGAAGCGGCTGCTGGTGCGGAACCCGTTCCGGACGATCACCGTGCCGTGGGGGTGCGTCGAGGATGTGCGGGCCGGGTACTCGAGCGAGCTCTTCGCCGGGGGCGCGAAGTATCAGCTCTGGTCCATTCCGGTGTCGCTGCGCAAGCGGAAGGCTGCGGCGCGGCGGGGGGGTGGGGGCGGGGGTGGTGTCTTTTCGCTGACGTCGGCTTCGGCGTCGGCATCGGCATCGGCTTCCGCTTCGCCTTCGGCGGATCAGGTGGTCGGGGAAATCCGGGAGTTGGCGGGGCGCCATGCGGGGGCTGGGGGCGCGGTGTCGGTGCGGTGGGCTTATGAGGTGTTGGGGCCTCTGGGGGTGGGGGTTGTGTTTCTGGTTGTGCTTTTGATTCTGGGCTGAGGTTGTTCGGGGTTCGCCGTTGTTTGGTGCGGGTGCGGGTGCGTTGTGGCTGGGGTTCGGGTGGCCTCAAGCGCCGGCCGGGCTGGGTTGTGGTGGGTGCCGGGGGTGGGTCTTCCGGGCTGGGGACCTGGAACGCGGTGCGGGTGCCCTTTTGCGTTCTGAGTGCCGTGACGTCGCACCGCGTTCCAGAACCCCACCCTCCAGCCCCACCCCCTCCCACCGGAGGGCACGTGCGGGACGTGTCCGCTTCAGGGTTCGTATTCAGCCCGTTGGGGGCACCTCTGGGGGCGCCCCCGGACGGATTCTGGGGGAGGCAACGGGCCGGTAGCCGGGGGTCTGGGGCACGCGCGCCCCAGTTTCGGGAGGCGCCACCCACCCACCGCCGGGGGTCTGGGGGCTCGCCCCCACGCGGCGGAGCCGCACATCAGACGCAGCCGGGAAGGGGCGGAGTGTGGGGAACAACCCCGCCGCGGCAGAGCGGCCGCGGCGGGCAGCCCGTGGTCAGATACCCGCCGCCTGCGACAGGTCCTTCTTGATCGCGGTCAGGACATCCGTCGCCCGCGCCCGGGCTTCCGTGAGGGCGATCGCCGACGCGACCGGGACGACGACCTCCAGGTAGCACTTGATCTTCGGTTCCGTGCCCGAGGGGCGGACGATGACGCGCGCGCCGGAGACCGTACCGGAGCCGTCACCGGCGAGGTGGTACCGCAGGCCGTCCGTCGGCGGGAGCGCCTCGGAGCCCTTGGCCAGGTCCTCGGCGGAGGTCACCTGGAGGCCGGCCAGCAGCGCGGGCGGCTGCTCGCGCAGGCGGCGCATCGCGTCGGAGATCAGGGAGAGGTCCTCGACGCGCACCGAGAGCTGGTCCGTGGCGTGCAGGCCGTGCTCGACCGCGAGGTCGTCCAGCAGGTCGGTGAGCGTACGGCCCGACTCCTTGAGCTCGGCGGCCAGCTCGGCGACGAGCAGGGCGGCGGTGATGCCGTCCTTGTCGCGTACGCCCTCGGGGTCGACGCAGTAGCCCAGCGCCTCCTCGTACGCGTACCGCAGGCCGTCCACGCGGGCCAGCCACTTGAAGCCGGTGAGGGTCTCCTCATAGGCGGCGCCGGGGGCGGCGGCCGCGATGCGGGAGAGGAGGGACGAGGAGACGATCGTGGTCGCGAACGTGCCCTGCGCCTTCTTGTGCACCAGGTGCGTGGCCAGCAGCGCGCCGACCTCGTCGCCGCGCAGCATGCGCCAGCCCTCGGCGGACTCGGGGTCCGGCACGGCGACGGCGCAGCGGTCGGCGTCGGGGTCGTTGGCGATGACGATGTCCGGCTGGGCCTCGCGGGCCGTCGCGAACGCCAGGTCCATCGCGCCCGGCTCCTCCGGGTTCGGGAAGGAGACGGTCGGGAAGTCCGGGTCGGGCTCGGCCTGCTCGGCGACGACCGTCGGCGCGGGGAAACCGGCCCGCTCGAAGGCGGCGGTCAGGACGGTGCGGCCGACGCCGTGCATGGGCGTGTAGACGACGCGCACGTCCCGGGCGGAACCATTGGTCAGGACCGCGTCCGTACGCTCCAGGTACGCCTGCACGATCGTGTCGCGGAGGGTCTCCCAGCCGGCCGAGGGGCGGGGCACGTCGTCCAGGCTCGCGACCGCGGCGATCTCGGCGGCGATCTCCGCGTCGGCCGGGGGCACGATCTGGGAGCCGTCGCCGAGGTAGACCTTGTAGCCGTTGTCACGCGGCGGGTTGTGGCTGGCGGTCACCTCGACGCCCGCGACCGCGCCCAGATGGCGGATCGCGAAGGCGAGCACGGGGGTCGGCAGCGGGCGCGGGAGCAGCGCGGCCTTCAGGCCCGCGCCGACCATCACGGCCGCGGTGTCCAGGGCGAAGTCGGCGCTCTTGTGCCGGGCGTCGTAGCCGATGACGACGGTGCCGCCGACGTGGCCCTGCTTCTTGAGGTACGCGGCGAGACCGGCGGCCGCGCGGATCACGACGGCGCGGTTCATACGCATGGGACCGGCGCCCAGCTCACCGCGGAGACCCGCCGTACCGAACTGCAGCGTGCCGCCGAAGCGGATGCTCAGCTCGGCGGTGTCCCCGGCGTCGAGGAGCCGGGCGAGCTCGTCACGGGTGTCGGGGTCGGGGTCCTCGGCCAGCCACGACTTGGCTCGCGCGATGAGGTCTCGCTCCACGGTTTCTCCTCCGGAGTGGTCGAGTGTCTGGGGACGGGGCCGCTGCGCTCTGCGGAGTCCGTCACCGGGTGTTGCATCGTTGCCCTGACGTAGGGCTCATAAATCACAGGGTGTGGCGGGTAGCGCCTGCGGCGGGCTCGGTTCCCCAGCAGCCCCGCCCTCCCCGGCTGCGTCTGATGTGCCGCCGCGTGGGGGGCAAGCCCCCAGATCCCGCAACCCGCTTCGCGCGTTGTCCTCAATCTCCCCCAGCTAACGCTGGGAGGTGCCCCCAGCGGGCTGAAGGCGAACCCTGAAGCGGATACGTCCCGCACGTGCTCTCCGGTGGGAGGGGGTGGGGCTGGAGGGTGGGGTTCTGGAACGCGGTGCGTCATCACGGCACGCAATACGCATGACCCGCACCGCACCGCGTTCCAGGTCCCCAGCCCGGAGGTCCCACCCCCGGCACCCACCACAACCCAGCCCGTCCGGCGCTTGAGGACACGTCCGAAGGACGTGCCCACAGCCGGACGTACCGGGACTACAGCCCGACGTACCGGGACTACAGCCGGTCGAGCACCGAAGCCAGCAGCGCACCCATGGCCGTAGCCGAGTCGCGCCCGGCCTGGAGCACCTCTTCGTGGTTCAGCGGCTCACCCGTCATGCCCGCGGCCAGGTTGGTGACCAGGGAGATGCCGAGGACCTCGGCGCCGGCCTCACGGGCGGCGATGGCCTCGAGGGTGGTGGACATGCCGACCAGGTCCGCACCGAGGGTGCGGATCATCTTGATCTCCGCGGGAGTCTCGTAGTGCGGGCCGGGGAACTGGACGTAGACGCCCTCTTCGAGCGTCGGGTCGACCTCCTGGCAGAGGGCGCGCAGCCGCGGCGAGTAGAGGTCGGTGAGGTCGACGAAGTTCGCGCCGACGATCGGCGAGGTCGCCGTGAGGTTGATGTGGTCGCTGATCAGCACCGGCTGACCGGGGCGCATGCCCTCGCGGAGGCCGCCGCAGCCGTTGGTGAGGACGATGGTCTTGCAGCCGGCGGCGACGGCGGTGCGGACGCCGTGCGCGACGGAGGCGACACCGCGGCCCTCGTAGAAGTGCGTGCGGCCCAGGAAGACCAGGACGCGCTTGTCGTTGACCTTGTACGAGCGGATGGTGCCCGCGTGGCCGGCGACGGCGGGCGGCGGGAAGCCGGGGAGCTCGGTGACCGGGAACTCGATCTCGGGGGTGCCGAGAGCTTCGGTGGCGGGTACCCAGCCGGAGCCCATGACCAGGGCGACGTCGTGGGTCTCGGCGCCCGTGAGCTCGCGCAGGCGGGAGGCGGCGGCGTCGGCCGCGGCGTACGGGTCGACCTGGATGTCCGGAGTAACTGATGCGTTCACGCGGACGAGGGTAGCCGCTATTCGCCTACGCGCGTAGATGTCGCTGGTGACGGTGTTCCGATTGTTGCTTTGTGTCTTATGACGAGACGGATTCGTCATAAGAATCAGCAACGCCTCGGAGGGGCGTCAGCAGGGCCGCTTGCGGAGCTCCATCACATAGTCGTGCGGCGCCCCGGCCGACTCGGCCGCGTCGGCGATCTCGCCGAGGTAGCGCGCGGAGGGCAGCCCGCCCTCGTAGCCGTTGAGGACGTAGACCCAGGCGGGCTCCTCGCCGTCCAGAGTGTGCACGCGGACCCTCATCCTGCGGTAGATGTCGAGGCCGACACCCTCCCAACGGTCCATCGAGTCCTCGTCCATCGGAGCGATGTCGTAGAGCGCGACGAAGACCTGGGAGCGCGGCGCCTCGACGACGGTCGCCAGCGCCCCCTCCCAGCCCAGCTGCTCGCCGCCGAACGTCAGTCGCCAGTCGGCGAGCCAGCCCGTGCCGCGCAGGGGCGAGTGGGGTGCGCGGCGGGACATCAGCCGCGCGTCGAGGTTGCCGGCGTACGCGGCGTAGAGCGACATGGCTCCGAGAGTACGGGAGTGAGGCGGAACGGCATTTGGGGTGGCAGTCTCGAAGGGAGGTTCGTCCGGAACCTCCTGCCGGTCGTCGCACGGATGCCCGTAGGGATGTACGTAGGGATTTGCGTACGGATCCGACGGGGGAGGCCCCGGGAGAAGTCGCTTCGACGGGTACGGGACAATGGAGTACGTGACTCGGATCGTGATCATCGGTGGCGGACCCGGCGGCTATGAGGCGGCGCTCGTCGCCGCGCAGCTCGGCGCGGAGGTGACCGTCGTCGACTGCGACGGTCTGGGCGGGGCGTCGGTGCTCACCGACTGCGTGCCTTCGAAGACGCTCATTGCGACGGCAGAGGTGATGACGACCTTCGACTCCTCGTACGAGGAGCTGGGGATCATCGTCGCCGACGACACGCCGCCCCTGGAGCAGACCGCCCGGGTCGTGGGGGTGGACCTGGGCAAGGTCAACCGCCGGGTGAAGCGGCTCGCCCTGGCGCAGTCGCACGACATCACCGCGTCCGTCACCCGGGCGGGCGCGCGCGTGCTGCGCGGCCGCGGGCGGCTGGAGCCCAACCAGGCCCCGGACGGCTCGCGCAAGGTCGTCGTGCGGGCCGCCGACGGCACCGAGGAGACGCTGGTCGCGGACGCCGTGCTGATCGCCACGGGCGCGCACCCGCGGGAGATCCCGGACGCGCTCCCGGACGGCGAGCGGATCCTCAACTGGACGCAGGTCTACGACCTGGACGAGCTCCCCGAGGAGCTCATCGTGGTCGGCTCCGGTGTCACCGGCGCGGAGTTCGCGGGCGCCTATCAGGCGCTGGGTTCCAAGGTCACGCTGGTGTCGTCGCGCGACCGCGTGCTGCCGGGCGAGGACCCCGACGCGGCCGCGGTGCTGGAGGACGTCTTCCGGCGGCGCGGGATGAACGTGATGGCCCGCTCCCGGGCGCAGTCGGCGAAGCGCGTGGGCGACCGTGTCGAGGTGACGCTGGCCGACGGCCGGGTCATCACCGGCACGCACTGCCTGATGGCGGTCGGCTCGATCCCCAACACGGCCGGGATCGGCCTGGAGGAGTCCGGCGTCCGGCTCAAGGACTCCGGCCACATCTGGACGGACCGGGTCTCGCGCACGAGCGCGCCGGGCGTCTACGCGGCCGGTGACTGCACCGGCGTGCTGGCGCTCGCCTCGGTGGCGGCGATGCAGGGCCGCATCGCGATGTACCACTTCCTGGGCGACGCGGTGGCGCCGCTCAATCTCAAGGCTGTATCCGCGAACGTATTTACGGATCCGGAGATTGCGACGGTCGGCTATACGCAGGCCGATGTCGACAGCGGCAAGATTGACGCCCGCATGGTGAAGCTGCCGCTGCTGCGGAATCCGCGGGCGAAGATGCAGGGAATTCGCGACGGTTTCGTGAAGATGTTCTGCCGTCCCGGTACGGGCATCGTGGTCGGCGGAGTGGTGGTCGCACCGCGCGCGAGCGAGCTGATTCACCCCATTTCGATCGCGGTCGACAACAACCTGACCGTGGAGCAGATCGCCAACGCGTTCACCGTCTACCCCTCGCTGTCCGGCTCCCTCGCCGAGGTCGCCCGGCAACTGCACGCGAGGAAGGCGCCGCGCGAGAGCTAGCGGAGCCGGGCGTTCCCTATACCACGCCATACGTTCCGCAGCGGACAACTTCCGTAAAATTCTGCAACCTGCTGAAAACGGATGGTCGTTGGCGTTACTGTCGGTTTCGTGTTCGCTGCAGAACGTCGTCAATTGATCCTCGAAATGGTGCGCGCCAACGGAGCGGTTTCGCTCCGGGAGCTCGCCCGCGTCGTCCAGACCTCCGAAGTGACCGTACGGCGGGACGTGCGGGCATTGGAGGCAGAAGGACTTCTCGACCGCCGGCACGGCGGTGCGGTGTTGCCGGGCGGTTTCACCAGGGAATCCGGCTTCCCGCAGAAATCCCATCTAGCGACCGCGGAGAAGACGGCCATCGCCGATCTCGCGGCGAGCTTTGTCGAAGAGGGCGAAGCGGTAGTCGTCGGCGCCGGCACGACCACGCAGGAGCTGGCCCGCCGGCTCGCGCGCGTGCCGGGTCTGACCGTGGTCACCAACTCCCTGCTCGTCGCGCAGGCGCTGGCCCACGCCAACCGGGTCGAGGTCGTCATGACCGGCGGCACGCTGCGCGGCTCCAACTACGCCCTGGTGGGCAGCGGGGCCGAGCAGTCGCTGCACGGGCTGCGGGTGTCCAGAGCGTTCCTGTCCGGCAGCGGGCTGACCGCCGAGCGCGGCCTGTCCACGTCCAACATGCTCTCCGCGAGCGTGGACCGGGCGCTGGTGCAGGCGGCGGCGGAAGTGGTGGTGCTGGCGGACCACACCAAGCTGGGCACCGACACGATGTTCCAGACGGTGCCCACCGATGTGATCACGCGGCTGGTGACGGACGCGCCCCCGGGGCACGACGAACGGGCCGCCACGGAGCTCCAGGCGCTCGCCGACCAGGGCGTCCACATCTCGGTCGCGGGGCCCGGCGCGGGGTCGGGCTCGGGGCCGGCGGCCGTCCCCGGCGGGGGCGAGGCCGCGCCGCCCGGCCGCCGCCGTGACGTCCCCCTGCCGGGACAGCGGCGTACGCACCCGATGGGACCCGGACAGCCGCCCGGGTCCGGGCAGGGGGGGCCGCCGGGTCCCCAGCTGCGCAGCGCCGTCTCCCTGGGCGACCAGGCGACGGCGCGGGTGGCGGACCTGGCGCCCCGGCGGCGCTGACGCGAACCCCTCAGGCGCCGGACGGGCCGTCGTGCCCGCCGTCCCGTCCGGCCGTCGCGGGTGCCTTCAGACCGGTGAGCGTGAGCATCAACAGCCGGTCCGCCAGCTCCGGGTCGTCCGGCGACTGCTCGACGGCCAGGGAGATCGCGTTCGTCAGCTGCATCAGATCCACGATGCCGACGTCCGCCCGCACCGCCCCCTGCGCGCGGGCGAGCAGCTCGCTGCCCGCCTCCCGCATGGGCAGGCTGCACCGCGACATCGCGGACCCCTCGTCGCTCTGCGCGGCCATCAGGGCGCGCGAGAGCCCCCGGTAGGTGCTGGCGTGCGCCACGATGGTCCGCAGCCACTCCACGAGCGCCCGGCAGGGCTCCGGCGAGGCCAGCAGCTCCCGCGACCGGGCCAGCAGGGCGTCGACCTCGCCCTGGAAGACGGCGCTCATCAGGGCGGTGCGGTTGGGGAAGTGACGGTAGAGCGTCCCGATCCCGACGCCTGCCCGGCGCGCGATGTCCTCGAGCGAGGCGTCCGTGCCGTGCGCGGTGAAGGCGGTACGCGCCTCCGCGAGCAGCCGCTCGTAGTTCCGCCGGGCGTCCGCGCGCATGGGGCGTGGCGCGTGTGTGGTCTCCGTGGTCATTGCCGCCTCCCTTGGGGGTCCCCGCGGCGTACAACAATGCCACTCGCTTCGCGGGGGCGGGTGGGGTGCGTGCTGTTGCTCTTCGGGTGCGGGCTTCGTCGCCGCCTGCGGCGGGAGCGGCCTGCGGCCGCGTCCTCGAACTCCCCCAGCGGTAGCCGGGGAAGTTCGAGGACAACGCGGCGAAGCCGTGTTGCGAGGTCTGGGGCGCAGCGGCGGAGCCGCACATCAGACGCAGCCGGGAAGGGGCGGGGCCGGGGAAAAAGCCCGCCGCAGGCGCAACCGCTCCTACGACGGGCTCACTCCCTCGTCAGTCCTTGATCTCGCAGATGACCGCTCCGGAGGAGACCGACGCCCCGACCTCCGCCGTGATGCCCTTCACCGTTCCCGCGCGGTGCGCGTTCAGCGGCTGTTCCATCTTCATCGCCTCGAGGACCACGATCAGATCGCCCTCGGCGACCTCCTGGCCCTCCTCGACCGCGACCTTGACGATCGTGCCCTGCATGGGGGACGCGAGAGCGTCACCCGAGGCCGCGGAGCCGGCCTTCTTCGCCGCCCGCCGCTTCGGCTTGGCGCCGCCCGCGGCGGCCGTGCGGGCGATGGTCATGCCCAGTGACGACGGCAGGGAGACCTCCAGCCGCTTGCCGCCGACCTCGACCACGACCGTCTCGCGGCCCGCGGCCTCCTCCTCGTCCTCACCGGCCGCGCCGGCGAACGGCGGGATCTCGTTGACGAACTCGGTTTCGATCCAGCGGGTGTGGACGTGGAAGGGGTCGGCGGTGAAGGCGGGGTCGGTGACGACGGCGCGGTG
>NZ_JBIRVR010000046.1:0-9733 GCF_044387105.1 Streptomyces sp. NPDC020379
TTGACGGCTGTGGTGCACACGGCGGGTGTTCTGGACGATGGTGTTCTCGGTGGGCAGTCGGTTGGCCGGTTCGAGAATGTGTTGCGGGCGAAGGCCGAGGCGGCGCGTCATCTGCATGAGCTGACCCGGGACATGGACCTCTCGGCGTTCGTTCTCTTCTCGTCGTTCTCCGCGACGGTGGGTGGTGCTGGTCAGGCGAACTACGCGGCGGCGAATGCCTATTTGGACGCGTTGGCGGAGCTGCGGCGTGGTGAGGGTCTTCCCGCGACCTCGATCGCCTGGGGCCCCTGGGCCAACGACGGCATGGCCGTCGGCAGTGCCGAGGTCGGGCGTACCCTCCGCCGCACCGGCATGCTCCCCATGGATCCGCAGCTCGCGGTGACCGCTCTCGAACGGTCGCTCGCCGCGGACGACACCGCCGTCGCCCTCGTCGACGCCGACTGGAAGCGCTTCGTCGGCACCTTCGAGGCCCGGCAGCTGTCCCGCATGCTCAGCGGGATCCCCGAGGTCGGGCAGCTGACCGAGGCGGTCGAGGCCGACGCGGCACTCGACGACGGGGCGTCGGCCCTGGTCGGCCGCCTGCGCGGGCTGTCCGAGGCCGAGCAGCACCGCGTCCTGCTGGAGCTCGTACGGGCGCATGTCGCCGCCGTACTCGGATTCGCGGGGGCCGAGGCGATCACCCCGGGCCGCGCGTTCATGGAGATCGGCTTCGACTCCCTGACCGCGGTGAATCTGCGCAACAGGCTCACCGAGGCCACCGAGACGCAGCTCTCGGCCACGCTGGTATTCGACTACCCCACCCCGACCGCGCTGGCTGACCACCTGCTCACCGAACTACTCGGCTCGCGTGACGACGAGCCCGTCCCGTCGCTCCCGGCGACGGTGGCGGCGGACGACGAGCCCATGGCGATCGTGGCGATGAGCTGCCGGTTCCCCGGCGGCGTGGGCTCCGCGGACGAGCTGTGGAAGCTGCTCGCCGACGGCGGGGACGCGGTCTCGCCCTTCCCGACGGACCGCGGCTGGGACCTGGAAGGGCTGTACGACGCCGACCCCGACGCGCTCGGGAAGAGCTATGTCCGCGAGGGTGCCTTCCTCGGCGAAGTGAGCGGATTCGACGCCGACTTCTTCGGCATCTCGCCCCGCGAGGCGCTGGCCATGGACCCGCAGCAGCGGCTGCTGCTGGAGACCGCCTGGGAACTCTGGGAGCGGGCCGGCGTGGACCCCGCGGCGGTGCGCGGCAGCCGTACCGGCGTCTTCATCGGCACGAACGGTCAGGAATACGTCTCCCTCGCCGACAAGGCACCCGAAGTGGCCGAGGGCTATGTCGCCACCGGCAACGCGGCCAGCGTCGTCTCTGGACGCATCTCCTACACCTTCGGCTTGGAGGGCCCGGCGGTCACCGTCGACACCGCGTGCTCCTCCTCGCTGGTCGCCCTGCACCTGGCGGCGCAGGCCCTGCGGCAGGGCGAGTGCTCGCTCGCGATCGTGGGCGGCGTCTCGCTCATGGTGTCGCCGCGTGGCTTCGTGGAGTTCAGCCGTCAGCGCGGCCTGGCCCCCGACGGCCGCTGCAAGCCCTTCGCGGCGACGGCCGACGGCACGGGCTGGGGCGAGGGCGTCGGTCTGCTCCTGGTGGAGCGGCTGTCGGAGGCCCAGCGCAACGGTCACCAGGTGCTGGCGGTCGTGCGCGGCTCCGCCGTCAACCAGGACGGTGCGAGCAACGGTCTGACGGCGCCGAACGGCCCGTCGCAGCAGCGGGTGATCCGCGCGGCGCTGGCGAGTGCCGGACTCACGGCCGCCGAGGTGGACGCCGTGGAGGCGCACGGTACGGGCACGAAGTTGGGTGACCCGATCGAGGCCCAGGCGCTGTTGGCGACGTACGGCCAGGAGCGTTCGGGCGACCAGCCGTTGTGGCTGGGCTCGATCAAGTCGAACATCGGCCACACCCAGGCCGCGGCCGGTGTCGCGGGCATCATGAAGATGGTGCTCGCGATGCGGCACGGCATGCTGCCCGAGATGCCGCACGTCGACGAGCCCACACCCCACGTCGACTGGTCGTCCGGCACGGTTCGTCTGCTGACCGACCCGACCCCGTGGCCCGAGACCGGCCGACCGCGCCGGGCAGGCGTGTCGTCCTTCGGCGTCAGCGGTACGAACGCGCACGTGATTCTTGAGCAGGCGCCCGCGGCGGTGGCCGAGGAGCAGCCGGCGCGGGTCGAGCTGCCGGTGGTGCCGTGGGTGGTGTCCGCCAAGTCCGAGGACGCGCTGCGGGAACAGGCGCAGCGCCTGCTCGCACACGTCGGGGAACTGTCACCTCTCGACGTAGGCTTCTCGCTCGCGACCGCTCGCAGTGTGTTCGAGCACCGAGCCGTGGTCCTGACAGGAGGCCGGGACGGTCTGAGCGCTCTGACGGACGGCCGCGACGTGCCCGGTGTGGTGCGGGGCCGTGCCGCGGAGTCGGATGGCCGTGCGGCGTTCGTGTTCCCGGGGCAGGGGTCGCAGTGGGCCGGTATGGCGGCGGAGCTGCTGGATTCCTCGCCGGTGTTCGCGGAGCGTCTGGGCGAGTGTGCGGCGGCGTTGGCGCCGTATGTGGATTGGTCGTTGACCGGTCTGCTGCGTGGTGACGATGACGCCTGGCTTGAGCAGGTCGACGTGGTGCAGCCGGTGCTGTGGGCCGTGATGGTCTCGCTGGCTGAGGTGTGGCGTTCGACCGGTGTGGAGCCTGCTGCTGTCATCGGTCACTCGCAAGGTGAGATAGCGGCGGCTTGTGTTGCGGGCGCGCTGTCGCTGGAAGACGCGGCGAAGGTGGTGGCGCTGCGGAGCAAGGCTCTGCGGGCCCTGTCCGGCCGGGGCGGGATGGTTTCCGTCTCCCTGGATGTGAAGGCGGTCGAGGAGCGGCTGGACAGCCGACTCGCGGTGGCGGCCGTCAACGGCCCTGCCACGGTCGTGGTCTCGGGCGACAACGACGCTCTCGACGAACTCCTCGCCGGCTGTGAGGCGGACGGTATCCGTGCCCGCCGTATCGCGGTGGATTACGCCTCGCACTGCGCACACGTGGAGGAGATCGAGGCCGCGTTGTCGCGCGATCTCGCGGGTATCTCTCCGCGTCCGGCCTCGGTGCCGTTCTATTCGACGGTGACGGGGTCGGTGCTGGAGACCAGCGCTCTCGATGCCGCCTACTGGTATCGCAACCTGCGCCAGACCGTGCGCTTCCAGGAAGCCGTCCAGGCCCTCCTGGATGACGGTTTCCGCCTGTTCGTCGAGTCCAGCGCCCACCCGGTCCTGACCATGGGGATCGAGCAGACCGCAGAGCCCCACGACATCACGGCCGTCGGTTCCCTGCGCCGCGACGAGGGTGGCCTCGACCGCTTCCTGACTTCTGTCTCCGAAGCCTTCGTCGGCGGGGCTTCCGTCGACTGGGCCAAGCTCTTCGACGGCACAGGCGCCCGTCGCGTCGACCTCCCCACCTACGCCTTCCAGCACCAGCACTACTGGATCGAGCCCTCCGCAGCGGCGCAGGGCGACGTCACGTCGGCCGGGCTGACCGCCGCGGACCACCCCTTCCTGGGCGCCGCGGTCATGCTGCCGGAGTCGGACGGGCATCTGTTCACGGGGCGGCTGTCGATGGGAGCGCACTCCTGGCTGGCCGACCACGCTCTCTTCGGCACGCCGCTGCTGCCGGGTTCCGCTTTCGTCGAGTTGGCGTTGCGGGCCGGGGACGCGGTCGGGTGCGACCGCGTCGAGGAGCTCACGCTGGAGGCCCCGCTGACGCTCCCCGCGAGCGGGGCGGTTCAGCTCCAGCTGGCTGTCGGCGGGCCGGACGACTCCGGCCGTCGCACGGTGAACGTCTACTCGCGTTTCGAGGACGGAGCGGCAGACACCGTCTGGACCCGGCACGCCACCGGTGTCCTCGCGCCGGGCGCCCCGGTGGCCGCGGAAGCGGCCGGTCTCGGCCAGTGGCCCCCGGCGGGCGCCGAGCCGGTCGACCTCGCGGGGCGGTACGAGGAGCGGCCCGACGGCCTGGCCTACGGCCCCGCCTTCCAGGGCCTGCGGCAGGCGTGGCGCAGGGGCGAGGAGATCTTCGCCGAGGTGGCGCTGCCGGAGGACCGGCACGCGGATGCCGACCGGTTCGTCGTGCACCCGGCACTCCTTGACGCCGTCCTCCACGCCGCGGACGGATGGCCGGACGCCGACGACCGTACGGCCGTGCTCCCGCACGCGTGGAGCGGAGTGACCCTCTACGCCACCGGTGCGACCACGTTGCGCGCGCGGCTCACTCCTGGGCCGGACGGCCTGTCGGTGCTGCTCGCCGATGAGGCCGGCCGGCTGGTGGCCGCTGTCGGCGCGGTGACCACCCGTACGGTCACGCCGGACGACATCACCGTCGGGCAGGTGCCGCACGAGTCGCTGTTCCGGGTGGAGTGGCGGCCCTTCCAGGCCGGTTCGGGGGAGCACGACGCCCGTTGGACGGTCGTCGGTCCCGACGCGGACGGGCTCCGTTCGCTGCTCGGCCAGGACGCCGGCCGGACCGATGTGTACGCCGAGCTGCGTGACGTACCGGACGGCGCGGTCCCGGAGCTCGTACTCCTGCCGTTCCTCGCCGGTTCCCCTTCCGGGGCCGGCACGCGTGACGAGCTCGCGGGTGCGGCACACCTGGTGGCGCACCGCGCGCTGGAGGCTCTTCAGGGGTGGCTGGCCGACGAGCGGTTCGCCGGCTCGCGGCTGGCCGTCGTGACCCGGGGCGCGGTGGCGACCGAGCCCGGCGAGGACGTCTCCGACCTGGCCGCCGCCGCCGTGTGGGGCCTCGTCCGGTCGGCGCAGGCGGAACACCCTGACCGCTTCGTCCTGCTCGACCTGGCCGAGCACACGGGCGGCACGCACAGCGCCCTCGCGGCCGTGCTCGCCACCGACGAACCGCAGATCGCCGTACGGGCGGGCCGGACGTACGTCCCGCGCCTGATGAGGGCGACGGTCCCGGCCACCCACGACGCCCCGACCGGCTCGGGTGGCGCCTGGGAGACCGACGGCTCCGTGCTGATCACCGGTGCGAGCGGCGTCCTGGGACGTCTCGTGGCGCGGCACCTGGTGACCGAACACGGCGTCCGCTGCGTGGTCCTGGTCTCCCGCCGGGGCCGGGACATACCGGGAGCCGCCGAACTCGAGCGGGAACTCACCGCGTCGGGCGCCCGCGTGATCTTCGAGGCGTGCGACGTGGCGGACCGCGAGGCGCTGGCCGCCCTGCTGGCACGGATTCCCGCAGAGCATCCGCTGCGCGGCGTGGTGCACGCGGCCGGTGTGCTGGACGACGGCATGGTCGAGTCGCTGACGCCGGACCGGCTGGACGCGGTGCTGCGCCCCAAGGTCGATGCCGCCGTGCATCTGCACGAGCTGACAGAAGACCTGCCCCTGTCGTCCTTCGTGCTGTTCTCGTCGGCAGCCGCCACCTTCGGCGCCGCAGGCCAGGGCAACTACGCGGCGGCCAACATGTTCCTGGACGCCCTGGCGGCGCGCCGCCGGGCCCACGGCCTCGCCGGTGTGTCGCTGGCGTGGGGCTTCTGGGCCGAGCGCAGTGACATGACCGGTCACCTGGGCGAGGTCGACATGGCCCGCATGGCGCGGTTCGGCATGACGCCGCTGCCCGCCGACGAGGGACTGGCGCTGTTCGACGCGGCACGGACGACGGGGGAGTTCCTCCTCGTGCCGACGCGCATGGACGTGGGGGTGCTGCGCGCACACGCACGGCCCGGCACCGTGCCCACGATCCTCCGGCACCTCGTCGGGGCCCCGGCCCGCCGGGTCGTCACCGCTGCCGACGACAGCGGAACCCCCGCCCTGGTGCGGCGCCTCACCGGCCTCGCGCCGGCCGAGCGGGAAGACGTCCTGCTGGAGCTGGTGACCGACAACGTGGCGGCCGTGCTCGGTCACACGGGCGCGGAAGCGGTCGCCGTGGGGCGGGCGTTCAAGGAGATCGGTTTCGACTCGCTCACCGCGGTCGAACTCCGCAACCGCCTCAACGCCGCGACCGGCCTCCGGCTCTCGGCCACGCTGGTCTTCGACTACCCGACCCCGGCCGCGGTCGCCCGCCACATCCTCGGCGAGGTGATGGGCCCGGAGCAGGCCGAGGACGATCGGCGGCCGGTGGCTCTCCCGGACCGGCAGGCGACCACGGCACCGGCCGGCTCCGACGACGACGCGATCGCCATCATCGGCATGGGCTGCCGCTTCCCGGGCGGCGTACGGACGCCCGAGGAGTTGTGGCAGCTCCTCGTCAACGACGGGGACGCCGTGTCCGGCCTGCCCACCGACCGCGGCTGGGACCTTGAAGGGCTCTACCACCCGGACCCCGACCACAAGGGCACCGCGTACGCGCGGGAGGGCGGTTTCCTCTACGAAGCAGGCGAGTTCGACCCGGGCTTCTTCGGGATCTCGCCGCGTGAGGCGCTGGCGATGGATCCGCAGCAGCGGCTGCTGCTGGAGACGTCGTGGGAGGCGTTGGAGCGGGCCGGGATCGACCCGGTGTCCGTGCACGGCAGCCAGACCGGCGTGTTCTGCGGCCTGACCTACCACGACTACGGCGACGCGGTGCAGCAGGCAGGGGAAGCCTCCGAGGGCTACCTGATGACCGGCAACGCGGGCAGCGTCGCCTCCGGCCGCATCTCGTACACCTTCGGTTTCGAGGGTCCCGCGGTCACCATCGACACCGCCTGCTCGTCGTCCCTGGTGGCCCTCCACTGGGCGGCACAGGCGCTGCGCCAGGGCGAGTGCTCGCTCGCCCTGGCGGGCGGCGCCACGGTGATGGCCAGCCCGGTCGCCTTCGTGGAGTTCAGCCGCCAGCGTGGCCTGGCCCCCGACGGCCGCTGCAAGCCGTTCGCGGCCGCGGCCGACGGCACCGGCTGGGCGGAGGGCGTCGGCATGCTTCTGCTGGAGCGCCTGTCCGACGCGCGGCGCAACGGCCACCAGATCCTTGCCGTGGTCCGCGGCTCCGCGCTGAACCAGGACGGCGCGAGCAACGGTCTGTCCGCGCCGAACGGCCCGTCGCAGCAGCGGGTCATCCGCGCGGCGTTGGCCAGCGCCGGCTTGTCGGCCGCCGAGGTCGACGCGGTCGAGGCGCACGGTACGGGCACCAAGCTCGGTGACCCGATCGAGGCGCAGGCGCTGCTCGCGACATACGGCCAGGACCGGCCCGAGGACGAGCCGTTGTGGCTCGGTTCGATCAAGTCGAACATCGGTCATACGCAGGCTGCGGCTGGTGTGGCCGGGATCATGAAGATGGTGCTGGCGATGCGGCATGGTGTGCTGCCGAGGTCGCTGCATGTGGATGAGCCGTCTTCGCATGTGGACTGGTCCGCGGGTGCGGTGGAGCTGTTGACCGAGGCCGTGCCGTGGCCGGAGAGTGGTCGTCCTCGTCGTGCGGGTGTGTCGTCGTTCGGTATCAGTGGGACGAACGCGCATGTGATCCTGGAGCAGGCGCCGGAATTGGACGTTCCGGCTGCTGTTCCGGTGGACTCGTTGTCTGTGGTGCCGTGGGTGGTGTCGGCGAAGTCCGAGGCTGCGTTGCGGGGTCAGGCGGAGCGGCTGCTGTCGTTGACGCGGGACGAGACTGTCGCGCCTGTCGATGTGGCGTTTTCGCTGGCCACGACCCGTTCGGTGTTTGAGCATCGTGCGGTGGTGTTGGCTGCGGACCGGTCCGGCTTCGAGGCCGGGCTGGGTTCGGTGGTGTCGGGTGAGCCGGCTGCTGGTGTGGTCCGTGGTGTGCCGGTGTCGGGGAAGCTGGCGTTGGTGTTCTCGGGTCAGGGCAGCCAGCGGGTCGGGATGGGGCGTGGGCTGTATGAAGCCTTCCCTGTCTTCGCTGAAGCTTTTGATGAGGTGTGTGCGGCGTTCGACTTGGAACGGCCGTTGCGTGAGGTCGTGTTCGAGGGTGGTGGCGCTCTTGATGAGACGGTGTTCACGCAGTGTGGTCTGTTCGCTCTGGAAGTGGCCCTTTATCGGCTGGTTGCTTCGTGGGGTGTGACGCCGGACTTTGTGGCCGGGCATTCCATCGGTGAGATCGCGGCCGCGTATATAGCCGGTGTGTGGTCGTTGGCGGATGCGTGTGCACTTGTCGCGGCGCGTGGCCGGTTGATGCAGGCTTTGCCGTCGGGTGGGGCGATGTTGGCGGTGGAGGCGGACGAGACGATCGTTCGTGCGGCGCTGGCCGACTTCACGGAGGTGGACATTGCTGCTGTCAATGGGCCGTCCTCGGTGGTGGTGTCGGGTGCTGAGGCGTCGGTGGCGGGGCTGGAGGCAGTGTGGCGGGGTGAGGGTCGCCGGGTGCGGCGGCTGCGTGTCTCGCACGCGTTCCACTCTCCGCTGATGGAGCCGATGCTGGCCGACTTCCGCAAGGTGGCCGAGCAACTGTCGTACGAGGCGCCGCGCATCCCGCTGGTCTCCAACCTCACCGGCGGCCTCGCCACCGCCGACGAAGTGTGTGACCCGGAATACTGGGTGCGCCACGTCCGCGCGACCGTACGTTTCGCCGATGGTGTGGCGTGTCTGGCGGACCAGGGCGTGACGACCTACCTGGAGCTCGGTCCCGATCAGGTTCTGTCCACCATGGGTGAGCAGTGCCTGTCCGAAGAGGCCGCTGCCACAAGCACGTTCGTACCGGCGCTGCGCGCGCAGGGTGACGAGGTCGAGAGCGTGCTCACCATGGCGGGCTCGGCTCATGTCCGGGGTGTGGCTGTCGATTGGGCGGCGGTCCTGGGCGGACGCGCTGGTCGGTCGGCGCGTCCGGTCGAACTGCCGACGTACGCCTTCCAGCGGGAGCGCTACTGGGTACAGGTGCCCGATACCGAGACCCGGGGCGACGCGCTGGAAACGGCGGATGCCGGTTTCTGGGAAGCGGTGGAGCGCGGGGATGCCTCGGAGGTCGCGGGGCTGCTGGAGCTTTCTTCGGGTGACACGGCGGGTGAGTCGCTGGCGGCCGTGCTTCCGGCGCTGTCCGCCTGGCGCCGTCGTGACCGTGAGCGGCTGGCGGTGGACAGTTGGCGGTACCGGGTGACCTGGTCGCCGTTGGGTGACCCGTCGGGGTTGCTGTCAGGCGATTGGCTGGTGGTTGTTCCGGCTGGTTTCGCTGGTGATGCGTGGGTCGAGCGGTGTGTGGCCGCCCTGGCCGGCCGTGGTGCGCGGCCGGTGGTGCTGGAGGCGCCCGGTGCTGACCGCGCGGTGATTGCCGAGAGGCTTCGGTCGGAGTCCGGTTTCGCGGGTGTGGTGTCATTGCTGGCGCTCGCACACGGTCGGGATGCGGTGTTCGGCTCGGTGCCGACGGGTGTCGCGCTGACGCTGGCTCTCGTCCAGGCTCTTGGTGATGCCGAGATCGCGGCTCCGTTGTGGTGTGTGACGCGGGGTGCGGTTGCTGCCACCTCCAACGAGCGTGTGACGGACCTGGACCAGGCGCAGATATGGGGTCTCGGCCGGGTCGTCGCCACGGAGAACGCCGATCGGTGGGGCGGTCTGATCGACCTTCCCGAAACGCTCGACGGGCGGTCGGCGGAGCGGCTGGCCGGCGTGCTCCGTTCCGGTGAAGCTGAGGTCGCGGTCCGGTCTGCCGGGATCTTCGGCCGCCGGATGATCCCCGCATCGGCCAATGTCGCAGGCGAGCTGTGGCGTGTGTCGGGGACGGTGCTGGTCACGGGTGGTACGGGTGGTCTGGGTCGGCATGTGGCGCGTTGGCTGGCCGGTGCGGGTGCGGAGCATG
>NZ_JBIRVR010000047.1:0-9486 GCF_044387105.1 Streptomyces sp. NPDC020379
TCACCCTGACGCAACGACTGCACCGCCAGATGCAACGCCACCAACGACGACGAACACGCCGTGTCCACCGTCACCGCAGGACCCTCGAAACCGAACGTGTAGGACACACGCCCGGAGACGATGCTGCCGGGGCTCGGGGAGCCGGGCGTGCCGTCGGGGCCCTGGAGGAGGCCGTAGTCGTGGTGCATGATCCCGGCGAACACACCGGTCTGACTGCCCCGCACCGACACCGGATCGATCCCGGCCCGCTCGAACGCCTCCCACGACGTCTCCAGCAGCAGCCGCTGCTGCGGATCCATCGCCAACGCCTCACGCGGCGAGATCCCGAAGAACGCGGGATCGAACTCACCGGCGTCGTAGAGGAATCCGCCCTCGCGGGCATGGATCTTCCCCGGTACGTCGGAGTGCGGGTCGTACAGCTCGTCGATGTTCCAGCCGCGGTCGTCGGGGAACGCGGACATGGCGTCGGTGCCGTGTTCGAGCAGCTGCCAGAGCTCCTCCGGAGTGCGTACGCCGCCGGGGAAGCGGCAGCTCATCGCGACGATGGCGATCGGCTCGTCGACGGACACGGCCACAGCGCCGGCCGGAGCCGCCGCAGGGGCAACGGCCCCCGCATGCGCCGACACCAACTCACCCAGCAGATGACGAGCGAGCACAGCAGGACTCGGGTAATCGAAGACCAGCGTGGCCGACAGCCGCAGACCCGTCACCACGTTCAACCGGTTCCGCAGCTCCACCGCCGTCAACGAGTCGAAACCGAGCTCCTTGAAAGCACGCTCGCTGTCGACCGAGCTCCCGTCGGCGTACCCCAGGACGGCGGCGACCTGCGTGCACACCAGGGCGCGCAGGGCCTCGTCCCGCTCGGACTCCGACAGGTTGGCGATGCGCCGCCACAGCTCCGGGGCGTCGGCGCCGGACGACGCCTCCACCGTACGGCGTGTGGGGACGCGCAGCAGGTCACGCAGCAGCGCGGGCACCACCCCGGACGAAGCCTGGGCGCGCAGCGCCGGCAGGTCGAGTCGCAGGGGCAGCAGCACCGCTTCCGCAGTGGTCGCGGCGGTGTCGAACAGTGCCAGGCCCTCGTCCGAGGTGAGCGGGGAGATGCCGCCGCGGCGCATGCGGCGGACGTCCGCGTTGTCCAAGTGACCGGTCATGCCACTGCGTTCGGCCCAGAAGCCCCAGCCGAGCGAGACCGCGGGCAGGCCGTGGGCGCGCCGGTGGGCCGCCAGGGCGTCGACGAACGCGTTCGCGGCAGCGTAGTTGCCCTGACCCGCGCCACCGAACGTACCGGCGGCCGAGGAGAAGAGCACGAACGCGGACAGGTCCAGGCCGCGCGTCAGCTCGTGCAGGTGGAGGGCCGCGTCGACCTTGGGGCGCAGCACCGCGTCGATCTGTTCCGGCGTGAGCGACGCGACGACGCCGTCGTCGAGCACACCGGCCGCGTGCACGACTCCCGTCAGGGGGTGCTCGGCGGGCACATCGGCCAGGAGTTCCTCCAGGGCCGCGCGGTCGGACGTGTCACACGCCGCTACGGTCACCGAGGCGCCCAGCGCCGTCAGTTCCGCCGCCAGCTCGGGCGCGCCCGTCGCCTCCAGGCCCCGCCGGGAGACCAGCAGCAGATGCCGTACGCCGTGCCGCACGACCAGGTGCCGTGCCACCAGGCTGCCCAGCGTGCCGGTCGCACCGGTCAGCAGCACCGTGCCGTCCAGATCCCAGTCGAATCCGGACTCCGCCGTGGCCGCCTCCGCGCGCGCCAGCCTCGGCGCGAACAACTCGCCCGACCGCACGGCGATCTGAGGTTCGCCGGAAGCCCGCACCGCGTTGAGCACGCCGGTGGGCGTCCGCCGCTCGTCCAGGTCGACCAGGACGAAACGGTCAGGGTGCTCCGCCTGCGCCGACCGCACCAGACCCCACACCGCGGCCGCCGCCAGGTCGGGCACGTCCTCGTCGGGCGCGGTCGCCACCGCGCCCCGGGTCACCACGACCAGGCGCGACCCGGCGAACCGCTCCTCGGACAGCCACTCCTGCAGCATCTCCAGAGCCCGCCGCGTGGCACCCCGGACATCGGCCGGATCGCCGTCGAAGGGCGCGGTGAAGGAGACCGCCACCGCGTCGGGAACCGCCGCGCCGCCCTCCACGGCCGCCCGCAGCGCCGCCAGGTCCGGGTGGACCACCGCGCCCAGCGCGTCATCGAGGTGCGCGGCCGCCGGGCCGAACGCCGCCCACCGCGCCGTGGGCGCGGCGGCACGCATCGGAACGCCGCGCCAGGCGACACGATAGAGCGCGTCGTGCGTGGCGCTCGCCGCGGCCTCCAGCTGCTCCGCCGAGACGGTACGCGTGACCAAGGACGTCACCGTCGCGACCGGAGCACCGGCGGTGTCCGCGGCGACCAGGGACACCGCTTCCGGCCCTGCCGGGGCGAGCCGTACGCGCAGCGCGTCCGCACCCGTCGCGAACAGGGACACCCCGCCCCACACGAACGGCAGGCCGGGCCCGCGGTCGCCCGCGGTCCGCTCCTGTGCCTCCGGGCCGGAGGCCATGGCGTGCAGGGCGGAGTCCAGCAGCGCGGGGTGCAGCCCGAATCGGCTCGCGTCGGCGCGCTGTTCCTCGGCGAGTGCGACCTCGGCGAACACCTCGTCGCCACGACGCCAGGCCGCCCGCACGCCCTGGAAGGCCGCCCCGTACCGGAGCCCCGTCGCCGCCAGCCGCTCGTACAGGTCGTCCACCGCGACCGGCTCCGCACCGGCCGGCGGCCAGACGGCCAGCTCGGCGGCGACCGCGGCTTCCTCGGTACCACGGGTCGGGCTGTCCGTCAGCACACCGGTGGCGTGCCGCGTCCAGGGGCCGTCGGCGTCGTCCTCCGGCCGGGAGTACACGGCCAGCGGCCGCTGCCCCGCCACGTCCGCGACGCCCACCGACAGCTGCACCTGGACCGCACCGTTGTCGGGCAGCACGAGGGGGGCTTCGAGGGTCAGCTCGTCCAGGTGGTCGCGGCCGACCGCGTCCCCGGCCCGCAGCGCGAGCTCCACGAACGCCGTGCCCGGCAGCAACACCGTCTCACCGACGGCGTGATCGGCCAGCCACGGGTGCGTACGCAACGACAGGCGGCCCGTCAGCAGGAACCCTTCCGCATCCGCCAAGGCCACGACCGCGCCCAGAAGCGGATGGTCGGCCGAGCCCAGGCCCAGGCTGGCGGCGGCGTTCTGGCTCACCATCGGGCCTGTGGTCTCCAGCCAGTAGCGCTCACGCTGGAAGGCGTACGTGGGGAGGTCGACGCGACGCGCGCCCGTGCCGTCGAAGAGCTTGGCCCAGTCGATGGAGGCGCCGCCGACGAAGGCTTCGGCGGCAGAGGTCAGGAAGCGGTCCAGGCCGCCCTCGTCGCGGCGCAGGGAACCGACAGCGGTGATGGTGTGGGCTTCGGCGGTCTGCTCGATGCCCATGGTCAGAACCGGGTGGGCGCTGGACTCCACGAACAGGCGGAAACCGTCATCCAGCAGTGCCTGGACGGCTTCCTGGAAGCGCACGGTCTGGCGCAGGTTGCGGTACCAGTAGGCAGCATCGAGAGCGCCAGTCTCCAGCACTCCACCGGTCACCGTGGAATAGAACGGCACGGAGGCCGGGCGCGGGGAGATTCCGGCGAGGTCGCGCAACAGCGCGCTCTCGATCTCCTCCACGTGTGCGCAGTGCGAGGCGTAATCCACCGCGACACGACGCGCACGGATACCGTCCGCCTCACAGCCGGCGAGGAGTTCATCGAGGGCGTCCGTGTCTCCGGACACAACCACCGTGGCGGGTCCGTTGATCGCGGCCACAGACAAACGATCGTCCAGGCGCTCCTCGACCGCCTGCACATCCAGCGAGACGGACACCATGCCGCCGCGCCCGGACAGGGCCCGCAGAGCCTTGCTCCGCAGCGCCACCACCTTCGCCGCATCCTCCAAGGACAGCGCACCCGCAACACACGCCGCCGCAATCTCGCCCTGCGAGTGACCGATGACAGCGGCCGGTTCCACACCGGTCGAACGCCACACCTCGGCCAACGAAACCATCACAGCCCACAACACCGGCTGCACCACGTCGACCTGCTCAAGCCAGCCGGCGTCCTCCGCACGCAGCAGATCGGTCAACGACCAATCCACATACGGCGCCAACGCCGCCGCACACTCGCCCAGACGCTCCGCGAACACCGCCGAGGAACCCAGCAGTTCAGCCGCCATACCGGCCCACTGCGACCCCTGCCCCGGGAACACGAACGCCACACGGCCATCCGCCCCCGCGACACGACCCCGCACCACACCGGGCGCCTCACGCCCCTCCACCAGAGCGCTCAGACCAACCTGATGTCCGGCCAGCACCACAGCACGGTGCTCGAAAGCACTCCGGCCGGACGCCAGCGAGAAGCCCACGTCCAGCGGCGACAACTCCCCCACACGCGCCAACAACCGCTCCGCCTGCGCAGCCAGCGCGCTCTCCGAACGCGCCGACACCACCCACGGCACCACCGGCGCCTCGACCCGCGCCGGCTCCTCTTCGGCCACCGCCGCGGGCGCCTGCTCAAGAATCACGTGCGCGTTCGTGCCGCTGATCCCGAAGGACGACACGGCCGCCCGGCGGAGTTCGTCGCTCTCCGGCCACGGCGTGGGGTCGGTCAGGAGCCTGACGGCCCCGGCGGACCAGTCCACGTGCGGGGACGGCTCATCGACGTGCAGGGTCTGCGGCAGCAGGCCGTGCCTGATCGCCTGCACCATCTTGATCACACCGGCGACACCGGCGGCCGCCTGGGTGTGGCCGATGTTCGACTTGATCGAGCCGAGCCACAGCGGCTCGCCCTCCGGCCGCTCCTGGCCGTACGTCGCGAGCAGCGCCTGCGCCTCGATCGGGTCACCCAGCGTCGTGCCCGTACCGTGCGCCTCGACGGCCGCCACCTGCTTGGCGGAGAGCCTGGCGTCCGCCAGGGCGGCGCGGATGACGCGCTGCTGGGACGGGCCGTTCGGCGCGGTCAGGCCGTTGCTCGCGCCGTCCTGGTTGACGGCGGAGCCGCGGACCACTGCCAGCACGGGGTGGCCGTTGCGCCGCGCGTCCGACAGGCGCTCCAGCAGGAGCAGGCCGACGCCCTCGCCCCAGCCGGTGCCGTCGGCCGCCGCCGCGAAGGGCTTGCAACGGCCGTCGGGGGCCAGCCCGCGCTGGCGGCTGAACTCCACGAAGGTCCCGGGGGTGGACATGACCGTGACACCGCCCGCCAGGGCGAGCGTGCACTCGCGCCGGCGAAGAGCCTGGGCGGCCCAGTGCAGCGCCACCAGGGAGGACGAACAGGCGGTGTCGATCGTCACCGCCGGGCCCTCCAGGCCCAGGGTGTAGGCCACCCGGCCGGAGGCGATGCTGCCTGCGGTGCCGTTGCCGAGGTAGCCCTCGACGCCCGCCGGGACCGACTCCAGGCCGGTGCCGTAGTCGTGGTACATGACGCCGGTGAAGATGCCGGTGCGGCTGCCGCGTACCGACGCGGGGTCGATGCCAGCCCGCTCGAACGCCTCCCAGGCGGTCTCCAGCAGCAGCCGCTGCTGCGGGTCGGTGGCCAGCGCCTCGCGCGGGGAGATGCCGAAGAACGCCGGGTCGAAGTCACCGGCCCCGTGCAGGAATCCGCCTTCGCGTGCGTAGCTCTTGCCCACGGCGTCCGGATCGGGGTCGTACAGCCCCTCGACATCCCAGCCGCGGTCCTCGGGAAAGCCCGAGATGGCGTCCACGCCGGCGGCCACCGACCGCCACAGCTCCTCGGGCGAGCGCACTCCGCCCGGGTAGCGGCAGCTCATCGCCACGATGGCGATCGGCTCGTGGTCGGCGGACTCCGCCTCCTGGAGGCGCTGCCGCGTCTGGTGCAGCTCGGCAATGACTCGCTTGAGGTAATCCCGGAGCTTGTCTTCGTTACTCATCGCGCTTTCCCATCAAAAGCTGTCGGCCATAGGGCGACCGGCCGAAAAGAGATTGACCGACAGGCGGTCGGACATTGCGGGCGATCGGCTCAGATGATTCCGAGATCCTCGTCCACCATCCTGAAGAGATCGCCGTCCGTCGCCGATTGGAGTTGGTCGGCGAGGGCGGCGCTTTCCGGTATTTCCTGTGTCTCGTCGTATTTCGCCAGCAGGTCCCGCAGCCGGGAGATCACATCCGTGCGGCCGACCTCTTCCAAGGTCATGGCCGACAGACCGGCTTCGAGGCGGTCGAGCCGCACGGCCACCGGCTCGAAGGTGGTGCCGGTGTCCCGCGTCAGTTCCTGGTGGAGGTGGCGGGCCAGGGCGTTGGGCGTCGGATAGTCGAAGACGAGGGTGGCGGGCAGCCGCAGTCCGGTGGCCGCGGTCAGCCGGTTGCGCAGCTCCACGGACGTCAGCGAGTCGAATCCGACGTCCTTGAAGGCACGCCCCGGTTCCACCGTCTCCGTGCCGCCGTGGCCGAGGACGGCCGCGACGTTGCGGCGTACGGCGTCCAGCACGATGCGTTCGCCTTCCGCCGCCTGCGTGCCGGCCAGCCGTTCCCGCAGGCCCACCGACGGAGCGGCGCTCTCCGCGGCCGCACGGTTGCCGGGCAGGCGCAGCAACTCACGGAGGACGTGCGGCACATCGCCGCCGGCGGCCTGGACGGTGGCCCGCAGGGCCGTCATGTCCAGCCGCATCGGCGCCACCACGGTGGCACCACCGGCGCAGCAGGCGTCGAACAGCGCCAGCCCGTCGTCGCTCGACAGCGCACCGAGGCCGATGCCGCCCATGCGCCGCTTGTCCACCTCGGCCAGCCCCTCGGTCAGCGCGCTGCGCTGCTCCCACAGGCCCCAGGCCAGCGACAGGCCGGGCAGGCCCTGGGCGCGGCGCTGGGAGACGAGAGCGTCGAGGAAGGCGTTCGCGGCGGCGTAGTTGCCCTGCCCGGCGGCGCCCAGCGTGCCGGCGACGGAGGAGAAGAGCACGAACGCCGAGAGGTCCAGCTCCCGGGTCAGCTCGTGGAGCGCCACGGCCGCCTCCGCCTTGGGGCGCAGCACCGTGTCGAGGCGCTCGGGCGTCAGTGACCCGATGACACCGTCGTCGAGTACGGCGGCGGCATGCACGACGCCCTTCAGCGGGTGCTCGGCGGGGATGCCCGCCAGCACCGCACCGAGTGCGTCCCGGTCCGCCACGTCGCAGGCGGCCCAGGTCACCGAGGCCCCGGCGGCGGTCAGTTCGGCCGCCAGTTCCGCCGCTCCGTCCGCCCGCGCTCCCCTGCGGCTCAGCAGCAACAGGTGCCGCACTCCGTGTTCCGCCACCAGGTGCCGGGCCACGAGGCCGCCGAGGGCGCCGGTCGCTCCGGTGACGAGCACCGTGCCCTCCGTGTCCCAGGTGGCCGACGCGCCTGCCGACGGTCCGCTCTCGCCGACGCGGACCAGCCGGGGCACGAGGGCCCGCCCGTCGCGCACGGCCACCTGCGGCTCGCCCGAGGCGAGGGCCGCGGCGACGGGCGCGGCGTCGGCGGGGTCGCCGAGGTCGAGGAGGACCAACCGGTCCGGATGCTCCGCCTGCGTGGACCGCACCAGGCCCCACACGGCGGCCGCGTCGGCGTCGCGCACACCGTGGGCGTCGGTCGCCACCGCGCCCCGAGTGACGACGACCAGGCGGGAGCCGGCGAACCGCTCGTCCGCCAGCCACCCCTGCACCTGCCCCAGTGCCCCGGCCACCGCCGCACGCAGCCCGTCGGTGTCGGCACCGGCGCGGCTCGGGACGGTGAGGAAGACGCACTCCGGAAGGGACGGCCCACCGGTGTGGAATTCGGCCAGGCTCGTCAGATCGCTGTGCGCCGTCACGTCCCAGCCGGCGGACCGCAGGCCCGTCGCCAGGTCGTCGTCCCCGTCGCCGATCAGCGCGCAGCGGAGGGCGGACGGAGCCGCTGTTCCCGGCGTCATGCCGAGCCAGTCGAGCCGGAACAGCGACTCGCGCAGGCCGCCACGGGCCGCGTCGATCTGCGCGGGCGTGACCGGTCGCGTCACCAACTCGTCCACCGCTGCCACCAACCGGCCGGACTCGTCGGCCACGACGACCGACACACCGTCCGCCCCCGCGGCCGTCAGGCGCACGCGGACCCTGGCCGCTCCGGTGGCGTGCACGGACGCCCCGTTCCAGACGAACGGAAGGCGGACCCGGTCCGTGTCCTCCGCGCCCGCGTCGACCAGGCCCGCGGGCCCGGCCACGTGCAAGGCCGCGTCGAGCAGGGCGGGGTGGATCCCGTAGCGGGTCGCCTCCTGGGCGTGCTCCTCGGGCAGCGCCACTTCGGCGAAGACCTCGTCGCCCCGCCGCCAGGCCGCCCGTACGCCCTGGAACACCGGGCCGTACGCCAGGCCGCCCAGCGCGAACTGCTCGTACATGCCCTCGATGTCCACCGCGACGGCTCCGGACGGCGGCCACACGCCCGGCTCGTCCGACAGCTGCGGCACCGTCCCGGTCAGGGCCGTGGTCAGCGTGCCTCCGGCATGACGCGTCCAGGGCCGGTCCGGGTCGCCGGACTCCTGCCGGGCATAGACATTGACGGACCGCCGACCGCTGTCGTCGGCGCCACCGACGACGACCTGGAGCTGGAGCGCGCCGTGTTCGGGCAGGACGAGCGGCGCTTCCAGCACCAGATCGTCCACCTGGACGCACCCGAAGCGGGCACCCGCGTGAAGCGCCAGATCGACGAGCGCGGTCCCGGGCACCACCACTGCCCCCAGCACCGCGTGGTCCGCCAGCCACGGCTGGGTGCGTACGGACAGCCGACCGGTGTACAGGCAGCCGTCGGAGTCCGGCAGCGTCACCGCGGCACCCAGCAGCGGATGATCCGCCGCACCGAGCCCGATGGACCCGACGTCCGCCGGCCCTGCCACCGACTCCAGCCAGTAGCGCTCGCGCTGGAAGGCGTAGGTCGGCAGATCGACCTGCCGGGGACGGGCCGGGGCGAGCAGCGTGGCCCAGTCCACGGAGTGACCCTGGACATGGACCTGAGCCAGGGCCTCCAACAGCGACGCTGCCTCGTCGCGGTCCCTGCGCAGGGCTGCGGTGAAGAGCGCCTGCGGAGCGGCGTCCTGACCCATGCCGGACAGAACACCATCCGGCCCCAGCTCCAGGAACGTGGTCACACCCTGGTCCGCCAGACACGCCACGCCGTCGGCGAAACGTACGGTCGCGCGGACGTGGCGCACCCAGTATTCCGGATCACACACTTCGTCAGCGGTGACAAGACCGCCGGTGAGGTTGGACACCAGCGGAACGCGCGGCGCCTCATACGACAGCCCCTCAACCGTCGTACGGAAGTCGGCCAGCATCGGCTCCATCAACGGAGAGTGAAACGCGTGCGAGACACGCAGCCGCCGCACCCGGCGACCCTCACCCCGCCACACTGCCTCCAGCCCCGCCACCGACGCCTCAACACCCGAAACCACCACCGAGGACGGCCCATTGACAGCAGCAATGTCCACCTCCGTGAAGTCGGCCAGCACCGCAC
>NZ_JBIRVR010000048.1:0-7081 GCF_044387105.1 Streptomyces sp. NPDC020379
TCAGGCCACCCCCTTGCGGATACCTCATGGCCCTTGACGTACAGCGGCAGGCAACACATGTCAGCCGCGACAACACGCCAACAAAGTCAGTAACGTCCGAACCCGTTTCCTTCCCGCCTTCTCCCGTCCCTTGGAGTCACCGTGAAAGCCATAGCCATCCAGAAATTCGGGAGCCCGGAGGGGCTCGCTGTCGTCGACCTGCCGGCCCCGTCTCCCGCCGCCGGCCAGGTCCTGATCACCACGGAGGCGATCGGCGTGGGCGGCGTCGACGCGCTGATCCGCAGCGGCGCCCTGGCCGGGTACGGGTTCCGGACGGGGCACGTCCCCGGCAGCGAGGTCGCGGGCACCGTCACCGCGGTCGGCGCCGGTGTGGACGCCTCGTGGGTGGGCCGACGGGTCTGGGCGGTCACCGGGACGGGCGGTGGCTACGTCGAGCTGGCCGTCGCCGACGCCGACGCGGTCCTCCCCCTCCCCGACACCCTGTCCGCCGCGCACGCGGTGACGCTGGGCACCTCCGGCGTGGTCGCCCACTTCGCCCTGCGTCACGCCCGCTTCGCGCCCGGCGAGTCCGTCCTGGTGCGCGGCGCGGCGGGCAGCCTCGGCATTCCCACGGTGCAGCTCGCGGCGCGCGGCGGGGCGAGCGCGGTGGCCGTCACGACGTCGTCGGCGGAGCGCGGTGACCGCCTGCGCGAGCTGGGCGCGACCCACGTACTCGACCGCACCGGCGCCACCACCGACGACGCTCCCGAGGGCTACGACGTCGTCATCGATGTCGTAGCCGGCCCGGACCTGCCCCGCTTCCTGGACAGGCTCAACCCCAACGGCCGCCTGGTCACCGTCGGCATGATCGCCGGCCCACCACCGGCGGACCTCGCCACCCACCTGACGACGGCCTTCCGCAAGTCACTGTCGTTCGCCACGTTCAGCGCCGACACGGTCCCAGCGGCGTCCCAACGCGCCGTAAGCGCCCGGCAGTTCGCGGGCGCGACCCCGCTGGACCCGGTGGTGCACGCGGTCCTGCCGCTGGACGAGGCGGTACGGGCCCACCAGTTGATGGCCTCCGGCGAGACCTTCGGCCGGATCGTGCTCGTGCCGTAGGCGCGGGACGGATCAGGAGGCGTCGAGTCCCGCCTGGCGCTCGGCGGCCGTCACTGTCTGTTCCAGCGGCACGGCGAAGGTCATCGGGCCCTCACGCCGCCGGGGCGTGGGGGAGCGTCCCGGTCCGCGTGACGGCGGTGCCGAAGCCGACGTCGCCCACGTTGGCGGAGTTGAGAGGCCGCGTCATCCGATGACGCTGAGTTGTGTGTGGCCGAGCGAAGGTGCGCATCCTGAGGGTTGTTTCCCCTCAGATGCCGGTTCGGTCCGTGCCTGACCGTCGCGCAGAATTCGTCCATGGAACATCTACCCATCGACGTGCGTGCGGCCATCCGATTCTTCGCCTTCTACCTGGCCAACGGCACAGTCGACCTGGACATCCTTGACGACATCGACTACAGGCCCAGCCTCATGGGGTCCGGCTCTGCGCTGGAGATGGTCTTCGCCGTCTTCACCAACGTTCTCCAAGTTGACGAAGACGGCAAGGTGATGAACGAGGGGGACGCCCAGTACCGGGCAGCTCAGTGGATCCGCGCTTACTGTGATCCAGGTTTTGAGGCCGATCCGCCTTTTGAGGCATGGGAGACCGAGCTGCACGGCCCCTGAACTCGCTCGTCAGCCTGCATCGTTGAACGATGCGTCGAACCGGGTGACTCGCCTGGGTGTTCGCCGGACGCTGAGGCGGCCTTCGTCTGATCAAGTGCTCCGACCCAGGGTGCACCGATCGGGACGAAGGCCGTGAAGTGCGTCTGCTGCCTGATGCCGGTCCCGGGGAAGCGTTCGCGCGAGCGTCGCGCCTCCGGGAGGACTTATTCGGCCGTCCGGCCGTGCGCGGGGGCGGATTGTTCGAGCTCGTGGACGCTTTGCTCTGCGCGGACGGTCCGGTGACGTCGCCGGTGGACCTGACGCCGCTGGCCGAGCACCGGCCGAGATCACCGCCACCCAGCTCCGCCGTGTGGTCACGGACCTGATTGAGATGGCCGCTGGCACGTCGGCGACCGCGGCATCCTCACCGTCTTCGTTGCCGGACGAGATCGCGGTGATGTCGTCGGGCGCGTGACAGCCGGGGACGGGCGTGCCGTAGCTGAGGAAGTACCGCTGCGGGTCGCTGCGGGCCCCTTCCCGGATGACGTCGGACAGCTCACAGGGGCGTTATAGCTTCTCATCGAAGAGATAACCGACAACGCCGTGTGGTGGCCGAAGGAGGAGGAGAGTCATGACCGACACCCGCACGTCCGTCTCGCTGAACTCACGGCCTTCCCGGCGCCGGACCAAGTCGCGCGCCGCCTGTTCGCGCTCGCACTGACCGCCGCCGGGCTCCTCGGCATCACCGCCGCGCCGGCCCATGCCGTCACCGTCAGCCGGGACCGGACTTCCGGTCACACCACGCCTGCCAGTGCGGTGACTTGTCAGGGCAAAGGCATCGACCCCACGGCCAAGCTCCACCACCGGACCGAAGCCTTCGTCAAGGCGCCGCTGAGCACCATCGGGAAGCTGTAGACCGACGTCGAAGGCTGGCCCTCCTGGCAGGCATCCGTCACCTCCATGAAACGGCTGGACCCAGGACCGCTGCGGAAGGGTTCACAGCTCCGGTGGACCATCCCGGCGCCTGCCACGCCGACGACTCCCGCCACCACCCTCGTCATCACCTCCTCCGTCCAGCAGATCCAGCACAACCGGTGCGTCCGCTGGAGCGGGCCCGCTGTCGGCGACGGACTGCGCATCGACCAGGGCATCCACGTCTGGAACTTCATCAAGGTCAAGGGCGGCGTCCTCGTCCGCACCGAGGAGAGCTGGACCGGCAAGCAGATCGAGGCCGACCCGGCGGCCTCCCTGACCTACCTCGCCCCAGGTCTCGACGCCTGGCTCGCCGACCTCAAGGCAGCGGCCGAAGCGCGCCACCGCTGATCCAACGGCCGGCCCGGCCTCGCCTCCGACGCCCACCGTCGGCCCGCACGGAACCCGAGACCCTTCCGCGGACCGGGGTGGGATTCCCCGGACGAACGCGCGCTCCCGGCCGAGTGACCGTAATCGGACCCGGTGGACGGAAAACGCGTCGACATCGCCCCTTCGCGCCCGACCGAGTAGCAGCTGGGCGTGCCGCCGCTGCGGTTCCTGCCGCCCGGACAGGTCGCCGTGCCCTTCGATGTCTCCGAGCGGCATCTCGGCTTCGACACCTTCGACCTGGTCGGACAGATGCTCGTCTCGCACCACTTCACCCGCGACGGCGACGACGGCCACTACCGCCGCGCCGCCTCCCGGCACCGGTACGCCTGGCCGGCGGAACTCGACCTGATGGCACGGATCGCAGGGCTCGAGCTGGAACGGCGTATGGCGGACTGGGGCGGGACGCCGTTCACCCAGGACTCCGTGCAGCACATTTCCGTATGGCGCAAGCCGGCGTGAGGCCGATCGGCCGCAGCTTGGGCAGCGGCTGACCGGGACGTTCGGCGAGGTGATGCAGTCCCTGGGTCCTCACCCGCGACGGAACGCCCGTGGCCACCGTGGCCCAGGAGGGCCCGCTCCGGGTGAACGGCGGCCACGGGGCCATCGGCCGATCTCCCACTTGGGTGTGGGGAGTCGCCTCAGTACGGCGTCCCCGCCGCGAAGTCCGTCTTGAACGTCGACTCGATGCCGTTGAGCACGTCGGGGCTGTTGATGATCAGGCCGAGCTCACGGTTGTTGTTGAGCGAGTTGTCGGTGAAGTTCTCCGATCCCGCGAAGACCTTGGCCGTCGGGGTGCCGTAGTCGGAGACGATCGCCTTGGCGTGGATGTAGAGACCCTCGGTCGAGGAGAAGGTGACGACCTTGCCGCCGGCCTCCTTAACCTGGTCGAAGTAGCTGCCGTAGCGGTCGGGGTTCATGCCGACCAGCCGGACCTGTACGCCGCGCTCCTCCGCCGCGACCACCGCGTCCACGAGGGTGTTGTCGCCGAATTCGAGCTGTTCCAGGTCCAGGGAGTGCTGGGCACCGTTGATCAGTGCCAGCAGGTGCTCCTCCGAGTCGGTGGGGGACCAGACCAGGTCGTCGCCATCGGCGGGAGTGACCGCGGTCTTCGCGTAGTCCGCGGCGAAGACCTTCTCTATGGCGGCGACGTCGGCCGCGTCGGTGTCGAAGACGCCGTAGTCGCGACTGGTCGCGTAGTACGTCGAGTCAAGGTTTCCCGTCAGGATCAGCGACTTGGCGCCGTCCACGGTGATGGTCTTCTGGTGGGTGAAGACGTAGTCGGAGGAGGAGTAGACCACGCCCACACCGGCGGACTTGAGGGCGCGATAGGCCGCGCCGTTGACCGCGGTGCGCGTGGCGTCGAGGATGACACGGACCTTCACACCGGCCTTCTCGCGGCTCACCAGTGTGTCGACGACCTTGGTGTCGCGCAGCTCGTACATCGTCAGGTCCACCGACTTCGTGGCCGATCCGATGAAGTCGTAGACGGCGGTGCGCCCTTGGTCGGGGAAGACCAGCAGGGAGTAGGCGGCGGGTGCGGCCTCGGCGGCGCCGGGGGCCGCCAGGACGGATATCGAGGACAGCAGCAGGGCGCCTGCCGAGAGGGCGGCCTGACGGGCAGCTCGGGGTAAGGACATGCCGGACTCCGGTCGTGTGCGTGGGCGGTGGGGGGCTTGCGGGGCGCCCGGGGGCGCGCAGGACCCATGATGCGACCGGCTGGGTTTACGCGAGTAGATGCCGGAGGTTAACTTTTGGCATTGACACGACAATCATTGGCTCTGGGGTTTCTCAACTCCCAGGTGACGCGGTGGACTCCCCGTTGCAGGCGGTGCTACCGCCGGGCCGCGGTGCCGGAGGGCAGCTCGTTGAAACGGCCGCGGTAGTCGTCGGCGAAGCGACCCAGGTGGGAGACGCCCCACCGATAGGCGACGGTGCCGACGTTGTCGGTGGTGGCGAGGATGTCCTGACGGATCCGGTCCAGGCGCAGGTTGCGTACGTAGGCCATGGGCGACAGGCCGAGCCGGTCGCGTAATGCGGAACTGATGGTCCGCGGGGCGCAGCCGGCCGCCTCGGCGATGTCGCCGAGGGTGATGCGCCCGGCGAGGTTGGCCTCGATGAACGCGAGAGCCGCGCGCAAGGGACGCGGGTGGCCCGGTCGAGGACCGTCCCGCAGCTCGTCGGTGTGCGAGTGCGGCTGGGCCAGGAGCAGTGCGGTGACGATGCGGCGAACGTGGCCGCGCTGGAGTTCGGCGCGTTGGAACAGGGGATCTCCCGAATCCAGTTGCTCCAGGAGGGAGCGGACAAGGAGCCATACGGCCCGGCCCTTGGGCTTGGCGAGGTCCAGGGCGAAGTCGAAGCGGACGGTGGACTCCGGCGGTCTTCCTGTCAGTGCCGCGTATTCCTGGCCGACCAAGGCCGCGTCGATCCGAAGTGCCAGAAAACGTGTGGGGGTTGGGCGCACGGGGCGCGGTTCCTGGGTGTCTCCGGGGTTGACCACCCCGGCCGTGGCGGTGTCGAGGGTGGCGTTTCGAGTACGGCGGGCAGCGGGTCCCGTGTGGACGCCGCCCCTGCTGCGCCTCGGGCAGGGGGCGGAAGGTCGCCGCAGACATGAGCGTCCCCTCGTCCGTCGTACGAACAGCCCGTCGGCTACGCGGGCTCGGCCATGAGGCGGTGACAGGCGTCGGCCAGCGGATACGCTTGCTGTGGCGCTGGGCCCGCTCCAGACCGGCGATCGCCACCGAGGTCTCCACGAGTGTCCGGCACCGCTGTGCGCGTCGGTTCACGAACGCCTTGAGCCCCGTGTCGACTGCCTCGTGCCGTCCCGGCTCCTCGGCCAGCACCGCGCCGTCCTCGATGGCCAGTGCCGCGCCGCTGGCCATCTGCGGTGCGGGTGCGTGGGCGGCGTCGCCGATGACCACGCCGTTGCCGTGGTTCCAGGCGCCCTGGAGGAAATGGGTCCGCACCGGGCGGCGTACCACCGAATCGGACGCGGGCACCAGCGGAACGAGCTCCGCCACCGGGCCGGGGAAAGGCTCCAGCAACTGCCCAAGGCGCGGGGCGAGCTCGGTGTCCGGGAGGATGCTCTGCTCCACCCCGTTCTCCGTCAGGAAGACGTATGCCTGACTCTCCGAGAGGGGGACGAGCCCCGCCGTGTTGACCTTACCGGCGAACTGATGGATCCCGGTGCCCCACGACGGGCGCCGCGCCAGTGCCCGCCACACCATCTGCCCGTGATAGCCGAGCGAAGTCCGAAGGCCCAGCAGTCCCCGTGCCGAGGAACGGACGCCGTGCGCGCCGACGACGAGCGCGACCTGCCGCTCGGTCCCGTCCGACAGCCGCACGCGGACCGGCTCCGCCTCTTGGTCCACCGCCTCGACGGTCAGCCCATGGCGCACCACCAGGCCGCACCGCTCGGCTTCCGTGCGCAGGACGCGGTGCGGCACGGGACGTGCGATGCCGACCATCGCCGGTCGCCGTCCTCCGATCAGGCGCGACAGGTGGACCTCGCCCGCGGGCTCGCCGGCCACGTCCACGTACGTGATCGTGCCCATGCCGTACCCCTCGGCCAGACACGCTTCCGCGAGACCCAGCTCGTCCAGCGCGCGCAGCGAAGGCCCGGTCAGGCACAACCCCCAGCCAGTGGTCGCTCTCGGCGGGCTGACCTCGACGATCTCCACCCGCCATCCCGTGCGTACGAGGGCCGTGGCCGCCGTCAGACCGGCGACACCCGCGCCGACGATCAGGGCCGTCCGCACACCGCGACAGCTGTCCCTGTATGCCTCCAGAGCACTGTTTGCTCCGGAACCGTAGGACCCGTCGGCTCTCCGCCTTATCCGTATCGGGCGGCAACCATCCGATGCCAGCGATCAGCCGTCGCATCCGGGGCACTGCCAGGAAGCCAGGAGGCCAGGAAGCCCCCGCCGTCCCGGCCCGCTCCGGGCACCGGACGCTGTTGGCGAATTACGGGCCGTGTGCGTGACGTCGGCCTCCAAGACCTGGTTGTGGTCTTGGAGGCCGACGTTGTCGTATGGGGTGGGTG
>NZ_JBIRVR010000049.1:0-6853 GCF_044387105.1 Streptomyces sp. NPDC020379
AATGCCTATCTGGATGCGTTGGCGGAGCTGCGGCGTGGTGAGGGTCTTCCCGCGACCTCGATCGCCTGGGGCCCCTGGGCCAACGACGGCATGGCGGCTCAGAACAGCATGGTCAGCGGCCGTATGGAGCGGTTCGGTCTGCCGCCCATGGACCCCGGACTGGCCCTCAAGTCCCTGGAGCAGGCGCTCATCGGTGCCGATGCCTGCCCGGTGATCACCGACGTCGACTGGTCGCGTTTCGCCAAGGAGCTCGACGGCGCCCGCAACAGCGCGCTCTTCGGCGAGATCCCCGAGGTGAAGCAGCTGCACCGGACGGCCGACGGCCGCTCGGAAGCGGATCCCGCCGCCGAGGGAACCTCGGCACTCGCCGAGACCCTGGCGGCCCTTCCGGTCGCCGAGCGGGAGCCGTTGCTGCTCGACCTGATCCGTAAGAACACCGCGACGGTCCTCGGATACGCCACGCAAGCGGGCGTCGAAGTGGAGCGCGGCTTTTTCGAGATGGGGCTCGACTCGCTCACCGCGGTGGAGCTGCGCAACCGTCTGAACGCGGCCACCGGGCTGCGGCTGCGGCCCACCACGTTGTTCGACTACGCCTCGCCCTCGGCGCTGGCCCGCCACCTCATGGGTGAGCTGGCACCGGACGGGAGCGCGCCGGAGAACGCGCTGCCCTCGGACATCGACCGTCTCGAGGCCGTGCTCACCGCGCTGCCGCAGGACGACATCGCACGCACCAAGGCGGTGGTCCGGCTCCAGTCCATGCTCGCGAAGCTGAACGACGCCGGTGCCGCGTCCGGTACGAACCCGGAATCGGAAGACGCCGTGAACGATCTCGAAACCGTTTCGGTCGACGAGCTCTTCGACGTCATCGACCGCGAACTCGGGGATGCCTAATAATGATCATGAACCGTTTGGTTTCCTTGAGGGGGCAAGGGTAGATGTCGAACGAAGAGAAGCTTGTCGAGTATCTGAAGCGGGTCATGGCTGACCTGCGGCAGACGCAGCGCCGTCTCCGCGATGCCGAGGACAAGCCCCGCGAGCCGATCGCGATCGTCGCGATGAGCTGCCGTTTCCCCGGTGGCGTCCGGTCCCCGGAGGAGTTGTGGGACCTCCTCTCCCAAGGAGCGGACGCGGTGGCTCCGTTCCCGGCCGACCGCGGCTGGGACCTCGCGGGGCTCTACGACCCGGACCCCGACCGCCCCGGCACCTCGTATGTGAAGGAAGGGGCCTTCCTGTCCGACGCGGGCGCCTTCGACCCGGGGTTCTTCGGGATCTCGCCGCGTGAGGCACTGGCCATGGACCCGCAGCAGCGGCTGCTGCTGGAGACCAGCTGGGAGGCGATGGAACGGGCGGGCATTGCGCCCGCTTCGGTGCGCGGCACCAAGGCCGGGGTCTTCGTCGGCACCAACGGTCAGGACTACATCGAGGCCCTGCGCCAGGCCCCGAAGGGCGTCGAGGGCTACCTCGCCACCAGCAGCGCGGCCAGCGTGATGTCCGGCCGGCTCTCGTACACCTTCGGACTCGAAGGCCCGGCGGTCACCGTCGACACGGCCTGCTCGTCGTCGCTGGTAGCCCTGCACCTGGCCGTGCAGTCGCTGCGGCAGGGCGAGTGCTCGCTGGCCCTCGCCGGCGGCGTCACGGTGATGACGACGCCCGGGCTGTTCGTGGAGTTCAGCCGTCAGCGCGGGCTGGCCCCCGACGGCCGCTGCAAGGCGTTCGCGGCGGCGGCCGACGGCACCGGCTGGGGCGAGGGTGTCGGCATGCTGCTCCTGGAGCGGCTGTCGGACGCGCGGCGCAACGGCCACCCCGTGCTGGCGGTCGTACGCGGCTCCGCCGTCAACCAGGACGGCACCAGCAGTGGCCTGACCGTGCCCAACGGCATCTCCCAGCAGCGCGTGATCCTCCAGGCGCTCGCGAACGCCCGGCTCTCGGCCGCCGAGGTGGACGCGGTCGAGGCGCACGGTACGGGCACGACGCTGGGTGACCCGATCGAGGCGCAGGCGCTCCTGGCCACGTACGGCCAGGAACGCCCGGAGGACAAGCCGCTGTTGCTGGGCTCGATCAAGTCGAACATCGGCCACACACAGGCGGCCGCCGGCGTGGCCGGTGTCATGAAGATGGTGCTGGCGATGCGGCACGGTGTGCTGCCGCAGACCTTGCATGTCGACGAGCCGTCGCCGAACGTCGACTGGTCGGAGGGCGCCGTCGAACTGCTCACCGAGGCCACGCCGTGGCCGGCGGCCGACGAGCCCCGCCGGGCCGGTGTGTCCGCGTTCGGTGTCAGTGGCACGAACGCGCACGTGATCCTCGAGCAGGCGCCCGCGGCGGCTGCCGAGGAGGAGCCGGCGCGGGTCGAGGCGCCGGTGGTGCCGTGGGTGGTGTCGGCGCGTTCGGAGAGCGCGCTGGCTGCGCAGGCTGAGCGGTTGTCGGCGCGTGTGGGGGAGTTGTCGCCGCTGGACGTGGGCTTCTCGCTGGCGGCCGACCGGGGTGTGTTCGAGCACCGGGCCGTGATCCTGTCGGGACACCGGGAGGGCTTGAGCGCTCTGGTGGAGGGGCGTGAGGCCGCGGGTGTGGTGCGGGGTCGTGTCACGGGGGACGGGCGTGCGGCGTTCGTGTTCCCGGGGCAAGGTTCGCAGTGGGTTGGCATGGCGGCCGAACTGCTGGATTCCTCGCCGGTGTTCGCGGAGCGTCTGGGCGAGTGTGCGGCGGCGTTGGCGCCGTATGTGGATTGGTCGTTGACCGGTCTGCTGCGTGCGGAGGACGCCGGCTGGCTTGATCAGGTCGACGTGGTGCAGCCGGTGTTGTGGGCTGTGATGGTTTCGTTGGCTGAGGTGTGGCGTTCGGCGGGTGTGGAGCCGGCTGCTGTCATCGGTCACTCGCAAGGTGAGATTGCGGCGGCGTGTGTGGCCGGTGCGCTGTCCTTGGAGGATGCGGCGAAGGTGGTGGCGCTGCGGAGCAAGGCTCTGCGGGCGTTGTCCGGCCGGGGTGGGATGGTTTCCGTCTCCCTGGATGTGAAGGCGGTCGAGGAGCGGCTGGACAGCCGACTCGCGGTGGCGGCCGTCAACGGCCCGGCCACGGTCGTGGTCTCGGGCGACAACGACGCTCTCGACGAACTCCTCGCCGGCTGTGAGGCGGACGGTATCCGTGCCCGCCGTATCGCGGTGGATTATGCCTCGCACTGTGCGCATGTGGAGGAGATCGAGGCCGCGTTGTCGCGCGATCTCGCGGGTATCTCTCCGCGTCCGGCCTCGGTGCCGTTCTATTCGACGGTCACGGGCAGGGTGCTGGAGACCAGCACCCTGGACGCCGCCTACTGGTACCGCAACCTGCGCCAGACCGTCCGCTTCCAGGAAGCCGTCCAGGCCCTCCTGGACGATGGCTTCCGCCTGTTCGTGGAGTCCAGCGCCCACCCGGTCCTGACCATGGGCGTCGAGCAGACCGCCGAAGCCCACACCATCACGGCCGTCGGTTCCCTGCGCCGCGACGAGGGTGGCCTGGACCGCTTCCTGACTTCTGTCTCCGAAGCCTTCGTCGGCGGTGCCTCCGTCGACTGGGCCAAGCTCTTCGACGGCACAGGCGCCCGTCGCGTCGACCTCCCCACGTACGCCTTCCAACACCAGCACTACTGGATCAACCCGCCCGCCGCCCGGCTCGGCGACGTGACGTCCGCCGGTCTGGGCGCGGCGGATCACCCGCTGCTGGGTGCCGTGGTGTCGCTTGCGGATGCGAACGGCCTTGTGTTGACCGGCCGGTTGTCGGTGGGGACGCAGCCGTGGCTCGCCGACCACGCAGTGCTGGGGAGGGTGGTCGTCCCCGGCACCGCGTTCGTCGAGCTCGCGCTGCGCGCGGCCGATGCCGCCGGGTGTCAGGGCCTGGAGGAGCTGACGCTGCAAGCACCCTTGGTGCTCCCCGAGTCGGGGGCCGTACAGGTGCAGGTGGTCGTCGGCTGTACGGAGGAGCCGGGGCACCGTGAGTTCGGCGTGTACTCGCGGGTCGAGGGCGATCACGACGAGGAGTCGTGGACCTGCCACGCGAAGGGCGTCCTGGCGGCGGTCGCCGCCGACGACGCGTCGGACGTACGGCAGTTGGCCGCGTGGCCGCCGGCCGAGGCCGTGGCCGTCCCGGTGGACGACCTGTACGAGCGGTTGGCCGCGTCGGGGCTCGAATACGGGCCCGCGTTCCGTGGTGTGCGGGCGGCGTGGCGGCGTGGCGACGAGGTGTTCGCCGAGGTCGCGCTGCCCGACGAGCAGCGCGAGGAGGCAGGGCGCTACGGCATGCACCCGGCCCTGCTGGACGCCGCGCTGCACGTGACCGGCGTGGGCCACCTCGCCGCTCCGGACGCCGGCGGCACGCCTTCGGCGGCACGTCTGCCCTTCGCGTGGAGCGGCGTGTCCCTGCACGCCACGGGCGCGACCACGCTTCGCGTGCGGCTGTCGCGGGCCGGGGCGGACGGGGTGTCGGTCCTGGTGGCCGACGCGAACGGGGCGCCGGTGGCCTCCGTCGGCTCCCTCGTGGGCCGTCCCGTCTCGCCGGAACTGCTCGACAGCGCCGCGCGATCGTCGCTGGAGTCGCTGTTCGGCGTGCGGTGGGAGACGGTGTCGTCCGGCGACATGACGGGTGATGCGGGGGACTGGGCGATTCTCGGCCCCGACGGTTCCCGGCTCGCGGCCGCGCTCGAAGCGGCCGGACACCGGGTCTCGCACCTGCCCTCGGCAGCGGACGGGCCCTACCCCGAGGCTGTTCTCCTCCCGCTCGTGTCCCCGTCGGACTCCGGCGACCTCGCCTCGGCGACCCGTGACGTGACGTACCGGGCGCTGCGAGCCGTACAGGACTGGCTGGGCAACGGCGCGGCCGCCGCGTCGAAGCTCGTGTTCGTGACCCGGGGCGCTGTCCCGACCGCGCCGGGCGAGGGGGTCCTCGACCTGGCGGCGGCCGCGGTGTGGGGCCTGGTCCGGTCGGCGCAGACGGAACACCCGGACCGTTTCGCCCTGGTCGACCTCGACACCTGGGACGGCGCCGCCGAAGCGGTGCGCACCGCGCTCGCCCGCGACGAACCCCAGATCGCCCTTCGCACCGGCGAATTCCGTGCCCCCCGGCTCGTGAAGGCTCCCGTCCTGCCCGGCGCCACCGGGACATGGGACGGCTCCGGCACCGTGCTGATCACCGGCGCGGGCGGCGTACTCGGCCGCCTGGTCGCCCGGCACCTGGTCGCCGAACACGGCGTACGGAGCCTGGTGCTGGTGTCTCGCCGCGGCCGTGCCGCCTCCGGAATGCCCGAGCTGGAGGCCGAGCTCGCCGGCCTGGGCGCGAGCGTCGTCCTCGAAGCGTGCGACGTGACGGACCGGGAGGCGCTGGCGGGTGTGCTGGCGCGCATCCCGCGGGACATGCCCCTGCGCGGCGTGGTACACGCGGCCGGCGTACTGGACGACGGCGTGGTGGAGTCGTTGACGCCGGAGCGCGTGTACGCCGTCTTCCGGCCGAAGGTGGACGCGGCGCTGCTCCTGGACGAGCTGACGCGGGGGCTGGACCTGACGGCCTTCGTGCTCTTCTCCTCGGCCGCCGCGACGTTCGGCGCGGCGGGGCAGGCCAACTACGCCGCGGCGAACACCTTCCTCGACGCCCTGGCGGCGAACCGGCGGGCGCAGGGCCTGCCCGCGGTGTCGCTGGGCTGGGGATTCTGGGCCGAACGCAGCGGCATGACCGGCCACCTGGCCGACGCCGACCTTGCCCGGATGGCTCGCGGGGGCGTCGTACCGCTGTCGTCGCGGGAAGGGCTGGCACTCTTCGACGCGGCGACCGCGTCGGACGAGGCGCTGCTGGTCCCGGTGCGGCTCGCCGCCGCGGTGCTCCGCGGCGGGAACGGCCCCGTGCTGCCGCTGCTGCGCCGCCTGGTGCGGACCCCCGCGCGGCGGGCCGTGGCCGCGCCCACGGCAGCGGACGGCGGCCTGTGGGGCGATCTGGCCCGGCTGCCGGAGAGCGAGCGGGAACAGGCCGTGCTGGACGTGGTCCGCACGCACATCGGAGCCGTACTCGGCTATGCGCCGGGTGACGAGGTCGCGTCCGACCTCGCCTTCCGCGAGCTCGGTTTCGATTCGTTGACGGCGGTGGAGCTGCGGAACCGGTTGAACGCGGTGACGGGTCTGCGGCTGTCGGCCACGCTGGTCTTCGATTACCCGAGTCCTGCTGTGCTCGCTCGTCATCTGCTGGGTGAGTTGGTGTCGGCGCATGCGGGGGTCGTTGCCCCTGCGGCGGTTCCGGCCGCCGCTGTGGCCGTGTCCGTCGACGAGCCGATCGCCATCGTCGCCATGAGCTGCCGCTTCCCCGGCGGCGTACGGGCTCCCGAAGACCTGTGGTCGCTGATCGACCGCGGCGGGGACGCGATGTCCGCGTTCCCGGACGACCGCGGCTGGGATCTGGAGGCGCTCTACCACCCGGACCCCGACCACAAGGGCACCGCGTACGCCCGCGAGGGCGGATTCCTTTACAACGCCGGTGAGTTCGATCCCGCGTTCTTCGGGATCTCGCCGCGTGAGGCGTTGGCGATGGATCCGCAGCAGCGGCTGCTGCTGGAGACCTCCTGGGAGGTGCTGGAGCGGGCCGGGATCGATCCGGTGTCGGTGCGGGGCAGTCAGACCGGTGTGTTCGCCGGGATCATGCACCACGACTACGGGTCCGCGACCGCATCGGTGCCGGACGGCGTCGAGGGCTACATCGGCAACGGGACGGCGGGCAGCATCGCCTCCGGCCGCATCTCGTACACCTTCGGTTTCGAGGGTCCTGCGGTGACGGTGGACACGGCGTGTTCGTCGTCGTTGGTGGCGTTGCATCTGGCGGTGCAGTCGTTGCGTCAGGGTGA
>NZ_JBIRVR010000050.1:0-6674 GCF_044387105.1 Streptomyces sp. NPDC020379
GGCCCGCTCAAGCTCGCCGACCTGATCGGCCTGGACACCGTGGCCTCCATCGCCGAGTCGCTGTACGAGGAGTTCAAGGAGCCGCTCTACGCCCCGCCACCCCTGCTCCAGCGCATGGTGGAGGCCGGGCTGCTCGGCCGGAAGACGGGCCGGGGATTCCACTCCTACGACCGGTGAGGCGGAGGCGCGCGTCCCGGGATCCTGTGAATCTCCTCCGGACCCGGCCCGGGGCGGTTTGCTCACAGGGTTTTCAGAGGAAGCGCTGGAAGGCTGGCCGCCTTGTCACCGTGGGAGAGGAGAACAGGTGGCCACCAGCACTTTCGACGGCCCGGCCGTCGTACGCGGCGGTCCTCCCGCGCACGCGGCCGCCCCCCGCCCGTTCCGGGTCGGCCCCCTCCCGGCCCAGGTGCTCATCTGGGCCGGGGCCGCCGCCGTGCTCGGGCTGTGGTGGACCGACACCCCGGCGGTCGTCGGCCCGGCCGGCCGGCTGACCGGAGCCGGCCGCATCACCGGCCTCCTCGCCGGCTACGCCTGCGCCGTCCTGCTCGCCCTGATGGCCCGGGTGCCGGCCCTGGACCGCGGCGTCGGCACCGACCGGCTGGCGCGCTGGCACGCCGCGGGCGGCCGCTACACCGTGGGTCTCGTCCTCGCCCACACCCTGCTGATCATCTGGGGCTCGGCCCTCACCACCCACTCCGGCGTCGTGAGCCAGACCACCACCCTCGTCCTGACCTACCCGGACATGCTCAAGGCCACCGCGGGCTTCCTGCTGCTCCTCGCCACCGGAATCCTCTCGGCCCGCGCCGCCCGACGGCACCTGAGCTACGAGATCTGGCACTACCTGCACTTCGCCACCTACCTCGCCGTCTTCCTCGCCTTCGGCCACCAGCTCGCCAACGGCGCCGACTTCGTGGGTGACAACGCCGCCCAGCTCGCGTGGTACGCCCTGTACGGCGGCGTGGCCGCGCTGCTGGTCTGGTTCCGCTTCGTGGTCCCGGTCCGGCGCGGGCTCCGGCACCGGATGCGCGTCTCGCACGTACGCACCGAGGCGCCCGGCGTCGTCTCGGTCTACATCACGGGCGCGCGCCTCGACGAACTCGGCGCGGAACCGGGCCAGTTCTTCCGGTGGCGCTTCCTGTGCCGGGGCATGTGGTGGACGGCCAATCCGTACTCCCTCTCCGCCCCCGCCCGGCCCGGCCGCCTGCGCATCACCGTCAAGGCCGCGGGCGTGCACAGCGCGGCCCTCGCCCGGCTCGCCCCCGGCACCCGGGTCTGGGCGGAAGGCCCCTACGGCGGCTTCACGGCCGCCCCGCGCGCCGCCCGCAGGGTCCTGCTCCTCGCCGGCGGCGTCGGCATCACCCCGCTGCGCACCCTCTTCGAGACGCTGCCGGGCCAGGTCACGCTCATGTACCGGGCCCGCCGCCCCGAGGACTTCGCGCTGCGCGGCGAGCTCGACGCGATCGCCGGCGCCCGGGGCGCGCACGTCGTCTACGCCGTCGACGAGCCGTCCGCGTACGGCTTTCCCGTCGTGCCGCTCACCGCGCCGGGCCTGCTGGGGCTCGTGCCCGGTCTGGCCGCGCACGAGGTGTACGTGTGCGGGCCGCCCGGCATGTGCGAGGCGGCGCTTCGGGCGCTGCGCGGCGCGGGCGTACCGCGTCGCCGCATCCACCACGAGTCGTTCGCGCTGTGACGCCGGTACGCCGCGTCCGCACCCGGATCCGCCCCGATGCCGCGGCTGATTCCGCACCCGACCTGATTCCGCACCCGACCTGATTCCGCACCTGATTCCGCACCCGATTCCGCACCTGAAGGAGACCGCGCGTGCGCCGAGCGGCCGTCACCGTCCTGACGACAGCCACGGGCGTCGTCCTGCTGCTGTCCCTCAAACCGCAGCACAGCCCGGCGCCCCCGGCCGTCTCCGCGCCGCAGCCCGTCACCTCGCCCGCCACGACCCTGCCTCCGGGCAGCCGGACGGGCGCGTTCACCGGCGCCGTGATCGACACCCGGTACGGCCCGGTCCAGGTCGAAGCCACCCTCACCCAGGGCAGGCTCACCGCCGTCCGCGTGCTCCAGGCACCCTCCGGCCGCGGCAGGGACCAGGAGATCGCCGCCTACGCCCTGCCCCGGCTCACCCAGGAGGCGCTGGGCGCCCAGAGCGCGGGCATCGACGCCGTCTCCGGCGCCAGTTACACCAGCGAGGGCTACATCCAGTCCCTGCAGAGCGCCCTGGACAAGGCCGGTGCCTGAGCGCGGGCGCGGGCTGCGCCACGTCGAGCACGCCATGGGGACGGTCTTCTCCTTCGACCTCCGCGACACCGTCACCCCGGCCGTCGGCCGGGCCCTGCGCGAGGCGGTGACGTGGCTGCACCATGTGGACGCCCTGTTCTCCACCTACCGGCCCGACAGCGCGATCTGCCGTCTCGACCGCGGCGAGACCACGGTCGAGCGGTGCCCGGCGGAGGTCGGCGAGGTGCTCCGGCTGTGCGCGGAGGCGGAGGCGCTGACCAGGGGCTGGTTCAGCGCCCGGGCCGGCGGACGGCTCGACCCCTCCGGGCTCGTCAAGGGCTGGGCGGTCGAGCGAGCGGCGGCGGTCCTCCACGAAGCCGGGGCCCGCAACCTCTGCGTCAACGGCGGCGGAGACCTCCGACTCCACGGCGAGGCCGCGCCCGGAACGCCCTGGAGAATAGGCATAGCGGACCCCACGCGCCCGGGCCGCCTCCTGACCGTCGTGACGGCCGATGTCCCCGCCGCCTCCGCCGTCGCCACCTCCGGCACCGCCGAACGCGGCCACCACATCCTCGACCCCCACGCCCACCGCCCCGCGCGCGGCCTGCTGTCGACGACGGTCATCGGCCCGAGCCTGATCTGGGCGGACGTCCACGCCACGGCGATCTTCGCGAGGGGAGCGGTCATGGACGCGGAGGGCTACGAGGTGCTGACCCTCGCGGAGGACGGCCGGATCGGGGGCAGCGGGGGCTTCGCCCGTGCGGTGACGGACGCCGGTTCCGCGGAGGGGTAGCCGGGAAACGGGCGTTCCGGCCCGCGAGCAGGGCGACCTGGACGAGACAGCCGAGGCCGTACGACCGCGACCGTCAGCAGGGTGAGATCGCGGTCGTACGGCCGGGGCCGGGGGCGCCGCTGGATCATCGGGTGATCCCCTCCTCGCCGGCCGGGCGGCCGCGGTCCGCGGCCGCCCGGCGTGCGGGCGTGGTGCGGCACGTGTAGGCGGCGGGGTCGAAGCGCTTGAGCCGGCGCACGAGTGTGCCGGTGGACCAGGGCCAGCAGAAGGTGTTCCGGCCGCCCGGGCCCAAGTAATAGCTGGAGCAGCCGCCCGCGTTGTACACGGTGGTCTCCAGAGCTTTCTGCACGGCGGCGTTGTAGGCGGCCTGGACGGCCGGTTTCACCTCCAGGGTGGTGTGACCGCCCCGCCGCAGGTGGGTCAGCGCGCCGGAAAGATAGGCGAGTTGCGCTTCGAGGACCGTGATGGCCGAGGTGGAGCCGGAGAGGAGGTTGGGGCCGAGGAGGAGGAAGAGGTTGGGGAATCCGCTGACGCTGGTGCCGAGGTAGGCCGTGGGGCCGTCCTTGCCCCAGGTCTCGTGCAGCGTCCGGCCGTCCGTGCCGTACACGTCCCGGGCCAGGGGCAGTTCACCGATGCGGAAGCCCGTGGCGTCGATCACCACGTCGGCTTCGGTCCCGGTGCCGTCGGCACCGATGAGACGCCGGCCGCGTACGGCGGAGAGGGCGGTGGGGTGCAGGTGGACGTGCGGCCGGTTCAGCGCCGGGTAGAAGGTGCTCGACGTCAGCAGGCGCTTGCAGCCCAGGCGGTAGCCGGGCGTCAGGGCCCGGCGCAGCACCGGGTCGTGGACCGAGAGTCGCAGGTAGGCGCGGGCCATGGCCTGGGCGGGGCCCACGAGGCGGGGGTGGCGGAAGGCGTGGCCGAAGCCCTCCTGAACGCCGTACTGACCGGCCCGCATGGCACGTTGCGCACCCGGGACGTGGGCGAGGCACCAGCCGAGTGCCGGGGAGACCGGGAGGTCGGGTTTGGGCAGCACCCAATGGGCGGTGCGCTGGAAGAGGTGCACGGCCGCCGCCCTGTCCTGGAGGGCGGGGACGATCTGAACGGCGGACGCCCCACCCCCCACCACGGCCACGCGTCGGCCGGACAGGTCCACACGGTGGTCCCACTCGGCCGTGTGGAACACCGGCCCGGGGAACTCGCCGAGCCCCGGCACGTCCAGCCGGTGCGGGACGTGCCAGGGCCCGGTGGCCAGGATCAGTACGGTGGCGCGGTAGTCGCCGTCGGTGGTCTCCAGGTGCCAGCGCCCCGCCGCCCGGTTCCACCCGGCCCGCAGGACGCCGACACCGCACCGCAGCACCTCACCGACGCCGTACCGGTCCGCGGTCGCCCGCAGGTAGTCGTGGATCTCCCGCTGTCCGGCGAAGGTCCGGCTCCACCCGGGGTTCGGCGCGAAGGAGTAGGAGTACAGCGAGGACGGGACGTCGCACGCGCAGCCCGGATAGGTGTTGTCCCGCCAGGTGCCCCCGAGCTGTGCGGCCTTCTCCAGCACCACGAGGTCCCCGAAGCCCTGCTGACGCAGCCGGATGGCGGCCCCGATGCCGGAGAGCCCGGCACCGACCACGATCACCCGCGCGTCCCTGTCCGTTCGAGGATCAATCGGATGCCCGGACGGGACCGACACCATACGCTCCCCCTGACGGCAGGGCCCTGGACGGCGGCCCTTTCCGAAGCTGACGGCACCCTCAGTGTGACGGGAAGCGGAAGAGCACCATCAGGGCGCAGAGCGGCGCGTGGACCGCACTGCCGGCGGTGCGGGCAGCGCGCGGGGGGCGCTTCGCGCCCGTGACGTCACGCGGCCTGGAAGGCGCAGCCCGCGTGGGCCTTGTTGTCGAACGAGATCACGTCCGCGCGGTCCGCGGGCAGGCCCCGGAGGAAGGCACCGGCGTACCGGCGGCCGATGAGGAAGGCACCCCAGTTGAGCGTCCAGGGGGAGAGCTCGCCGGTCTCGCGGTCGGGGAACAGCTCGGGCTGTGGCGTGACCAGTTCCTGGACGATGTACCCGCCCGCCGCCGCCCGGGAGAGCGCGTCCGCCCACTCCTGGTCGCCGGTGCCGCGGCCGAGCACGGTGCCGGTGCCGCCGAGGCCGTGCGAGGGCTTGAGGACGAGGTCCGCCCGCCGCTGAGCGCAGTACGTGAGGAGGTCCGCCTCTTCCCCGCGCACCCGGGCCGGCCCGGGGCGCAGCTCGTGCGTCCACGGCAGCAACCGCTCCACGAGCGCCGTTTCGGCGGGGTCGTACGTGTCGCGGCAGCGGTCCTCCCACAGCATGGCCAGCGCCCGCTTGTTGCCGTGCATGGAGGTGCGCAGCGGGGACAGCACCGGGATGCCGCACCGCGCGAAGGAACCGAGGAGTTCCTCGGCCCGTGCCAGGGAGGCGGCGTCGGCGGTGAGTTCGCCGAGCGTGAAGAAGCGGTGGACGGCGTCGACGGGGCGGCCGTCGACGGTGATCCTGCCGCCGCTCTCCCGTACCTGTTCCGTGTGGCAGGGGACGGTCTCGATGCCGTAGCGCTCCAGCATCGCGGCCAGGGCACGGATCTTGGGCTCGGTCTTGCGGTACCCGGGCCACCAGTCCATGAGCGCGACCCGGGGGGTGCCCCCGCCGTTGCCCGCCGTCGCGCGGACGGTGTCGGCGAGCGCGCCGACGGTGTCGGGGAAGGTCAGGTCCTCCGCCGCCGCGAAGGCGGCGAGCTTCTCGTCCTGGAGGAGCAGCCGGTTGAGTTCGGGGATGTCGAGTCCGCCGAGCGCGCTGCTGATGTTGAACTCCAGCAGCCGGAAGTCCGTACCGTCGTGGTAGAGATCGGCGCGGCCGATCCGGGCCGGCTCCGGCACCGGGGGCCGCAGGGCGACGCGCGCCTGCTCGGGGCGCAGCCCCACCGCGGCGGCGAAGGCGTGCGCGTCGCCGCCGAAGAGCCGGTCGGGCAGGGAGAACAGCAGGTCCAGGATGCCGTTCAGGTCGCTTTCGAGGCGCTCCGTCTCCGCCGCCTCCAGGAAGACCGGGCGGGTCAGGAAACGGTCCTCGAGCGCGCCGTGCACGGCCTTGAGCCGGTCCGGGTCCGGTGCGTCGGGCCATACCGCGGCGGTGCCGGCAGGGGAGGCGAGATAGCGCTCGGTCAGGGAATTGCGGGGAGTGGTCATCGTGCTCATCGGCTCTCGGTGCTCTGCGGGTACGAAGGGGCGGTGCGGACGGTGACCAGGGCCAGCGCGGCGCGGGCCCGGGCGAGCGCCTCGTCGGGCGTCGCGCCCACCGCGGTCACCGAGCCGCACCGGTCGCCGGACGCGCGCAAGGGGGAGACGGTGTCCCCGGCCCGGATCCCGGGCGAGACCGCCACCACTCCCGGCTGCCCGGCGGCCGTCTCCCAGCCGGAGACCTCGGTGGCGACGCCGGGTTCGGCGGTCAGGAACCAGGTCGCGGCGGCGCCGGCCGGGACCCCGTCCGCCGCCGGGGCGTCGGCGCCCGCGGTCCTGGCGGCCAGCAGGTCCCGGATGTCGGCGCCGTGGACGTGCCGGACGAGGTCGACGATGCCGTCACCACCGGGGCGGTTGTGCGACTCGACGACGCGGGGTCCGGCCGCCGTGAGGATGATCTCGGTGTGCGCGG
>NZ_JBIRVR010000051.1:0-6280 GCF_044387105.1 Streptomyces sp. NPDC020379
TCCTGCCGTGTCCGTAAGACCATCGCCCGGCACCCCACCCCCGAGACCGACCTGTCACCAGGACATATACCCACCGAAAGAGGAATCGAGCACTAGTGCTGAACAAGCATGAGCGCCCGTCGCATTTGATCTCGCAGCGGATCGATGGGGTCCGGGCGAAGTGCAGGCCGTCCTGGGCATAGATGGCGGGGATCTTCCGCAGCTCCGCCCAGGTGGGGTAGAAGCGATGGCCGCGCTGGGCCCTGTAGAGCTCCGGGGTCTGGTTGAACTGGCGGTCGGCGGGGATCACGGCGTCGAAGTCCATCGGGAGCGTGGTCATGGCGGCTGGCTGCTTCCTGGTGGTGCGGGGTGGGTCAGGCGGTGGGGCCGAAGTCGGCTTCGAGCTCGGCGCGGTAGCGCGGACCGAACTTCGGGTGGTTCAGCAGGTGCTTCGCGGAGGTTTCGACCGCGACCTGCCACGCGACGGCTGGCGGGCAGTTCGGGTTCTCCGCGACGACGGCCTCGGCGAGGCGGAAGGCCATGAGGGAGTGGGCGTCGCCGAGGGTCTTGCAGCGGTTCAGCTCAGCGGTGATCTCGCGTAGCTTCGCGGCGTCCATGTTCCCGACCCTTTCATGGTGTTTTGTCCTGCTGGTGGAACAACCATGACGCGATATGCAGGTAACTTGCAAACTGCACTGCAAAATGGTCAGGTGTTCCCGCTCACCTCCCGAGCAGGCGACCCAACACCTCAGCAGCCTCAACTCCCGCCCGCTGACAGGCAGGACACAGCCCGCCCGCCGGACGCACCCCCTTGCCCGGGGCTCGGCATTCCGGCGCCGCACACTCCCACCAGCCGGCCACACCCCCGGAAGCCGAACGGCGCGCTTCACCAGGGAGTCCGCCGGGGCGGTGCCCGGCGCGGTCGAGACGGCGCTGCTCGCACACCCGGCACGCCTCCCCGGAGTCGATGACCGCCCCGTCCTCACACGAGGGGTCAGGGCACTCCCCGGGGCGCACCAGGGCGACGGCGACGCCGACCGGGCGGCGCAGGCCCGGCCCGTCTGCCGATAGGGCGGCATTGGCGTACCCGTGGGCATCCCAGCGACGCGTGATCCGCTCGGCGAGCTGCGTGGGCGTACGGTCCCGCAGACCGGCCTCGATCGCCCGGACGACCGTACGCGGCAGGCTGGTCCGCGCTGCCCGCTCCAATGCCGTCGTCAGCTCCGGCGGAAGGGCGGCAGCGACCATAACCACCTCCGCCGTCACCGTCTCCGCACTGCTGGTCTTCCCGGTCGCGGCGGAGCCGCCCGCAGTCCCCCGGGCTCCTACTACCGGTAGTTGGCCTACGGCGTCAGGGGCGCTGCGCGCCGAAGGCGCCCTCTCGTGTTCTGCGATCTTGGTGTTCTTGGTGTTCTTAGGGGCCCGATCGTCCAAGCCTGGATCGCCCAGTCCTGGAAAACTGGGGATAGGCGCTGGCCTGACTCTTTGTGGGTGCTGGGGGTCTTCGGCGGGGGCGTCGGTGATGAAGTACTCGACTGCCCCGAGGGTGCCGTCTGCGCGCCGTACGCGTTCGCGCTCCAGGTAGCCGTACCGCTCCAGCTCCCGCAGCCCGGACTCGATCGCGGACACGCCCTCCTTAGTCTGGCGGGCGATGCCGGAGGCGGTGACGCCGTACCCGTCGCGGTGCGTGGACAGCAGCCCGAACAGGCCCTTGGCCTTGAGCGTGATCCGCGGATCGCGGAACAGCCCGTTGGAAACCTGGGTGAAGCGGTCGGCCGCCATCAGCCCGCGCCGGATGCGGTTGTCCGTGTAGCGGGTCACGACACGGCCCGGATAACAGGATCGGAGGCCGGTGGGTTCAGCGTCGAGGAGACGGCGACCAGTGCAGGGCGCCCCTTGGGAGCCTTGCGGTACAGGCTGAGCCCAAACTGGTTGCCCATCGCGCGGGCGCAGCGCTTGAGCGCGCCGGAGATGGCCGACTTGTACGCCAGCTCGTGGGCGCCGCCGCGCTGTGGCTGCGCGGCGGTCTCCACGGTGCCGTCTTCCCACGGTCCCAGCGGCGCACCGTGGGGGTCGTAGGCGGTCAGGCGCATGCGCACCTGGTAGGACACGTACCAGTTGCCCAGGGTGCCGTCTTCGCGGCGGACTTGGTCCTCGGCGACGCATTCCTCGGCGAGGATCCGCGTGGACCACATGCCGAAGCCGAACACCTTCGACAGGACGGCCTCGATGTCGTGGGCCTCGACATGGTGAAAGCCCTTGCCGTCCTGGCTGATGCGGTCGGGGTGCAGGGCATCGCACAGCTTCTCGTACTGCGCGGCCGACAGCCGTACGGGCTGACGCGGAGTCGGGGCGTTCACGCGGCCACCTGCCCTGCTTTGTCGTTGGCCGTGAGCTCGTCGAGGAGTTCGACGCGCGCCCAGTGCACGGCCTCGCGGGCGTGGTCCACGTCGAAGATGCTGAACCGGTAGGTTGCGGCGGCGCCTTGACGGCGCTCGATGAACAGATGCGTCAAGGCGCCCAGCTCGTTCGCCATGAAGTCCAGGCACTCGATACCGGCCCAGATGCACGCCTTCCCTGTGGGGCGACCCCACAGGGCGCCCCCCTCGGTCAGGACCTTGGTCTCGCAACCGGTGATGCACTCGCGGGCACGGGCGTCCACCGAGGCGAGCGAGCGTAGGTAGGCGAGGACGACAGCGGGCATCGTGACGTCGATGACCGGGGCCGTGGCGGCCCCCGCCGTGCGGGCGGGGGCGAAAGCGGCGACGGTCATCAGGCACCCGCCGGGAGGACGCGGGCGGCCATTAGGTTCCAGATGTGCCGGTTGCGGGTCTTGTCGGCCTTCGTGCGGCCGCCGGGGAGGTAGGCGGCGAAGACGGCCATCAGTCCGGCGAGCTGGCGCAGGCTGTAGGTGGCGGTGCGGAAGAACCGGCGGCGGCCGGGGCGGGTCCAGGTGTGCCCGTCGGGGATGATGCCGGCCTTGCGGGCGGCCCGGGTGAACGCGGAGGCGTAGCGGGTGGCGACGGGGGCGGGGATGCCCGCGCCGCGCACCAGGAACTCGCGGGCCGTGATCATGTCTGTGCGCTGAGCGAGGGTACGGGCGCGGAAACGCCGCCGCATCCGGACGCGGTGCATACTGGGGGCTCCATTGGTGACGTTGACGCGTGCTGGTGGATGAGGCGGACCCCCTACGTTGTCTAGGCGCTGGGGTCCGCCTCGCGTCGTTTCTGGCGCTCCTCGTTGACGCGGGGAAATGCCTCATGACGTGCTCAAACGCTATCGCAATTTAAAGGTGACCTGCAAAAATTGAGTGCGCATGGTTTGCAGCATGCCTTGAAACCTGCCATCGTTTGGCCATGCCTGCGCCCAGCCTTGAAACCCTCGCCCAGCGCGCGGCCAAGTCCGCCGAAACCGCCGAGAAGGACAAGGCTGCCCTCATCAAAGCCGCCGTCGCCGAAGCCCTCGACGACCGAGCCCTCACCCAATGGGGCTGGCTGGCCGATGTCGCCCGCCGCGCTGGCATCTCCCGCACCTACCTCGTCCAGCGCGTCGAAGAAGCCCGCCCCGGCTGGATTGAGACGATCAAGACCTCGTTGGACCAGCAGCGCGCCGACCGGAAGGGGCACAGAGCCGTCTGACCACCGGTCCGTGGTGGTCGCTGTTTCCTCTTTATGATGGGGATGCCGGCCTCGTCCTGTCGCTCTTCCGCTCGCGTCGCAGCGGTCGGGCGGTCAGCTCGTCACGTACGCCGTGTTGCCTCCGTCGGTGAAGCGGGCGCAAGGGAGCCCCGAGGTGCTCGGAACCTCGGGGCTCCCTTGTAGCCCAAGCTCCACTAACCCGCAGGTCAAGGTGGCATGGGCTGCCTCGTCCCCATGGGTTCGCAGGTCACTTTGTGGTCACAGTGCAGGAGGGAACTGTCCCGTGTCCAGCTCGCCCTCAACGTCGTCGGCCTCGAAGCGTCGGTGACCTTCTACTCCACGCGCCGCCGACCTCGTCTCCGACGGCGACAGGATCGAGCTGTCCTTCATCACTGTCGTCCGCATCATCGTGTGCATCGTTCGCGCGTGCCGTAACGGAATGCCGCACAGCGGTCCCCCAACGCGCGCCCGGAGCTTGCGGACCAGCGATTTCACATAAGAGGCCGTGCTTGGCTCTGTTGAGGCGCTAGCATCTCGCTAACTTTTGCTCTACGTGCTAAGGCGTTCGCATATCGTGACCAACGAACCGTTATCCGAGTACCCGGCCCCGCACAAGCCTGACACCGTCGACCGCTTGGTCGAGGCCGCACTGGCTACCGACGGCATAAAAGCCCCCCGTGAGGCACTGGCCGCTGCATTCGCCTACGTTGCCGAGCCGGTCGACCGCCTGATCATCACCGAGTACGGCCGCGAACGGATCCACCCCGCCCGGCTGCGCCCTCTGATCATAGGTGGCGAAGCAGCCCTGGGAATGTCTGTGCGGCTGTACGGCTGCGCCGGCAGCACCTGGGAGCGCAACGAGCGCAACGACACCTGCTGGGCCTCCCCGGCCGACCCAGCCTCGGCCACCGCCAAGTGGCTGCTCCCGCCGATCGAGATCTGGCATGGCCCGGACGGCAAGCCGACAGCTTCGCTGAGCGTCTCGATGGCGAGTGTTGACCGCGTCGTCGAGGTGATCGGCCGCGCCTCAATGCTGCTCGCCGAAGGCGACGGCCGCCGTGGCTACGACCTCACCGAAGACCTCATGCTGAACGGGCAGGAGGAACCCTGCCTGATGGTCGCGCAGGTCTACCGCACCCCTGAAGGCGATTTCTGGGCCTGGCCCACCGTCAAGGGCAACAACCGGACCAAGAGCCGTCATCAGATTCTGAAGACCGACCAGGCGGCGCTGCTCACGGCACCGGACGTGACTGCCGCCCTTCAGCGGTGGACGACCGAGCGCAATACTGACCTGGAGCGCGCGGATTCAGACGACCACCCGGCGCGACTTGCGCTCCAGGTCGCCGTCGTCAAGGCCAGGCTCGTTGTTGGATGCGCTGAGCCCGAGCTGCTGTACCAGACGGTGCAGGCAGGGAACCGGCGTGACCACATCCACGCGGATCTGGAGTTCTCGGCGGTCAACGAGGATCGCGCGGTCGGCCGCGGTGTCCTGGAGAGGTACCGGGCCGCTGGGATCATCGACACCACCGAGTACCGAGTGCTCGCCGGGCAGCTGCCGATCACGCGGTTGCGCGAGTGTCCGCCCGACGCGGGGATCTGCGAGCAGCGCGATCTGCGCTCCAGACTGCTGCTCGCCCAGTTCTTCCCCGCCGCCGGAGACCCCCGACGTCGTGTGATACGCAGGGCGATGGCCGAGCCCGAGGGCGAGCAACTGAACTCGCAACATGCAGTCGAGCGACTGCGGGCCTACTCCGCTCTGTGTTCGGTGAGCTGGTCGGAGGCGTGGAACCCGCGCGTGGACGACAGCACCGTCCCGGTCGCCAACGCCCGCGCTGGCGTAGCTTTCAGCGGCAAGAGTGCCGGGCAATTGCTAGCCGTCGCGAGCAAGGACGACGACGCGTTTGCCGAACTGATCCGCTACCGGGCGGCGCAGTGGCTGGCTGCGTTCAAGCTCGTCGACGCTGACCGAGGTTCCATGGGAGCCCAGGCTAACCGCGGCGCAGAAGGCGAGTCCGGGCCCAGTGCCCGGGCCCGTCGGGGTATCCCCGACGTGCTCGCCGTCATGAACGCTCAACGGGTACAGGCAGTGGGGCTGCTGCGCGAGATGGCTGTGGCTATGGAGGAGGGCCGTGCTCCACGACGCGTCGACGCCTTTGGAATCGCCGATGCCGATGGCAAGCTTGCCGATCAGGCATGGTTCGACTACGCCTTCCCCAAGGGTGCGGGCGTGCGCCTGCCTAGGCCCCCGTACACCCCACCTGCGTCCGCGCCAACGGCGGGCAGACACGTACAGCAGCCGCTGTTCCGTGCGGCGCCACCGCCCAGCGACCGCGAACTCGCCGATACGAAGAAGGCGGGCGTCCGCTCTCTGCTCAACGAGATCGAGGGTCTCACGAAGGACTTGGCGACGCGGGTCGCTGACGCACGCAGCCATGCTGCGGCAGCTGGCATGAGCCCGACATGGGAGGCGAACGAGTCCGAGCGGCTCAACATTCAGGCAGGGAACATCATTGAGAGGCTGAAGCATGCTGTCGAGGGCACTTGGTCGCCTGGAGAAGGGCATCATGACTAATGCTCGATTCCTCTTTCGGTGGGTATATGTCCTGGTGACAGGTCGGTCTCGGGGGTGGGGTGCCGGGCGATGGTCTTACGGACACGGCAGG
>NZ_JBIRVR010000052.1:0-4884 GCF_044387105.1 Streptomyces sp. NPDC020379
TCGAGCTGGTGGGCTTCCGCGTCGGCGTCTCCCCGGTCGAGACCAAGAAGGACAAGAACGGCAACGACGTCGTCCGAGGTGGCACCGCTTGGTACGCGGCCGACGAGGTCCGGCCCCTGAACGCCGCTCCCGCCCCGCGCCGGGCCACGGCTGCGAACGAAGGCTGAGCCGATGGACCTGTCCACCGTCGCCGGGCTCGCGATAGCGGGCCTGGCCGGATGGCTCACCTACCGGGCCGCCACGACCGGTTACCGGTACTACAAAGCCACCCCCCAGCAGCGTCTCCGCATCCGGCACGCCTGGTGGGTCCGGCGTCGCTGGAACAAGCTGTCGGCCAACGTCGGCCTTGTCCGGATCGACGAGAACACCAAGGGCCGCAAGGGGATGAACGGCAAGGCTGTCAAGCCGACTACCGTCCGTCCCCGGATCAAGGTCATCCCCGAGCCGTACGGCCTTCGAGTGATCGTCCGGACCATCGCCGGAGTCGGACAGGCAGAGTTCGAGCGGGCGGCACAGTGGCTCGCCGACGCCTGGATCTGTGACTCCGTAGAGGTCCACCGAGTCACCCCCGGCACCCTCGAACTCCGCTGCCTGGTCGGCAACCCGCTGGACGAACGACGCGAGTACGACTGGCCTCAGGCCGGTGACTGGCGACTGCCCATAGGACACAACCCCTGGGGCCGCCAAATCAGCGTCCCCCTACGGCAGTTGTCCGGAATCAAGGTCGCCGGACTCCCCGGTTACGGCAAGACGTTCCTGATGCTCGGCTGGCTCGCCTCCCTCGCCCACGCGGGCGGGCCCCTCGTCCAGTTCGCCCTCTTCGACGGGAAGTCCTCAGACCCCCGGTACGGCGACTGGGGAGAGGTTGGTCAACGCGCCCTCTTCCTCGTCGGCGACAACCCGGAAACCGCCCACCAGCGGCTCACCGAACTCGTCCGGCTGGTCAAGGACCGCCCTGGACGCCTCGTCGCGGAACGTGGCCACCCCCAGTTCTGGAAGCAAGGCCCCACCTTCGAGAACCCCCTGGTCCTGGTCCTCATGGACGAGTGCCACAACTACGTGGACTCCTCCGGACTCCGAGGCAAGGAAAAGGAGCTCATCGAGTCGAACCAGCGGCTTATGCGGGTCCTCGCCAAGGAAGGTCGCGGTCTTGGCGTCATCCCCGTCCTGGCCACCCAGAAGCAGACCGGCGACGCCATCCCGACTGCGGTCCGAGACAACCTCGAAGTCGGCATCTCCTTCGCCTGCTTCACCCTCGAAGGGGCTGAGGCCGCCCTTGGCTCCGGTATCCGCAAGGACGAGCCGAACTGGCCGACCGCCCTGGTCGACAAGGACCGCAACGTCGGCGTCTGCGTCGTGACCGGCGTCCCCGGCCTGGATGGCCAGTACGACCGCGTCCGGGTTGGCGACATCGAGGAGGACCTGGTCCTCGAAGTCGTCGGGTCCAGCTTCGGCGACCGCCGCGAAATCATCCCGGCCGAAGGGCCTACGCTCCGCAAGGTCACCGACGAGCCCAGCCAATCCACCACCGGAAGTGCCGCTCCTGCCGGCGCTTCCGATCCGCAGCCGAAGGCACCGCCGAAACCCCGACGGGCCTCCCGGAAAACCGCCGCAGACAACGACCAAGACGATCGAAAGGCAGGCTGATGTACGAGACCCCCGCCCCCTTCACCTACAGGGACGCGTACGCCTTAGCCCCGGACATGGCCGACGAGCTGTACGACGTCATGCAGCTCCAGGCCCACGCGGGCGACCACACCGCCGACTCCCCGGAGAAGCGCGAATTCCTCCTCCGCCGGGCCGCCATCTACGACCGGTACGCGGGCGGCCCCGACGCCCCTCAGTGGAAGATCGATGCCGACTCCGAAGCGATCCACTCCGCCGTACAGCTCTTCGACTTCGACAAGCGCCACCACATGGGCGGGAGCCACTACGACGTCGATCATGAGGTCTGGAAGGAACAGGGACTTCGCGCCTACGTCCGCCAGGAGTACGTCACCTGGCTGACCGCCAGGACGGAAGGCTGATCATGGACCAGATCACCCTCGACGCCGTTCAGGCTTACTACCGCCTGACGCAGACGCTCAAAGCCGCCATCGAGGACCCCCAGAGGTCCGAGCAAGCCCTGAGCCGTGCCGCCTGGGAGGCCAACCGCGCCTTCGACGCTGCGGGCCTCCTGGGCCGCCCTGAGCACGAAATCGCTGCCCTCGTCCGCCAGGTCTACCCCGACTTCAGGTGAGAGCGCCCGGCGCGTCCAACCCGCGCCGGGCACTCAGGCCCGCAAGGATCTCAAGGAAGTGCCGGTCCGCCGGCGCTTCCGGCCTGAACCCGACGAACGACCCTCACGCATGACGGAGGCCCGGACCGCTGACGACGGCCGGGCCTCTGCTCTCCGCCCACTGAGCCGCGACCGGAGAACGAACAATGACCAGCGTAGAGCACGACGCCGACACGAGGCGAGGCAAGGACACGACCGCGTGTGCAGTCGAGCCCGGACGGCTCGACGGGGAAGAAGCCGCGGGGACCATGCGCCGGGCCGCCGTCGACGGCCGCCAGGTTTCCCGGGCCGCCCTGGGCCGGAGGCAGGAAGGGCGAGTCCGGGCCGCCCCTGGCGGCCTGGCGGACGGCGGCGGCGGCCCTCTTGGTACTACTACGGACTTTGTTTCACCCTCCGAGTCCGAAACGGGCTCTGACCAGCACAAATGCGGGAGTGGACCGATGCCGTGCTGTCGCCGTCGGCGGCGGTTCGCATCACGCCGGGTCATCTGGTCGATCACCACGGTCAAGCGGCTCATGGCCTGCGGCAGAGTCATGGCCCAAAGCCGAGACGGCAAGGTCGACCGGGTCACGATCAAGCTCCGTGACGGTGTCGCCTACGCCTCCGGGGTCTGCGCCTGCGCGAACATCTGGCTGTGCCCGGTCTGCTCCGCCAAGATCCGCGCGGGCCGCGCCAACGAAATCGCCGCTGGGGTCGCCCGCCTCATCCTCGAAGGCGGCACGGCCTGGATGGTCACCTTCACCGTGCGACACGCCAAAGGACACGCACTCGCCGATCTGATCGACGCACTGTCAGCCGCATTTCGCCGACTGGGTAATGGAAAAGCGGCCGTCCGCGAAAAGAAGGTCACAGGGAAGATCGGGACCATCAACTCGAAAGAGGTCACCTACGGCAAGAACGGATGGCACCCGCACTTGCACGTGATCGTTTGCTTCGACGGCGAACCTGACACCAAGGAACTCGCCTACATGATGGCTCGCTGGCAGCGGATTTGGATGGACTGGACGAAGAAACAGGGATACCCCGCGAGCAAGGAACACGGCGTCAAGTGGGACAAGGTGATGACCGCCGAAGGTGCAGGCGAATACATCGCTAAGGCTCAGGATTCCGGAAAGCACATCGGAAACGAAATGGCAAGAGGCGATCTCAAGAAAGGAAAACTCGGAAGTCTTACGCCTTTCGAAATGATTGAGTATCTGTCAATTACCGGTGATGCTGCGGTAATTCCCCTCTGGCAGGAATACGAAAAGGGCACCCGAGGCAAAAGCATGATCCGGTGGTCCCAGGGGCTCAAGGGCAGACTCGGTGTCGCGAACACGACGGACGATGACCTGGTCGAAGAGGAGGTCGGCGGTCACGACGTGGCCGAACTCGGCGAAGCGGCCTGGAAGCTCGTGGTCATGCACGGCCTGGAGTCGGCGATCCTCGAAGCGGTCGAGACCGGCGGATTCCCTGCCCTCGTGAAGCTCCTCACAGCACATCAGATCTGGTCTGTCAAGAAGTGCACTCCTAAGACAGAATCTGACGAACCGTCAGTCAAACCTGATGCCACGTCAGACGCTGCCTGACGAACCGTCAGAGAACCTTTGGTGAGGCTTTGATCGGTGGGGCGGAAGCATGAAAAGGGGCCATTATACTTGTACCAATGGAGAGGGCAGGATGCCCTCACCGTAGTATTTGGCACTCGGCCCCTTTTCTTGCTTCCGGAGGGGCCCCGCCGATTAAAGCCTCACTAAAGGTTCGGTCCATCCACGGACCAAAATCGCGCGACCGCCTGCGGCGGATGCTCCGGCCTCAGCCGGAGTAATGCGAAAGGCCCCCGCCGAATTCGGCGAGGGCCTTACGTCGTGGCTGGTGTCATACCTTCTTCTTTCGCTTATACAGAGCCGCAGTTGAAAGCCGGGCTGCCCGCGCAATCTCCGTCGGCGTCAACACGGCGTCGGCCTGGGCCTGGTCGGACAGAGCACGCTCCGTGTCGCGGGCGGCATCGCGGATGTCGGCGACGGCCCGCAGGACGGTTCGATACCACTCGGCAGGATCTGACCGGATGGTCCGGTCTGCGGCCAGAGCGAAGATCGCGAGATCCCGAACGCGCTCAAGATCGCAAACGGCCTGGTCAGCGGTCTGTTGCGGTACAACCATCTTGGGTAACTCCTCCGTCGAATCCATTAACCGGTTGACACTCCTCCCCAACTGGGTCCAGTGTAGAGCCCAGCACCGCAGGAGGCGAGAGAACGCCAACTGTCCGTCAACCAGGAGGAGTTACCATGCCCGCGATCTTCCACGTCGATCAGGCCCGAACCTTCAAGCTCGTGATGTTCCTCAGCTGCTCGCCGAAGATGGCGTTCGGCACCCAGCAGCAGGACAAGACCAAGGACGGCCTTCCGAAGTGGGAGGTTCAGGTCGTCGCTGGCTTCGACCAGTTCGGCCGCGTCGAGAACGAGGTCCTCAAGATCGGGGTGGCCTCGCACACGGACCCTGCTCAGCCCCTCGGCGGGATGCCTCAGCCGGTCGAGCTGGTGGGCTTCCGCGTCGGCGTCTCCCCGGTCGAGACCAAGAAGGACAAGAACGGCAACGACGTCGTCCGAGGTGGCACCGCTTGGTAC
>NZ_JBIRVR010000053.1:0-2482 GCF_044387105.1 Streptomyces sp. NPDC020379
ACCGTGTGGGAGAGTAGGACGCCGCCGAACAAATTTTGATGAAATGCCCTGGTGGGAACTCCGGTTCCTGCCAGGGCATTTCTGCGTTCCCGGACCTTTTTATTCGTGCGCTGCGACCGACGGTACCGCCTTCCGCTTGAGGAAGTTCGAGCTCCAGCTCGATCGGGACTCAGGGCAGGCGACGGCGATCGTGAGCCCTCGTCGTCCTCCGGTTCTCCCACGCCGCCGCGTGGGGTGCGTGCCGGGTGCGAAGATGGCTCGGGACGCCCCTGAACTCCAGCGCAGAAGAGGTGAGCGAGCCCCGTGGCCCAGAAAGTCGCTGTTCTCGGCACAGGAAAGATCGGCGAGGCACTGCTCAGCGGGATGATCCGCGCCGGCTGGTCGACCGATGACCTGCTGGTCACCGCCCGCCGCCCGGAGCGGGCCGAGGCGCTCCGCGCCCGTTACGGCGTCGACACCGTCACCAACGTCGAGGCCGCCAAGGCCGCCGACACCCTGATCCTCGCCGTGAAGCCGCAGGACATGGCGACGCTCCTCGAGGAGCTCGCCCCCCACCTGCCCGCCGACCGACTGGTGATCAGCGCCGCGGCCGGCGTCCCCACAGCCTTCTTCGAGGAGAAGCTGCCGGAGGGCGTCCCCGTCGTGCGCGTCATGCCCAACACCCCCGTCCTTGTGGACGAGGGCATGTCCGTGATCTCCGCGGGCACCCATGCCACGGAGGACCACCTCCTCCGCACCGAAGCGATCTTCAAGCCCGTCGGCAAGACGCTGCGGGTCCCGGAGTCCCAGCAGGACGCGGCGACGGCCCTCTCCGGCTCCGGTCCCGCGTACTTCTACTTCCTCGTCGAGGCGATGACCGACGCCGGCATCCTCCTCGGCCTCCCGCGGGACAAGGCTCACGACCTCATCGTCCAGGCGGCCATCGGCGCGGCCGTGATGCTGCGCGACAGCGGCGAGCACCCGGTCAAGCTCCGCGAGGCGGTCACCTCGCCGGCGGGCACGACGATCAGCGCGATCCGCGAGCTGGAGCGCCACGGCGTACGGGCCGCCCTGATCGCCGCACTCGAAGCGGCTCGCGACCGCAGCCGGGAACTGGCCTCCGGGCAAGCCTGACAGCGGCGATAGTTCGTACGGAACGGCCTCGGATTCCCTTTCGGTCTCCGAGGCCGTTCTTCGTGCTTTCAGGCGGGCGGCATCAGACCGATCGCCGCGTAAGCCGCGTCGACGGTCGGTCGGGCCACCTTCCTGGCCCGCTCGGCCCCGGTGCGCAGGACCGCGTCCACATATCCCGGGTCGGCGCACAATTCCGCGTGCCTTTCCCGCACCGGCCGCAGCAGTTCGAGCACGGCATCGGCGGTGTCCCGCTTCAGAGCGCCGTACGAGTCGTACCCCTCGGCCAGCTCCGCGGGCTTTCCACCGACACAGGACGCGAGGATCTCCAGCAGATTCGCGACTCCGGGCTGTTCTTCCCGGTCGTATACGACGGAGCTGCCGCTGTCGGTCACCGCGCGCATGATCTTCTTGCGTACGACGTCCGCCTCGTCGAGGAGATAGACGATCCCGCCCGTCTCCGCGTGGGACTTGCCCATCTTCGAGGTGGGGTCCTGGAGGTCCATGACCCTGGCGGCCACGCTCGGGAGTACGGCCTTCGGCACGGTGAACGTGCGGCCGTATCGCTGGTTGAAGCGCACGGCCAGGTCACGCGTGAGCTCCACGTGCTGGGCCTGGTCGTCGCCCACGGGCACCTCGTCCGCCGAATAGGCGAGGATGTCGGCCGCCATCAGCACGGGGTACGTCAGCAGCGACAGCCGTACGCTGCCGCCGGTCGCCCGCTCGCGCGCGGATTTCTCCTTGTACTGGATCATCCGGCGCATCTCGCCGTCGGATGCCGTGCACTCGAGCAGATAGGAGAGCCGGGTGTGCTCGTCCACATGACTCTGCACGAACATCGTGCAGCGGGACGGCTCCAGCCCTGCGGCGAGCAGCAGCGTGGCCGCCTGCCGGCTGAGCCTGCGGACCCTGGCGGGGTCATGGTCGACGGTCAGGGCGTGCAGGTCGACGACGCAGAAGAGCGCGTCGGCCTTGTGCTGGTCCGTCTCGACCCACTGGCGTACGGCTCCGAGATAGTTGCCCAGCGTCAGGTGGCCGGTGGGCTTGATACCGCTGAAGATCCGGGTCATGGGGTCCTGCCTCCCTTGGAGAGGGACCACCACCACGGACAGCAAAAAGGCCGCCGAGGCGGCGGCCGTGGATGCATGCGCAGAAGACGGGCCGCCGGTCAGGCGGCCCACCACTGCCGAGTGCTGCGGCACGCATGCTGAGTCATGCGCCGACCGTACCCCTGCGAAACCCCCTTGCGCCACGGGTTTGATGCGTCCTACGGGCTCGTGTAGAGTTCTTCGAGTTGCCACGGCGTCCGCGAGGACGGCGAGGCGGCCACTCACGCCGTACTGGCGGCAATCTCTACTGCATGTTCCCTGAA
>NZ_JBIRVR010000055.1:0-1521 GCF_044387105.1 Streptomyces sp. NPDC020379
GAAAACAGCGCCCATTGGGAATTCCGACGATCCGTGACCGGGCCATGCAGGCCCTGGTGCTGAACGCGCTGGAGCCCGAATGGGAGGCGCGGTTCGAGCCGAGATCCTACGGATTCCGGCCCGGCCGCGGCTGCCACGACGCGATCGAAGCCATCTTCCACGTGGCGAGAGGACGCCTCTCCAAGCGCAGGTGGGTGCTCGACGCCGACCTGGCGGCGGCATTCGACCGCATCGACCACCAACGGCTCATCGCCTCGCTCGCGACCTTCCCAGCCAGGGAATTGGTGCGGGCGTGGCTCAAAGCTGGTGTGATCGAGAACGGGACGTTCGCCCCGACTGCGGAAGGTACTCCGCAAGGGGGAGTCATCAGCCCTCTGCTGCTGAACATCGCTCTTCATGGAATGGAAGAGGCCGCAGGGGTCAGATACCGAACTGACGGTGTTCATACCGGAAAGACGGCACCTGGCAGCCCGGTACTGATCAGATACGCCGACGACTACGTCGCCCTGTGTCACTCCTATGACCAGGCACAAGAAGTCAAGGCACGGCTTGCCGACTGGCTGGCGCCGAGGGGTCTGGCCTTCAACGAGGAGAAGACGAGTATCGTCCACCTCGACGAAGGTTTCGACTTTCTCGGGTACAACGTCCGCCGCTACAAAGGAAGCAAGCTGCTGATCAAGCCGAGCTCTGCGGCGGTGGCCCGGTTCCGCAACAGACTGCGTAATGAACTGCGCATGCTTCGCGGGACCAACGCACTCGAAGTGATCACGGTGCTGAACCCGATTCTTCGAGGGTGGGCTGCCTACTACCGGAACGGGGTGTCCAAGCGAGTGTACAGCGACGTCGACGACTACCTCTGGTGGGCCGTCTTTCGCTGGGCGGCTCGCACGCACCCGAACAAGTCGAAGAAGTGGATCAGTGAACGCTACTTCGGCGCGTTCAACCCCGCCAGCCAAGCACGGTGGATTTTCGGCGACCGAGCTTCGGGCCGATACCTCACCAAGCTTGCCTGGACGCCGATCGTCCGGCACGTGATGGTCAACGGGAACGCCTCCCCGGACGACCCTGAACTTGCCGAATATTGGGCACAGCGGCGGCGGGAACACAAGCCACCGCTTAGCGACGTGCGCATCCGAATGATGCAACGCCAGCGTGGAAAGTGCCCGCTCTGCGGCGAATACCTGCTCTACGCCGACACTGAGCCACAACACCCGGACGACTGGGCCACGTGGTTCACCGGAATCCGCAAAGCGATCCGTCTTAAGGCGGTCATGTCGTTCGCGGAGACCACCAGAGCAAGCGATCGGAAGGTTCCGCGGAATCAACTCATCCACGCACACTGCGGGAAACGACTGGAGCGGCAGCCTTCCCCGTATCTGCGAGCAGCATCGCCTTATCCCAGGCCAGTAGGACTCGCTTGAGCCGTGTGCCGCGACGAGTGGCACGCACGGTTCTGAGGGGGGACCGCCGCAGTAATGCGGCGGTCCTACCTGACACCGGCTGGAACGCAGGTCTCCTCAC
>NZ_JBIRVR010000056.1:0-1435 GCF_044387105.1 Streptomyces sp. NPDC020379
AAATCCGTCACACATGTAAGGCTGAGACCTGATGCCGAGCCGATTGTGGTGAAGTGGATGATCCTATGCTGTCGAGAAAAGCCTCTAGCGAGTTTCATGGCGGCCCGTACCCTAAACCGACTCAGGTGGTCAGGTAGAGAATACCGAGGCGTTCGGGTGAACTATGGTTAAGGAACTCGGCAAAATGCCCCCGTAACTTCGGGAGAAGGGGGGCCATTTCCGGTGATGGAATTTACTTCCTGAGCTGGGGGTGGCCGCAGAGACCAGCGAGAAGCGACTGTTTACTAAAAACACAGGTCCGTGCGAAGCCGTAAGGCGATGTATACGGACTGACGCCTGCCCGGTGCTGGAACGTTAAGGGGACCGGTTAGCTTGGATTCGTCCAGGCGAAGCTGAGAACTTAAGCGCCAGTAAACGGCGGTGGTAACTATAACCATCCTAAGGTAGCGAAATTCCTTGTCGGGTAAGTTCCGACCTGCACGAATGGCGTAACGACTTCTCGACTGTCTCAACCATAGGCCCGGTGAAATTGCACTACGAGTAAAGATGCTCGTTTCGCGCAGCAGGACGGAAAGACCCCGGGACCTTTACTATAGCTTGATATTGGTGTTCGGTTCGGCTTGTGTAGGATAGGTGGGAGACTGTGAAGCGGGCACGCCAGTGTTCGTGGAGTCGTCGTTGAAATACCACTCTGGTCGTGCTGGATGTCTAACCTGGGTCCGTGATCCGGATCAGGGACAGTGTCTGGTGGGTAGTTTAACTGGGGCGGTTGCCTCCTAAAGAGTAACGGAGGCGCCCAAAGGTTCCCTCAGCCTGGTTGGCAATCAGGTGTTGAGTGTAAGTGCACAAGGGAGCTTGACTGTGAGACCGACGGGTCGAGCAGGGACGAAAGTCGGGACTAGTGATCCGGCGGTGGCTTGTGGAAGCGCCGTCGCTCAACGGATAAAAGGTACCCCGGGGATAACAGGCTGATCTTCCCCAAGAGTCCATATCGACGGGATGGTTTGGCACCTCGATGTCGGCTCGTCGCATCCTGGGGCTGGAGTCGGTCCCAAGGGTTGGGCTGTTCGCCCATTAAAGCGGTACGCGAGCTGGGTTTAGAACGTCGTGAGACAGTTCGGTCCCTATCCGCTGTGCGCGTAGGAGTCTTGAGAAGGGCTGTCCCTAGTACGAGAGGACCGGGACGGACGAACCTCTGGTGTGCCAGTTGTCCTGCCAAGGGCATGGCTGGTTGGCTACGTTCGGGAGGGATAACCGCTGAAAGCATCTAAGCGGGAAGCCTGCTTCGAGATGAGGACTCCCACCCCCGTTGAGGGGTTAAGGCTCCCAGTAGACGACTGGGTTGATAGGCCAGGTGTGGAAGACCGGTAACGGTTGGAGCTGACTGGTACTAATAGGCCGAGGGCTTGTCCTCAGTTGCTCGCGTCCACTGTGT
>NZ_JBIRVR010000057.1:0-1348 GCF_044387105.1 Streptomyces sp. NPDC020379
ATGGCAACGGCGCCAAGCGTCTCGTACTCGATGACGGTCCGGCTGGAGGTCCCCGCGAGCGGGACCGCGGTCAGCCAGCTCACCACGGCCGTGGAGTCCTCCGGCGGCTCGGTGACCGGCCTGGACGTCACCGCCTCGGGCCATGAGAAGCTGCGGATCGACGTCACCGTCGCCGCGACCTCCACCGCCCACGCCGACGAGATCGTCCAGGAACTCCGCGGCATCGAGGGCGTCAGCGTCGGCAAGGTCTCCGACCGCACCTTCCTCATGCACCTCGGCGGCAAGATCGAGATGGCGTCCAAACACCCCATCCGCAACCGCGACGACCTCTCCATGATCTACACCCCCGGCGTCGCCCGCGTCTGCATGGCCATCGCCGAGAACCCCGACGACGCCCGCCGCCTGACCATCAAGCGCAACTCGGTCGCCGTCGTCACCGACGGCTCCGCCGTCCTGGGCCTGGGCAACATCGGCCCCAAGGCCGCCCTGCCCGTCATGGAAGGCAAAGCCGCCCTCTTCAAGCGCTTCGCCGGCATCGACGCCTGGCCCCTGTGCCTCGACACCCAGGACACCGACGCCATCGTCGAGATCGTCAAGGCCATCGCCCCCGGCTTCGCCGGCATCAACCTCGAGGACATCTCCGCACCCCGCTGCTTCGAGATCGAAGCCCGCCTGCGCGAAGCCCTCGACATCCCCGTCTTCCACGACGACCAGCACGGCACCGCCATCGTCGTCCTCGCCGCCCTCACCAACGCCCTGCGCGTGGTGGAGAAGAACATCGGCGACGTCCGCGTCGTCATGTCCGGCGCCGGCGCCGCCGGCACCGCCATCCTCAAACTGCTGACCGCCGCCGGCGTCAAGCACGCCGTGGTCGCCGACATCCACGGCGTCGTCCACGCCGGCCGCCACGACCTCGTCGCCGCCGGCCCCGAATCCGCCCTGCGCTGGATCGCCGACAACACCAACCCCGAAGGCATCACCGGCACCCTCAAGGAAGCCGTCGCCGGCGCCGACGTCTTCATCGGCGTCTCCGCCCCCAACGTCCTGACCGGCGAAGACGTCGCCGGCATGGCCGACGGCGCGATCGTCTTCGCCCTCGCCAACCCCGACCCCGAGGTCGACCCCGCCCTCGCCCGCCGGAGCGCCGCCGTCGTCGCCACCGGCCGCTCCGACTTCCCCAACCAGATCAACAACGTCCTGGTCTTCCCCGGAGTCTTCCGCGGCCTCCTCGACGCCCAGTCCCGCACCGTCAACACCGAGATGATGCTCGCCGCCGCCGGCGCCCTCGCCGACGTCGTCGCCGAAGACGAACTCAACGCGAACTACATCATCCCCAGCGTCTTCAACG
>NZ_JBIRVR010000058.1:0-1338 GCF_044387105.1 Streptomyces sp. NPDC020379
CGTCCGGTCCGGTGCAAAGCCGGACAGTTCACGGGCGGCAGGTCTGCATAACGTGGATGCGCGCGTACGACACCGACGCCAAGGCCAGCCGCATCAAAGGAGTTGAGAGCACGATGTTCGACACCGGCGACGTGGGCGTGTTCCTCGGCCTGGACGTCGGCAAGACCGCCCACCACGGCCACGGGCTGACCCCGGCCGGCAAGAAGGTCCTCGACAAGCCCCTGCCCAACAGCGAGCCCAGGCTGCGGGCCGTCTTCGACAAACTGGCCGCGAAGTTCGGCACCGTCCTGGTGATCGTGGACCAGCCCGCCTCCATCGGCGCTCTCCCGCTGACCGTGGCCCGCGACGCGGGCTGCAAGGTCGCCTACCTGCCGGGACTTGCCATGCGCCGGATCGCCGACCTCTACCCCGGCGAGGCCAAGACCGACGCGAAGGACGCCGCTGTCATCGCGGACGCCGCCCGCACCGTGCCCCACACCCTGCGCTCGCTGGAACTCACCGACGAGATCACCGCAGAGCTGACCGTGCTGGCCGGGTTCGACCAGGACCTCGCGGCCGAGGCCACCCGCACCTCCAACCGCATACGCGGCCTGCTCACCCAGTTCCACCCCAGCCTGGAACGCATCCTCGGGCCCCGCCTTGACCACCCCGCGGTGACGTGGCTGCTGGAACGCTACGGATCCCCGGCCGCCCTGCGGAAAGCCGGCCGCCGCAGACTCGTCGAAGTGATCCGGCCCAAGGCCCCGCGCATGGCCCAGCGGCTGATCGACGACGTCTTCGACGCGCTCGACGAGCAGACCGTCGTCGTTCCCGGGACCGGCACCCTGGACGTGGTCATCCCGTCCTTGGCCCGCTCGCTCGCGGCCGTCCACGAACAGCGCCGGGCCCTGGAAGCCCAGATCAAAGCCCTGCTGGAGGACCACCCTCTTTCCCCGGTCCTGACCTCGATGCCGGGGGTCGCGGTCAGGACCGCCGCCGTCCTGCTGGTCACCGTCGGCGACGGCACCAGCTTCCCCACCGCCGCCCACCTCGCCTCCTACGCCGGTCTCGCCCCGGCCACGAAGTCCTCGGGCACCTCCATCCACGGCGAACACGCACCCCGAAGCGGAAACCGGCAGCTCAAACGGGCCATGTTCCTCTCCGCGTTCGCCGCCCTGCACGACCCCGCCTCCCGCACCTACTACGACAAATGCCGAGCCCGCGGCAAGACCCACACGCAAGCCCTCCTCCGCCTCGCCCGCCACCGCATCAGCGTCCTGTTCGCCATGCTCCGCGACGGCACCTTCTACGAGTCACGGGTCCCCGAAGCAGCTGTCGCATGACCAGCCCAGGCTTGAC
>NZ_JBIRVR010000059.1:0-1210 GCF_044387105.1 Streptomyces sp. NPDC020379
TAGTGCTCGATTCCTCTTTCGGTGTACACATATCGGCGTCGTAGTTGGCGGGTTGGAGGCGGGGGCCTGCCCCATACCCATGGACGTGCACGCTTGTTGAGCTGGGTGGTTGCGAGGCGGGTGGCGTGGTCGATCTCGGCTGGTCCGGCGAATGACTGGCCTGCGAGAGCGGTCTTGCGGAAGATGCGCCACCAGCCTTCCTGGAGGTTGAGCCAGCAGGCTCCGACAGGGATGAAGACGTGGCGGATGCGGGGGTGGTCCTCCAGCCAGGTACGGGTCGACAGGCTGTTGTGCGAGGAGAGGTTGTCGGTGATCACATAGATGTTGCCGGTGGGGTTGGCGGTCTCGATCCGTTTCAGGAATTGCTGGTAGAAGGCGCTGTTGCGGGAGGAGGCGGTCATGGTGACCTGCTGACCGTCCCGCACGCGAAGGCCGCCGTAGACCCAGGTCTTCTGCGGCCCGCGGCTGTAGTCGATCTCGGATTTGATGCGGTGGCCGTCCGGCGACCAGCCCGGCGCCGGCGGGAAGGTGCGGGGGATCACCGGCCCGAGCTCGTCGGCGCAGATGACCGTCGCGCCGTCGGGCGGGCAGGTGTAAAGGCCGGTGATCCGCGTCCTTTTCCCTCGAAGTCCGGATCCCTTGACCGGGTCCAGGATCTGGTGCGTCGCCAGCGCACTCCCTCGGCGAGCAGGATGCGTCGCACCTGGGAACGCCCGACCTCGATCCCGTCCTGCCGGGCCGCCTCGGCGAGTGTGTCCAGTGTCCAGAGCGGCGGCCCCGACTCGTCAGCGGCTTCCAGTTCACCGTCCGGCTGTACTTCCAGCCGGCCCGGTGGCGCTGACCTGGCCAGAGCGATGATGTGTGAGCGTTCCGCCTGGGTGATCCTGGGTTTGCGTCCCTGGCCACCGAGGTCTTCCAGCCCTTCGAGCCCGGACTGGTTGAAGCGGTGCAACCAGCACCGCACGGTCTTCTCACTGCAGCCCAGCTCGTAGGCGATCACCGGAACGGTCTCCCCGGCCCAGCTCAGCTCGACCATTCTCGCCCGCATCGCCAGGTCCCGCGGAGCCTTCCTCGACCTCGCCAGCCGCAGCACCATCCCCCGCTCGCCTGGCCTGCTGTCCTGCCGTGTCCGTAAGACCATCGCCCGGCACCCCACCCCCGAGACCGACCTGTCACCAGGACATATACCCACCGAAAGAGGAATCGAGCA
>NZ_JBIRVR010000060.1:0-1168 GCF_044387105.1 Streptomyces sp. NPDC020379
CTTGTTCCTTTACATCGGGTGGTCACTCTCTGTATTGAGGCTGTGGTCGCTGTGGTCTGTTCCGGTCGCGTTCGATCAGCGTCTCGGGTCGCTTGACGGTTTTGCCCACGTCATGGCGGGTCGGCCGGTGGCGGTTCGGGATACCTGGGGGCCGTCCGGGGCCTGGCCTGGACGGTTTGGGCGCACGGGCCGGACTGCCGAGGTGCAGTCGGATGTTCCTGAACCCGCGGCGGACGCGGGTCGGGGTGAGCGTGGTGCCGGGCCGGCTGGTCTTCTCCCAGGGCTTGCGCTGGTCCACGGCGAGTGGGAGCGCGAGGCGGAGCTGGGTGTGCGCCGCGATGATCAGCCAGGTCCACCGGTCCGCCGCCTCCGGGCTCCGCAGCCGCGGTCTGGTCCAGCCGAGGGTCTGCTTGAACAGGCGGAACGTGTGCTCCAGGTCGAAGCGCCGCAGGTAGCACGACCACACGAAGTCGACGTGCTCGGCGTCGGCGCCGATGGCGGAGGACCACAGCCAGATGGGTGGCGCGTCGCGGTCGCCGGGGAGGTGGTCGACCTTCAGCCGGAGCAGGGTGCCCTCGACCAGGGGAAGTTCCCCGTTGTCGTCGATCCACGCGGAGCGGTGGGTCAGCAAGGGGTGGACTCGGTCCCATGCCTGGGTCTCGGCCTTGCCGTAGCGTGCAGTGTCGTTCCTGGTCAGCACGGTGGGCTCGGGCCAGGTGGCGGGGTCGGTAAGCTTGAACCGGGGCCCGTGCTTCGGCGGCCGGCCGCCTTTGGGGTCGTAGACGTAGGCCGGCTTCGCGAGCCGCAGGACCCGGTCCGAGCGCAGGCGTCCGGCCACCTCGACGGGCAGATCGGACAGTACGTGTGCCAGGCGCATCGGGTCGTAGCCGGCGTCCATCACGATCAGGATCTTCTTGTCACCCGCCCGCCACTGCCCGGCCCTGATCAAGCACTCGACCACGGCCCGCAGCTGGCGGGCGGTCACCACCGCCGTGTCGTCGGCGGGTCCGAGGCGGACTGTGTCCAGGACCTGTGTCCACGAGGTCCGGTCCGGGGTAAGCGCGGCGACGAACGAGTACGGCCAGCCCGGCACCACATGGTCCGATGAGCGGCCATTGCGGCCGTGGACCAGACAGAACAGCCGCTCCGGCGAGCAGGCGGCATCCGG
>NZ_JBIRVR010000061.1:0-1148 GCF_044387105.1 Streptomyces sp. NPDC020379
TACTGACTTTGTTGGTGTGGTGTCGTGAGGGTGAGTCCGGTTCCGGTGAGGCAGCCGTCGATGATTTCGCTGCGGTACTGGATTTCACGGAGTCTGCGTCGCAGGGCTCGGATCAGGTGCTCCGGGCTGGTGAAAGCAGTATTGGCCTGGCCGGTCCTTCGGACCACCGACCAGATGCCCTCGACCGGGTTGAGGTCGGGCGCGTAGGAGGGTAGTTGGAAGGACGTGATCCAGTCGCGGGAAGTGATGAAGGCCCGCAGGCGGGCGTCCAGGTGCACGTTCAGGTTGTCCCAGACGAGCACAAGCGGGCCTTGCAGCTGGTGGTGTGCGGCGGTCAGCAGATCGCGGTACTCGGTCCAGGCAAAGCTGCGGCGGCCTGCACGTTTGTGGTCGGCATGACGCTTGGGTCTGAAGATCAGGCGCGAGCGTTCGCCAGGTTTGTAGCAGCACAGCGCGGCGATCGAGTACCGGCGCTGGGACCGGCCGCGGACCCGGACCACCGGGGTGCGGCCGCGCTTGGCCCAGGTGCGGCAGGTTGGCGGCGTCATCGAGAAGCCGGCCTCGTCCTCGAAGACGATCCAGGCATCGAGCGCCGCCGCGGTGTTTCCACCTGCGGCCACGTGTCCTTCACCCAACCGGTGACCGCGCCCTCGTCGCGCTCGGTCGCACACCTGGCGGGGACCTGGTGGCTGAAACCGTGCCGGTGCAGCATCTGCGCGATCGCCGAGAGCGTCATGGTCTTGTGGAACCGGCGGCCGATCAACGTCTTGATCCTGGACAGGGTCCAGGTCTGGTCGGACCAGCCATGCGCCACCGGCCCCTTCGCCAGCTCGGCCTCGAGCACCGCCACCAGGGGCTCGCCCAGCTTCGGTCGCGAGGCCGGACCCTGGCTCCGCAGGGCCGACTCGCCACCTTCCTGCCAGGCACACCGCCATCTCTGCACCGAACGCACACTGACCCGCAGCTGCTTTGCCACCAGCGCGTTGCCCTGCCCCGCCGCGAACATCGCTGCCGCGTCCATCCGGATGCGCTCACGAAACGCCTGCCGTTCGGCCGTCAGGCCACCCCCTTGCGGATACCTCATGGCCCTTGACGTACAGCGGCAGGCAACACATGTCAGCCGCGACAACACGCCAACAAAGTCAGTA
>NZ_JBIRVR010000062.1:0-1052 GCF_044387105.1 Streptomyces sp. NPDC020379
AACCTCACCGGCGGTCTTGTCACCGCCGACGAAGTGTGTGACCCGGAATACTGGGTGCGCCACGTCCGCGCGACCGTACGTTTCGCCGACGGCATGGCGTGTATGGCGGACCAGGGTGTGACCACGAGCCTGGAGCTGGGGCCGGATGGTGTTCTGTCGGGCATGGGCCAGGACACCGCCCCGCAGATGGTGTTCGCGTCCGCCTTGCGCAGGGATCGCGACGAGGCAGCTTCGCTGTTGGAGGCCCTGGCTCAGGTTTACGTCCAGGGTCACTCCGTGGACTGGGCCGCGCTGCTGGCCCCGGCCCGTCCTCGGCAGGTAGCGCTTCCCACTTACGCCTTCCAGCGTGAGCACTACTGGCTGGAATCGACCGTGACGTCCAGCGGCGACAACGCCGATGCCGGTTTCTGGGAAGCGGTGGAGCGCGGGGATGCCTCGGAGGTCGCGGGGCTGCTGGAGCTTTCTTCGGGTGACACGGCGGGTGAGTCGCTGGCGGCCGTGCTCCCGGCGCTGTCCGCCTGGCGCCATCGGGACCGTGAGCGGCTGGCGGTGGACAGTTGGCGGTACCGGGTGACTTGGTCGCCCTTCGCCGAGCCGTCGGGGTTGCTGTCGGGTGATTGGTTGGTGGTTGTTCCGGCTGGTCTGGCTGGTGATGCGTGGGTCGGGCGGTGTGTGGCTGGTCTGGCCGGTCGTGGTGCGCGGCCGGTGGTGCTGGAGGTGTCACAGGCTGATCGTGCGGTGATTGCTGAGGGGCTTGGGTCGGAGTCCGGTTTTGCGGGTGTGGTGTCGTTGCTGGCGTTGGCCGGTGGTCGGGATGCGGTGTTCGGTTCGGTGCCGAGGGGTGTCGCGCTGACGCTGGCTCTTGTCCAGGCTCTTGGTGATGCCGGTGTGGCGGCTCCGTTGTGGTGTGTGACGCGGGGTGCGGTTGCTGTTGCCTCCAGTGAGCGTGTGACGGGCTTGGATCAGGCGCAGTTGTGGGGTCTGGGTCGTGTGGCGGCGTTGGAGCTTGTGGGCCGTTGGGGTGGTCTGGTCGACCTTCCCGAGGTTTTGGA
>NZ_JBIRVR010000063.1:0-1046 GCF_044387105.1 Streptomyces sp. NPDC020379
ATTGCTCTTCGCTACGTACACACGCCTGACCGGCATCGGCTTCCAGGTTTCCACCCGGGACTGTGTCCACTCGGCCAGTGCCGCCTTGGAACTGTCCCGTAGAACGGTGTAACCGTCCACTCCTGGGGTCTTGCGTCCTGCGTTGATCTCCGTTACGCGTCTCACCGCTACCAGAGCGTTCGAACGTGAACGGAGCATCAGCTTCTGCAAGTTGCGGACCTTCTTCAGGTCCCCTTTCCTTGATGCCGCGAAGATTCGCTGACGCAGCCGCCGTACGTCCTCTTCCACCGTGTTCCAGTCAACCGACTGCCAGTCGAAGAGTTCGTCCTCAGGTCCGTTCGCTTCCCGGTTACCGGGAGCGTCTAACTTGTCCATCGGTTCTGGGGCCGTCGTCATCGTGTGCTTCGCAGACTCACCAGGCCTGCGTGGGCTCCCTTTCGGGCCAGGCATGGAGCCTGTATCCGGCCGGTTATCCGGACAGTCGGCGGAGGTGCCGCGTTGCCTCGTCCGGTTTCCCGTTTCCTTTCGGCTGCCGGCCTTCGCTTCTCGGGCCTTCCTGTTCCCGCTGGAGAGTTGGGCCTCCCTTGCGGTCGGCTTACCAGGTGTGTGCACGTCTGGTCTCCAACGGGGTTACCACGTTCCGCACATGCAAGATGCGGCCGGTTTGGGTGCCCTCTATACCCCGGAGCAGTGGTGCTCTCCCGACCGACACTGGCTCGCCGGTCGGCACTCGCCGCTTTTCAACCGCCAGCTCTGAACGGCCCTTCACACATTCCATCCACGGGCCTGAGTCGTAACGAGGCATCAACGAGGATTCACTTCCGTTCACCCGCTCGGCCTTCCCCGGCCTGTGGCTCCTGGATGGAACAGGACCCCTTGGACCACGTTCCCCGGGCTTCGCACCCCGCGATTACTCGCGACGCGCGCCGGGGCGGGGACAGGTCTTGAGCACTGACCTGAGACAGCGATATTGGCTACTTCAGAGAGCCAACCTCCTTATCGCGTCTACTTGCATTGTGCGACCTCGTGTCGCACGCCGGTGCCGA